>JAPXRJ010000083.1:0-11630 GCA_033813615.1 Microthrixaceae bacterium | reverse complement strand
ACTCTGAGCTCACCGTCGGGTTCGACCCACGGCGACACGGCGGTGACGACGAGCGAGGTGGTGCCCTCGGGCGGCGACGGATCCTGCGCCGGTGCAGCGAGCGCCGGCGTGGTCACCGCGACGATCAGGGACCCGATCAGCGTGAGCAGGGCGAACGAGCGCACCGAAGCACGGACCGTGCCGCCGAGATCGACACCCGAACGACGTGACCGACGGCGCACGGTCACGGGACGGGCCGGTGCAGGACCACCAGATGGGTCGGGGTCTCCTGGAACCCCAGACGGCCGTAGAGGTCGAGTGCTCGCCGGTTCTCCTGCTGGGTGTTGACCAGCACGCGGCGGCACCGACGGCGAACCGCCCAACGCAGCGAGTCGAGGACCAGAGCGCTGCCCACGCCGCGGCCGGCCGAGTCCGGGTCGATGGCCAGCCGTTGGAGGAACCCCTGACCGCTGCCGCGGCCGGTGATGGCGTAGCCGACGACCTGTCCTCGACAGGTCGCCACCCGGAAGCGGGTGACGGGTGTGGCGTGCTCGGCTTCGGCCATGGCCGAGCGATCGAGGCGCCAGAACGCGGGGAACGCCCGGCCGTCGACGACGAGCGAGGCCTCGCGGTCACGTCGATGCGCCCTGCGCAGCCGCATCCCCTGTTCGAGCGAACGGGTCACCGGAACGTGGTGCAGGTCGTGAGCGAGCACCCGGAGACGGTCGTACTCGGTGAAGCCGGCGTCGATGAAGGCGCGCGCTTCGGTGGGGTGCAGAGCGGAGGTGATGACCGACGAGTAGCCGACCTCGGCCAGTCGTTCGAGGCAGCCGTGGAGGCCTTCGACCGATGGCTCGCCCACCGACGGTTGCAACGCGAGGTAGGCGATGCGATCGTCCGCGTGCCACGGTCCGACGCGGAAGCACTCCTCCCCGACGCTCAGCAGCTGGCGGCTGGCCATGGTCCTTCAGGTGCTCCAGACGATCCGACGAGAGCGCCGGCGGCACCGGCGCCGGGCGGCGCGGCTGGGCCGCAGACGCGTCGGACAACGATAGATCCGATCGCAGGGCAGCGGTCGTTGCCGGGCCCTGTCGTCCGTCGTGTCGCCGACGGGGAGCTGGAACGGACCCACCACTACGATTCCTGCGATGACGGTGCTGGTCTACGCGGACGATCGGTTCATGGAGCACTGCACCGGGCCGTTCCACCCGGAGCGTCCCGACAGGGTCGCAGCGGTGTCGGACGGACTCGTCCTCTCCGGTGTGCAGGACGCGGTCACCCACGTGCGACCCCGACCGGCCACCGACGAGGAGCTGCTGCGGGTCCACCCCGAGGCGTTCGTCCGGGGCATCGAGCAGTTCTGCCGTTCCGGGCGGACCCACCTCGACGACGACACGGTCGTGTCGGAGCGCTCGGCGGAGCTCGCCCGGTTGGGATCTGGGGCGGGCGTCGACGCCATCGAGCGCTTGCGCCGCCACGAGGGCGCCGCGGCGTTCGTGGCGCCGCGGCCGCCCGGACACCACGCGACTGCCACCCGAGCCATGGGCTTCTGCCTGTTCAACCACGTCGCCGTCGCCGCCGCGGCGCTGGTGGCGGAGGGCGAGCGGGTGGCGATCGTCGACATCGATGCGCACCACGGCAACGGGACCCAGGACATCTTCTATCGGAACGGCGACGTCCTCTACGTCAGCTGGCACCAACACCCGCTGTACCCGGGCACCGGGATGTCGAGGGAGGTGGGTGCGGGCGACGGTCACGGTGCCACGTGGAACCTGCCGATGCCGGCGGGGGCGACCGGCGAGCACTACCGCCGATCGCTCGATGAGCTCGTCGCTCCAGCGATCGAGGAGCACGGTGCCACGTGGGTCCTGGTCTCCGCCGGCTACGACGCCCACCGCGACGACCCGCTCACCGACCTGGGCCTGAGCTCCGGTGACTACGCGGACCTGGTGGCCGAGATCGTGTCCCTGGCTCCCGAGGGGCACCGATTGGTGTTCCTCGAAGGCGGCTACGACCTGGTTGCGGTCGCCAACTCGACAGCGGCGACGCTTGCTGCGCTCGCCGGTGAGCGGCTGCACCCCGAGCCGCCGACGTCGGGCGGTCCCGGCGGTGACGTCGTCGAACGCGTGACGGCGGTCCGCGAGCGCATCGCTAGCCTCGGGGCGTGATCCCCGAACGAGCCAGAGAGCTGCTGGACGAGGTTCGCCCGTTGGCGGACCGCTTCGACGCGGCCGGGGCACGCATCTTCCTGGTCGGCGGTGTGGTGCGCGACCTGTTCGTCGACGACCGCACCCGTGACGACGGGGTCGCTGGTGCGTCGTCGAACCGGCCCTTGGGTGACGACCTGGACCTCACCACCGACGTCGAGCCGGACCGGATCAAAGCCATCATCGCCGGGGTCGCGGACTCTGTGTGGACCCAGGGCGAGCGCTTCGGGACGATCGGCTGTCGGATCGGGGAGCGCACCTACGAGATCACCACACATCGTGCAGAGGCCTACGTGCCCGACAGCCGCAAGCCGAGCGTCGTGTACTCCAACGACATCGAGGTGGACCTGTCCCGTCGGGACTTCACGGTCAACGCCATGGCGTTGGAGGTCACCGATGCGACTCCGATGCTGATCGACCCGTTCGGAGGGCTCGCGGATCTGGCCTCCGGTGTGCTGCGGACGCCGCTCGATCCCGATGTGAGCTTCTCCGATGACCCGCTGCGGATGCTGCGCGCCGCCCGCTTCATGGCCCGCTTCGGCCTGGCACCCACCGAGGACCTGGTGAGTGCGGTGCGCTCCGGTGCAGAACGCATGGAGATCGTGAGCGCGGAGCGGGTCCGCGACGAGCTGTGCAAGCTCGTCGTCACCGACGACCCGTCGGCCGGGCTGTGGTTCGTCAACGACACGGGCCTGGCCGACATGTTCCTGCCCGAGCTGTCGTCCATGCGACTCGAGCAGGACCCGATCCATCGTCACAAGGATGTGCTCAGCCACACGATCGCCGTGGTGGCGAAGGCCCGCAACGAGCTGAAGGTCCGTCTGGCGGCGCTGTTCCACGATGTCGGCAAGCCCAAGACACGCTCGATCGGTGGCAACGGCGTGAGCTTCCACCACCACGAGGTGGTCGGCGCCCGCATGACACGCGATCGCATGAAGGCGCTGAGGTTCAGCAACGAGATGGTGTCGGACGTGACCCAGCTCGTGTACCTCCACCTGCGGTTCCACACCTACCAGATGGGCTGGACCGACGCGGCGGTCCGCCGCTTCGTGCGCGACGCCGGTCCGCTGCTCGGCGAGCTGATCGCGCTCACGAGGGCGGACTGCACCACCCGCAACAAGCGCAAGGCCGAGGCGCTGGACCGGCGCATCGACGACCTGGAACGGCGCATCGCCGAACTGCAGGCGTCCGAGGAGCTGGCGGCGATGCGACCGGACCTCGATGGCCAGCAGGTGATGGCGCACCTGGGGATCGCCCCTGGTCGAGAGGTCGGTCAGGCGCTGGAGCACCTGCTGGAACTGCGGCTGGAGCACGGCCCACTGGGCGAGGAGCGCGCTTACACCGAGCTCGACACCTGGTGGGCCGCCCGATGCTCCACACCGACATAGGGGGCTCGACGACATCCGTCGTCGCGATCCACACCACAGGACCGGGTCGGCGCGAGCTCAGATGCCGAGCTTGCGGGCCCGCACGACGAGCGTCGGTGGCACCCACTCGTTGAGCGTCGAGGTGTGGATGCTGCGACGACCGTCGAGCGGCTCGGGCTCCATCAACGCGTCGACGTCGAAGTTCGACCGGCTGAGCGTCGTGAACAGATCGCCGATCTGGTGGACGTGGGTGACGCCCTCGTCGCCGGCCGCACGCCACGCGAGCGGGGACGCGCTCCAGGCGGTGCGCGTCAGGTACGGCGACGGCTGCTCGGGGTCGTCTTCCAGCATCGTGGTGAACGGGTGGGGGAGCGACACCACCAACGCGCTGCCCGGGGTCAACACCCGGTGCACCTGGCGGAACACGCGAGCCAGGTCCTGCACTCCCGCGAGCGAGTAGACGGCGAGCACCACGTCGACCGAGTCCGCTCGTACGAACGCCAGATCGGCCAGGTCGCTGTGGTGGAACTCCACCCGCACCTCGGCCACCTCGGCAGCGGCCCGCGCCTGGGCGAGGCGGGCCGTGGAGGACTCGACGGCCGTGACTCGTGCACCGCGTCGGGCGAGTGCGATCGTGGCCGCGCCGGCCCCGCATCCGAGGTCCAGGACGCGCTTGCCGTCGATCGGTCCGATGAGGCGCTCGAGCGCTTCGTCGTCGAGGTCGGGACCGAGCCGGACCCGATCCGACGGTGCCTCCGCTCCGTGCGGATAGCTGGCCGGAGGCAGCAGGTGCGGCGACACGTCGGACCGCACGAGAGCGGGACGAGATCCCAGGTTGCCGGCCGAGGGATGGCGCGGACGATCCGGCGACGTTGCAGAGGTAGCCACGGTGCTCAGTTTGGTGGAGCGGCGCTCGACGTTCGTGGACCGTCGACCTGGGGGCCCGGAGGTCGCGGAGCGGCGGCTCGGATCGGTGCCATGGCGATAGCCTTGGCAACCGTGCCGTTCCTCGCACCGGAATCCGCTGGACGTCCCGGTACCGAACCGGGCTCGGTCGACTACCGCTTCGCGCGCCGTCAGCTGCTGCACCGCTACCGCTCCGGCGAGCTCACCAGAGCGGACGTGTGCGACGCTCAGCACGAGCTGCTGCGCGTCGGGCGCAACTGCGCTCAGCGGGCCCGCCACGACTGTCCTGTGTGCGGCGAGCACGAGCTGCGTCTGGCCCGCTTCGTGTTCGGTCCCCGGATGCCGGCCGGCGGACGCGTCGTGGCCAGCCGATCAGAGCTGCTGGCGTTGGCGGCCAAGACCAACGCCAACGGCCTGCGCTGCTACACCGTCGAGGTCTGCCTGGCCTGTCGATGGAACCACCTGCTCGACATCACCCCTGTGGGCGGCCGTCCGGCGGGCTGAGAGGTCGGCGATCCGCCGCGGCGTCGCTCAAGCAGAGCAGCGAACGCAGCGGACCGCGTCGGGGATCGCAGCGAGTCGCTCCTGGGAGATCTCTTCGTCGCAGACCTCGCAGCGTCCGTAGCTGCCGGCCTTGACGCGGACCATCGCGTCCTCTGCGGTCTCCAGCGCCGAGCGGGCGGCGCTGAGCAGCAGTGCGGCAGCGTCGCGATCTTCCTGGATCACGTCGGAGTCGGAGAGCAGCTCTTCGTAGTCGGTCTGCAGCTGCTCGACACGGAGACGTGCCTCCTCGACCTCGTGTTCCACCCGGGTGGTCGAGGTGTCGTCGGCGGGGTTCTCGGACGATCGGTCCGGCATCTTGAGCACACCTCGTGACGGTCGGTTCGTGGCGACCGCCGCTCGTCGGAGCTGGCGGGCCGCGCTGGTGGCGGGATCCGGTGACAATAGGCGGGCCGACGCTCCGACGTTGAGCGCCGAGACGGAAGGGGAGCAGATCACGGCGGCGTCGCACCGCAGTTGTGCCACCCGACCATCGGCGACTTCTCTAGCAACGGCTAGAATAATCCTGATCCGCCGACCGCCCTGTCGGTGTCGGTGTTGGCGTCCGGTCGCCGCGGCCGGTGTCCTCGGACGTCACCGAGCGCGAGGAGTCCACGATGAGCATCCCGGTCCAGCGATCACCTCGGTCCGACCTCGGCGACCCCGCTGAGGTCGGGGAGCTCGTGCGGCGCTTCTACCAGGCGGTCGCACAGGACGACCTGCTCGGACCGGTGTTCAACGATGTCGCGGAGGTCGACTGGTCCGAGCACATCCCCAAGCTGACGGCCTTCTGGTCCCGGGCCCTGCTGGGACTCGAGGGCTACAGCGGCAACCCGTTCCGGGCTCATCAGCTCATCCACGAGCGCTCGCCGTTCACCACCGCCCACTTCGAGCGCTGGCTCGAGCTCTTCACCGAGACGCTCGACGACGGGTGGACGGGACCGACCGCGGAGCGAGCCCTCGAGATGGCCCAGAGGGTCGCGGTGGTCCATCACCGTGCGTTGGTGGCCGAGCCGTCCGAGCTGCACCTCATCGCGGAGACGTCGGCGTGATGGAGGCGTTCGGAGCGACCGCGGCGTCGCCGCAGGACCTGGTGACGCGGGCGGCGGTGCACGACCTGGTGGTGGGCTTCTACCGGGAGATCGTCAACGACGACCTCCTCGGTCCGGTGTTCGACGAGGTGGCGGAGGTGGACTGGGCCGAGCACATCCCGGTGCTCATCGACTACTGGAGCCGGATCCTCGTCGACGAGGATGGTCCGTCTCATCCGATCGTGGCCGCCCACCGCCACCTCCACGCCAAGGAGCCGCTGCGGGCGGCGCACTGCGATCGCTGGTGGCACCTGTGGTGCGAATCGCTGGACAGCGGATGGGTCGGACCCGGCGCTGAGCGAGCCAAGGACCACGCTGCGTCGTTGATGCGGGGGATGGCGAAGCACGTCTTCGGCTTCGACTGGAGCCCCTCCGAACCAGCTGTCCGAGCGCTCTGACGAGTTGACCACCCGGTGCTCCGACCAGCCGGAGCTGCTCCGACGGTCGGGTGGAGCCGATCAGGTCGTCGTCCGACAGCGGAGGCGGCAGTGCGCTCCCCGCGGGTCCTTCGGGATCAGCTCCACCACCTCGATGCCCTCGACGGCGTCCGCGACGCCTTCGGCCATGCCGAGGTGCATCTGGCAGATCGTGTCGGCGTCGGTCAGCACCGCAGAGGCGTAGGGGCACTCCTCCAGCACGATCTCGACGACTCCCGCACGTTGCGACACCTGGGGCGCGAACCCCTGCCGGGCCATCTGGTCGACGACGATCTCCACCGGGGACTCATCGAGCGTGGCGCCGCCCAACCGGAACCGGGCGGCGGCTCGTCGTCCGATCTCGCGACCTGACGCACCCGTCCGGATCATCTCCGTCAACAGCATCGAGAGTCGCTCGTAGGGTCCCGTGACGCCCCAGCGGCTGTCGACCGACGGTTCGATCGTGTACTCGAGCCGCGGGCGCCCTCGGCCCGTCGGTGCAGCAGAGGACTCCACGACGAGACCGGCGGCCACCAGCTTCGCCAGGTGCTGTCGGATCGCGTTGTGGTGGAGGTCGAAGTGCCCGGTGAGCTCTGCGACATCCACGGGACGGTCGACGTCGACGAGGTAGCGGAACACGCTGTGGCGCGTCGGATCGCCCAGCGCCTTCGCCTTGACCTGCAGGTCGTCGTCCATCGTGGACGAGTTTATCCGCCGCCAAGTGGAGAAATCGACAGACCGTCGATAGCTTGCGACAGGTGAAGGACGCGCTGTTCTCCACCGCGATGACGCGGTTGTTCGACATCGACCATCCTGTGTTGAACGCCCCGATGGGTGACACCGCAGGAGGACTGCTCGCCGCGGCCGTCACCCGATCCGGTGGCCTCGGCTTCATCGGCGGTGGATACGGGGATCCGAGCTGGTTGGAGCCGCAGCTCGCTCTCGTGAGGGGAACCCGGTTCGGCGTCGGCTTCGTCACGTTCGCACTTGCCGACGACGACAGCGCGCTCCGGTCCGCTCTGGCCGCGAAGCCGGTGGCCGTGCAGCTCTCCTTCGGCGATCCCCGTCCCTACGCTCGGCGCGTCCACGACGCAGGTGCCCTGCTCGTCTGCGGGGTGGGGACCGAAGCGGAGGTGGCGACAGCGCTGGAGGCGGGAGCGGACGCACTGGTCGCGCAGGGCGCGGGTGCGGGAGGACACGGACGACCGGGACCGTCCACGATGGCCGTCGTCGGCTCGGTCGAGGAGCACGCTGACGGGCGGCCGGTCATCGCCGCGGGCGGGTTCGGCGATGGACGCGGGCTGGTTGCTGCGCTGTCGCTCGGGGCCGCGGGGGTCTCCATGGGGACACGGTTCCTTGCGACGACCGAGGCGATCACCGCACCTGCGGAGCTCGCGACGGTCCTCGCCGCGGGCGCGGCCGACACCGTGCGCACCGATGTCTTCGACGTGGTTCGTGGACCCGCGTGGCCTGACGGCCACGACGGCCGGGTCGTCCGGAACGAGATCGTCGAGCACTGGGAAGCCGGGTGTGGGTTGGATCGAGCCACGGAGATGTACGCGGCCGGGGCGGATGACGACTTCGGGACCCGACCCGTCTGGGCCGGCGAGGGCGTCGGAGCGATCCGCTCGGTCCGGCCCGCCGCCGACGTCATGCATCAGCTGATGTCCGATGCGGCTGCAACGCTGCGCACGCTGAGCCTGCTCACCGTGCACGCTGGTTCGGAGGTGGACCGATGACATCCAGACGCCCAGACGGCCGGACCGAGTCGCTGCTGGTCCGCGCCCACCCCGGTCTCTGCGAAGGCTGGGGCAACTGCCATCGATGGGCGCCCGCGGTCTACCCGCTCGATGCCGACGGACTGATCGACATCCACACGCTCGAGGTTCCCCCGGAGCTCGCCGTCCAGGCGTGGATGGGCGCGCAGGCCTGTCCGGCAGGGGTGATCACGATCGTCGATGTCGTGGTGCGGATCGGTGGGGCCGACACGGCTCACGCAACGCCATGAGCGATCGACCCACGCACCCCCGACTCGCCGCGACGCTGCTCATGGTCGGAGTCGTGATCCTGATCGTCGTGCTGTCGTTCCTCTCGATCCGGTAGCGCCGCACGATCCGGGACAGGTCGTGGGCTCCCCGATCCATGTCGGGAGGACGACCGTCACCCTTCTCAGGATCCCGCGGGACCGCAGAGGTGGTGCCAGGGCAGAATGGGTGCACCGCACGCCCCCGGTCGGGCTGGCGCGCGGTCGACCCTCCGATGCCACCGCCGTCCAATCCCTCCGATCGTCGCCGTCGCCCGCCCGGTGGGTCCTCGACCCGTCGACCGGTGTCGACGCAGTCGTCGGCGAAGGGTTCGTCCAGGACGCCCAAGGCCAAGGCGCCGACCCGGAACGCGGACGCCGACGGCGGTTCGAGCGGACCTCCTACCAAGCGGGGGTTCCTGTGGCGCTGGCGTCGATTCGCCTACGCCGGCCTGGTGCTCGCCGTCGTCGCGATCGGCGGCGTCTGGGCGGCGCTGAACACGATCGAGCTCCCCGCAGCGAAGACGCAGTCCGAGACGACGTTCGTCTGCGACATCGACGTCCCCGCCGGCCAGTGCGGGTTCGACACCTCGATGGCCCGCCTGTCGGCCAGCGAGGAGCGTGTCGTCGTCGACTACGACGACCTGCCGCCGGTGCTCGTCCAGGCGGTGCTGTCGGCAGAGGACCGCAAGTTCTTCGACCACAACGGCGTGGATCCCGTGGGCATCGCTCGTGCGTTCACCAAGGACGTCCTCGGCAACAGTCGATCCCAACAGGGCGGTTCGACGATCACACAGCAGTACGTGAAGACCGTCTACCTGACGTCGGAGAAGACGCTGACCCGCAAGGTCAAGGAAGCGGTGCTGGCAGTCAAGCTGGAGCAGACCCTCGACAAGCGGGAGATCCTGACCCGCTACCTGAACGAGATCTACTTCGGGCGTGGCGCCTACGGGGTGGAAGCAGCGTCGCGGGCGTACTTCGGGATCGGGGTCAAGGATCTCAACCTCCCCCAGGCCGCCTATCTCGCCGGGCTCATCCGGGCGCCCGAACGAGCCGACGCCAGCAGGGACCCCGAAGAGGCCACGCGGCGACGGGCCACCGTCCTGCGCGCCATGGTGGAAGAGGGCTACATCTCAGACGGCCAGGAGAAGATGGCCGACGCCCTTCCGTGGAACGCCGCTCCGACATCGGAGACGGGTCAGGCGCAGCAGGTCACGTTCAAGCCCCGGGCAGAGAACCACACCGACCTCGGCGACGTGGCCTACAAGGAGCTCGGCTCCCAGTTCTGGATGGAGTGGGTCCGCTCGCAGCTGCGTGAGCGCCTGGGCCCCGGAGCGGAGACGAAGGGCCTCCGCGTGTACACCACGTTCGACCCGAAGCTGCAGAAGTACGCGGTCGACGCCGTGAACAGGGTGCTCGACCAGCCCGACGGTCCCGTGGGCTCGTTGGTGGCGATCGATGCCGATGGGCGCGTTCGGGCCATGTACGGCGGCCGCGACTACGAGGCGTCGAAGGTGAACCTGGCCCTCGGCAGCGCGGGTGGTGGCTCGGGTCGGGCGCCCGGTTCGACGTTCAAGCCGTTCGCGCTCGCCGCGTTCGTCGAGGAGGGCTTCTCGACCAAGTCCAAGTTCCGCGCTCCGGCGACCACGATGTTCCCGAACGTGTACGCCGAGCCCGGCAAGCTCTGGAAGCCCGGCAACTACGACAAGGGTGACCACGGCGTGCAGTCGGTCGAGGAGGCCACCTGGAGCTCGACGAACACGGTGTACGCGGGCATCGTCGACACCGTGACCCCGGACCGGTTGGCAGAGATGGCCACCCGGCTGGGCGTGCGGGCTCAGCTCGACCCCGTGTACGCACTCGTGCTGGGCACCGAAGAGGTCTCGGTGATGGACATGGCGTCCGCGTACTCGACGTTCGCCGACCGCGGCCGCCACATCGAGCCGTACGTGATCACCCGCATCGAGGACGCGGACGGAGACGTGATCTTCGACGCGGCTGCGGAGGTCCAGCCCCAGCAGGTGATCAGCCAGGAGGTGGCCGACACCGTCACCACCGTGCTGCAGGGCGTGATCATCAAGGGCACCGGCTCGGCCGCCGGGCTGAAGGTGCCCGCCGCTGGCAAGACCGGCACCACGAACGACGCCAAGGACGCGTGGTTCACCGGCTACACGTGCCATCTCACCACGTCGGTGTGGATGGGGTTCGAGCAGCCCAAGGAGATGAAGTCCTTCAAGGGCCAGTCGGTCGCCGGCGGCACGTTCCCGGCCAAGATCTGGCGCGACTTCATGTCGAAGGCGACCGCGGGTGACAGCACCTGCAAGTTCCCTCCGACCGATGCGGGCAAGAAGGTCCTGAACTCCGGCATGGCGCTGACGAGCGGGTCGTCGACCACGACGACGCCCAAGTCGTCGACGACCACCGTGCCCGGCGCCTCGACCAGTTCGACGACACCGGGTTCGACGACCACGACCGCGCCGAAGGCCACCACCACCGTGCCGACCACGGCCCCTGTCGCCGGTCAGTAGGCGGCCGTTCGACCCAACGTGGTTCTGCTGTCGGTCACGTGGCCGCTCGGGTCACGTGCGGGTACTGCTCGCAGCAGGTCGAGCACCAGTCCTCGTCGTCGTCGAGCACCTCGGTCCGGGCCAGGTGCTCGATCGAGGACGGGTCCGTCGGTGCGCCATCGGGCAGCACCAGGTACACCCGGTGGACCGGCGTGGTGGCCTCGTCGGAGCGTCCGCAGCTCGTGCAGGTCGCCATGGCCGGCAAGGTAGCCCCTGCGACCTGTGTGATCCCTGCATCACCGTCTTTTCCTGGGCCACCCGCGTGTCGTACCGTTCCTGGTGACGGCCGGCAGCCATGGGGCGCTGGACCTGATCAGGAGGTGAGTCGCATGGCTCTCGCTCACGCAGTTCCGACCACTGCAGCTCCCACCGCGGCGCCCTCGCGCGACCAGCGTGGAGCGCCGCCCCGGCCCAAGCGGGTCACGGTGCCGTGGATCCGCTCACGGAAGGTCCGCCACGGTGGCGATCCGATGGTGATGGTCACGGCCTACGACGCGCCCGGTGCCCGGATCGCGGATGACGCCGGCGTGGACA
>JAPXRJ010000082.1:0-11685 GCA_033813615.1 Microthrixaceae bacterium | reverse complement strand
TGGACGTCGTGCCAGTGGTCCCGGAAGCCCTCGACGCTGAGGCCGTCACGGCGTCGGATGAACGCGAACAACTCGACCATTCGTCCCCCTGTCGGCGTCGCCGAGCAGGCGCCTGGCGACACGGAGCGCAAGCTACGCGATCGCGACGACCGCCACACGGGGCAGACGGGGCCTAGAGTCGCCGTCGTGACGCTCCGCAAGAACACCCACTCGCAGATTCGTTCCCTGCCGATCTTCGCCGGATGCACCGAGTCGGAGCTCGACGAGATCGACCGGTTGGCCGACGAGGTCCACGTGACGGCCGGCCGGACGATCATGCGCCAGGGCGAGCTCGGCCAGGAGTTCGCCGTGATCATCGCCGGCGAGGCCGACGTGGTGAAGGACGGCAAGAAGGTGGCGACCCTCGGACCCGGCGCCTACTTCGGCGAGGTCGCCCTGCTCGACGCCGTGACCCGCACCGCATCGATCGTCGCCACGACCGACATGACCCTCGAGGTGATCGACCGCCGCGGCTTCAACACGCTGCTCGACGACCTGCCCCGTCTGTCTCGGTCGATGCTGAGCGGCACCGCCAAGCGCCTCGCCGACCTCGAGGACGAGTGCACCCACCTCCGTCACCAGCTCGCCGGGCAGAACTGAACCACCGATCCCGGACGGAGAGGGACGTCATGAAGACCATCGGCAACATCATCTGGTTCGTGCTGTCGGGCGTGTGGCTCGGCATCTCGTACATCCTCGCCGGGATCATCGCCTGCATCACGATCATCGGAATCCCGTTCGGCATCCAGGCGTTCAAGATGGCGGGCTACGTGATGTGGCCGTTCGGTCGGACCCTGCACGAGAACGACGGCCATCGGTTCTCCAAGGGCGTGATGAACATCGTGTGGATCATCGTCGGCGGCTTCTGGCTGGCCCTCGAACACGTGCTGTTCGGTGTGATCCTGTGCCTGACGATCATCGGGATCCCCTTCGGCATCAAGAACTTCAGCATGGCCAAGCTGGCGTTGTTCCCGTTCGACTACTCCGTCGGCGCCAGCAGCGACCGGGCTCCGGCGGAGGCCGGACCCGTGGTCGCCGACTGATCCGCGCCTCCGAACTTGGGGGAATCCGACGGGTCAGCCGACCGATTCCCCCAAGAAGCATGGCGAGCTCCGAACTTGGGGGGTCAGCCGGATCGGTCGGTGACGGCGTCGGCGGCCAGGAACTCCCGGAGGATCACCTCGGTCTCCTCGGGGAGGTCGTGGTAGGTGCCGTGGCCGGCGCCACCGAGGACGACGAGCTCTCCCACGCCGTCCGGCAGCGCAGCGACGATCTCCTGTGAGCACGACGTCGGGGTCATCGGGTCCTGCGCTCCGGCGAGCACCAGCGTCGGTGCCACGATTCGTCCCAGGTCGGCGCGCAGGTCCATGTCAGGGAACCAACGGGTGAAGTCGACGAGCACGTCGAAGCTCATGATCGGCCGACCCGGATCCGTGGTCGACGGCGTCGTGGTGTAGTGCGGCATCGCCGTCATCAGGTACTCGAGGAACGCGTCGCTGCTCACGTCACCGCCCAGGAAGACCCGGCGGTAGCTCGCCTCGGCGTCCGGTCCGCCGAGCGTCGCGAACCGCGCGGCGGACTCCTCTCCGTGCACGCGAGCAGCTGTGCTCGACAGCACCACCGCCGCCGGATGCTGCGGGTGACGAGCCGCGTAGCGTTGCGCCACGAACCCGCCGAAGGACTGGCCGAGCACGATCGGCCGCTCGATGCCGAGCGCGTCGCAGATGCGCACGACGTCGTCGGCCCAGGTGTCCAGGTTCCAGCACGACGGGTCGTCCCAACCGTCGCTGCGCCCGTTGCCCCGATGGTCGTAGAGGACGACCTGGTGGGTGTCGGCGAAGCGGTCGAAGAACGGACGGAAGCCCGAGTGGTCGAAGCCCGGACCGCCATGGAGGAGCAGCAGCGTGGGCTTGGGCACCATCGCCTCGGGAGTCGCGTCGAGGCCGGATCCGACCACGTCGACGAACAACCGCACCCCGGGCTCGATCTCGATCCTCATGGCCGGCGACCGTAGTGGTCCACGCCTCGCCACCGGACCGCCGACCGCCCGACCGTCGAACTCGGGCATCGGAGACCACTGACTGGTCGCTCGTGCCCAAGATCGGTGGCACCCGACCGCCCGACCGTCGAACTCGGGCATCGGAGACCACTGACTGGTCGCTCGTGCCCAAGTTCGGTGGCAGCTGCAGACCGACCGGCGCTCGGCGGCACAGGCGGACTGCCGGCTCAGGCCGTGAGGAGCGGCCAGACCTCCGCACCGAAGCGCTCGATCTGTTCGGCGACCTCATCGGCGCTTCGGCCGACGAAGCGCAGCTGCCACTGGTTCACGTCGAGGTGGAGGTACTTCGACAGGCCCTCGGCCACCTGTTCCGGCGCACCCGTCAGCGTCCACTTGGCGACCTCGAAGTCCGGGGTCCCGATGTGGATCGGCTCGACGTTCGTGCCCATGTCGAACGCTGCAGGACGTCCCGCCTCGGCTCGCATCTCGCGGATCCGGGCGACACCGGAGCGCATGCCGTCCTTGGGCGGCCCCTGCGGCAGCCAGCCGTCGGCCAGCGTGGCGGCTCGGCGCATGGCCGCCGGCGACGAGCCCCCTACCCAGATCGGCGGACCGCCCGGTCGCACCGGTCGCGGCGCGACGCCCACGCCGACCTCAGCGCCGGGGCCGCCGATCGTCGGGTACTCCTCGGCGAACGCGGCGCGGATGACCCCGATGGCGTCCTCGACGGCTCGACCGCGCCCCTCGAAGTCGACACCGAGCACCCGGAACTCGCTCTCGAGATGACCGGCACCCGCACCGAGCACCGCCCGGCCACCCGACAGCGCGTCGAGCGTCACGAACGACTTGGCCGTCTGGAGCGGGTGCCGGTACGGGAGCACGTACACGTGGCTGACGAGGTGGACCCGCTCGGTCTGCGCCGCCAGCCAGCCGAGCGTGGCGATGGTGTCGTACCACGTGTCCGACATCACCTCGTCGGCCGGTCGGGGCACGACGACGTGGTCGCACACCGCCACGTAGAACGCCCCGGCCCGGTCCGCTGCGGTGGCGACCGTCGCCAGCTCCGCCGGCCCGGCGTCGAGCTCCCACGGTTGGCGGTACGCCGTGGACTTGGACTGGACGGGGAGTTGCAGCCCCCACACGACGGCGCCTTCGGGGATGATCGCTGCCACGTGGCGCTCCTTCAGCGGCGTCTCCGACCGCAGGATCCGATGGATGTCAGATCATACGGATCGCTCCACGGCGGGCGGCGCTCGATGGCGTCGACTGCTGAGATCAGCCGAGGCCCGAACTGACAGGGCTCGGGTCCCTGTCGGACCCGAGCCCCCGCCTCCCATCCCGTCTCGCCGGTCGCCGTCGATCGACCGGCGCCTCTCCCTGGTTCAGGTCATGCGTCCTGGTTCAGGTCATGCGTCGTTGTGCACGGCCAGATGTCGGCGGGCCCGTTGAAGCCCACTCCTCCCGCGGCCACTGCAGCGACCCATCGTCGCCTCGCTCGGTGTCCCATGGTGCTCCCTCCGGATACTCCGTTGATGCGCAGTCCTACGGTTGATGCGCAGTCCTACGCCCCGGAGCGAACACTTGCGTTACACCGTCCCGGCTCCACGACCGCCTCGCGCTGCAGGCCACCTCCGCTGCACCACCTCGACCCCCCGCCTTGTCCGCTACCCGGCGGAGTACTCGGGCCGTGGACCCCGCCGCGGTGCGTGGCCGGCGGCCGCGTCCCATGCCTGGGCACGGCGCTCGAGATCCTGAGCCGCCTCCCCGTCGCCCACCGCGTCGGCCGCCCGTCCGAGCGCTCGATCCACCGAGCCGAGCAGCACGACCCCGGCGATGCTCAGACCGGTGCCCGACCGACCACCGAGCTCCGCACGCACGCGGTGCCCGAGCGCCTCGCAGCCCGTGGACGCTGCCAGCTCCGACGCCAGGACCGCCGTCATCTGCCAGCCCATCCCTGCCCCGACCAGCAGTCGTGGTGCCCCGGCGAGCCACCTCGCCGCCTCCTGAGCCCGCCGCTGATCGCCGGCCTCGTGGGCGGCGCGACCCGCGGCGCCCACGAGCACCGGTTGGGCGGCGTCGTCGAACGGGAGGTCCAGCATCGGCGCCACCGCGGCCAACGACCCGTTCGCGTCGATCAGGAGGAACTGGTGGAGTCGCTCGACCCCGGGAGCAGCGGCGAGGTGCAACCTCCGTCCGGCGTCCCCTGCGGCCACGACCAGGTCGGCGGCGCGCTCGATGTCCCCAGCGGCGATGGCTGCGCCGGCTCTCGCCGCGGCGACGTACCACTCGAGATCCGGACGAGGGAAGTCCTCGATCACTGCGTCGAGCTCCTCGATCGCCTGCGCGTGCTGGTCGAGCGTCCCGACGGTCGCCGCCCGGTCGAGCGCGAGAAGTCGGACCATGGAGCGGCACGGAGTCCGACCGGTGAGCCGGGCCCAGGATTCGAGGTCGGCGAACGCCGCCGAGCTCTCGTCCGGGCTGCGGTCGCATGCCATGGAGGCGTGGTAGCGCTCGGCGAGCAGGAGGCTCCGAAGGACCTCGTCACCGCTCTCTGCGACTTCGACCTCCACCTCGTCGAGGAGCTCCTGAACCCCATCCCCACCACCGATCAGCTGCTGATGGGCGCACCACAGACCGAGCTGCGGACGGAGCCACGTCTCGGTGGTCGGCAGCGATCTCCGCACCGTCTCCGCGTCCACTGCGAGATCGCCCGGCGGGACGCCGCCCGCGTCGACCGGACCGCGGGCGAGGATCGCCGTCGCCGTCAGCGCAGGGTCACCCATCTGGCGGATCCGCGGGATCAGGCAGTCGTAGAGCGCGATGCCGTCGTCGACCCGACCGCCACCGATGAGCGCCGCCGCCGCATCGAGCCCGCCCGACAGACCCTCGACGGTCCGCGGGAGAGGTCCCACGATCGACAGGTACTCGGACGCGAGCTCCGATGCGTCGATGAACGCTCCCGACACCCGCAGCGCCGTCAGCGCCGGGCCGATCAGGCGCTCGAGCTCCGCCTCGCTACCCGATCCTCCGCGGAGGAGGTGGCGGACGACCGACACGGGGTCGGTCGGATCGGACGAGGAGAACAGCGCAGCCACTGCCCGGTGCAACTGCTCGGTGCGCTCACGGTCGAGCAGGCTGAGCACCGCATCCTGGATGACGTCGTGTGCGATCGACAGCCCACCTGCGGTGTCCCGAACGAGGCCCGTGCGTTCCAACCGCCTGCCAGCACGGTGGACGTCATCGGCCCCACGGATCGCCCGCAGCGATGACGACGGGAGGGTTCCGGCGACTGCCACGAGCTCGACCAGCTCACGGTCCGTCGGATCCGCGGCATCGAGCTCGACGGACACGGCGTGGATCACCGAGTCGGGCAGCTCGTCGAGGCAGTCGAGCCGGCGTGCGAGCTCGACCGCGAGGAACGGCCACCCGTCGCAACGCCGTGCGACCTCGATGGCAGCGGTCCGCTCGAGTGGAGCGCCGTGGCGGCGTTCCACCAGCTCCACGACCTCTGCGTCGGTCAGGGGGTCGAGCACCACGTCGACCACGCGGTCGCTCGTGCGCGTGTTGAGGTCGGAGCGGAACTGGGCGACGTCGCCACGCAGCCCGTGGGGCCTCGACAGCAGCAGCCAGCTCTGACCGTCGACCTGCCCGATGATCGCCGCGAGGAGCGCGAGCGCGGATCGGTCCATCCAGTGGACGTCGTCGACGATGACCAGTCCGGGTTGCGCCGTCCGAAGCGCCGCCGTGGCGGCGTCGGCCAGCATGACCATTCGGAGCTCGGGGTCAGCCGAGCTCGGGATGTCGGTCAGCCGCCGGATCGGGTGGTCCTCATCGTCGACGAGATCCGTCAACCCTCGCAGGATCGATCCAGGACCCGGGTCCAGGCGCGACCCTCGGATCCAGGCGACGCTGCGTCGCGCCGATGCGACGGTGGCAGCGACCACGGCGCCGAGCGCCGTCTTGCCGTACCCGGCGTCGCCCTGGACGAGGACCACCGACCGTCGCGCCAGCGCGAGCGCGACGGCGTCGACCACGTCGTCGCGTCCGACGAGCGACGGCGGGGGATCCGACGTCGGCTGCGAGCGCACGCTCGCGGCCTCGACCATCGGTGGCAGGAACTCGGTCTCGGCGATGCACAGCCGCTCGGGGTCGTCCACGCCGATGGCGTCCCTCAGCTCGATCAGGCCGCTCGTCGGTTCGACACCCAGGTCCTCCCGGAGTCCGACGACGAGGTCGTCGAACGCCGAGATCGCCACGTCACGGCGGCCGATCCTCGCTGCGGCGATCATCCGCATGGCAACGAGGTCCTCCCGGGGGAGCGCATGGGGAACGGCGACGTCGAGCGCCTCGAACGCCTCGAACGCCTCGCCCTGGCGGAGCAACGCATCTGCTCGCAGCGCCACCAGCTCGAAGTAGGCGTGTTCGGCGCGAACGGTCGATCCCCGGACCGTCGGCGTGTCCGGCACGCCGTCGAACGGAGACCCCGTCCACAACTCCATAGCGGTCGACGTCGAGCGCAGCACGTCGTCGAGTCGACCCGCCCGCGAGTCCACCCCCGAACTGGCCACCAGCCGCTCGAGCAGCAGGAAGTCGACTGCGTCGCGGTCGACGTCGAGGGTGTAGCCGCCGGGGTCGCTGCGGATCGGATCGGAGATGCCGGCATCCACCAGCTGGCTGCGGAGGCGGTTGACCGTGACGCGCAGCGACGAGTCGCTGACCCGCCGACCGTCCCACAGCTCGTCGACGAGTCGATGGACGCTGACCCGCCGACCGGCCTCCGTGGCGAGCACCGCCAGCAGCGCACGTCGAGTGGCGCCGCGCACCGGTGCGCGAGCGTCGACACCGACCCAGGGGGAACCGATCAGTCCGATGACGATCCCCAGTCCGCGTCGCATACCGCCTCTCAGCACAACCGCTGACGAATGGTACCCAGCGGTCGTCGCCGGAGACAGATCCGTCCCATCACCCGCTGCCGGTGGTGGTGCGCTCGACAGCGGCGTGCCCGCCGGTGAGCGCCCCGACTCCTGCTCAGTTGGTCGAGCCGGCGCGTCCGAGGTCGCGCTCGGCAGCCTCGACGAGCGACGCACCGGTCGCCCCGTCGGAGAAGAACGCCACGCCCACGTCGAGCACCAGGCTCACGGCACCGCCGTCGATCTCGACAGGGAACGCGGCTCCGCCCCGGATTCGGTCGATCACACCCCCGGCGATGTCGGGTGACAACGACGAGCAGCCGAGCAGGAACCGAGCCGGCGGCTCGAACCCGAGCACGTCACGTCCGCGGACGACTCGATCGAGGCGTTCCGCCAACTCGCGGACCGCACGTCGGGCGCCACCGCGGTCCGTCTCGGTCAGCGCGTGCCATTCCGCCACCTCGACGACCAACACCGCTGGTGAAGCGCTCTGGCCGACGAGGTCCTGGACCTGGGCGACCACATCATCACGCCTCGGCAACTTGGTGGGCTCGTCGGACTCGACCATGTCCAACGAAGGTACCCGCAGCGACTCTCCAACGCTCCCGGCCACGCCCCGTCCAGCTCAGTCGAGGCGGTTGCCCCAGATGCCGACGAAGCTGACCATCTCTCCCGGGTAGCCGCCGAGGTTGTGCGTCAACGCAAGCCCGCGGTCCGCGGTATCGATGCGACGGTCCTCGGGCGCCTCGCCACGAAGCTGCAACCAGCACTCGAACAGCATCCGCAGACCTGATGCTCCGACCGGGTGCCCGAAGGACTTCAGCCCGCCGTCGGTGTTCACCGGCAGCTCGCCGTGGAGGTCGAACACACCGGCCTCGGCGTCCTTCCACGCCTGACCCCGAGCAGAGAAGCCGAGGTCCTCCATCAGCACCAGCTCGGTCGGCGTGAAGCAGTCGTGCACCTCTGCCATCGCCAGCTCGCGCCGGGGGTCGGTGATGCCGGCCTGGGCGTAGGCGTCCTCGGCAGCCCACTGGCACTCGTCGAAGTGCGTGTAGTCGTAGTCGGGGTCGGCCAGGCCCGCACCGTTGCCGGCGACGAAGCTCAGCGCCTTCACGAACAGCGGCTTGTCGGTGTAGCGGTGTGCATCTTCTGCCCGCACGACGATCGCGCTCGCGGCACCGTCGGCCACGCCAGCGCAGTCGAACACCGACAGCATCCCGGCCACCGACGGCATGGCGCAGATGGCGTCGACGCTCATCTCCCTGCGGAACTGCGCCAGGGGGTTCTTGGCACCGTTGGCATGGTTCTTGCTGGCGATGCGGGCCAACGTGCGGCGCAGCTCGGCGGGGTCCACTCCGTACTTCTCCGCGTACGCCGGCGCGACGAGCGAGAACATGGCAGCGGCGGTGAGGGTTCGGTTGGTGCCGTCGGTGGGGATCGGGAAGGCGTTCAGTCCCTGGTAGCCGGAGTCCTTCACCTTCTCGACGCCGACCGCGGCGGCCACGTCATAGGCACCGGAGGCGACGGCGTAGCAGGCCTGACGCAGCGCTTCGGAACCCGTGGCGCAGTAGTTCTCCACGCGGGTGACCGGCTTGCCCTGCAGCTTGAGCGGCGACGCCAGCGTCACGCCGGACATGCCGGACTGCGCGGTGCCGAGCCACCATGCATCGACGTCGTCGACGGCGATGCCGGCCGAGTCGAGCCCGGCGTGCGTGCCCTCGACCGCGAGGTCGTCGAGGCCCTTGTCCCAGTGCTCACGGAACGGGGTGCAGCCCATCCCGACGATGGCGACGCGATCCTTGATGCCGTGGCTGGACATGTCAGCCCTCCCCCTGTGCGGTGGTCGTGGTGGTCGTGGCGTCGGCCACTGCGGGTGCAACCCCGCCGGCCGGTCGGGCCTTCCAGAAGTAGTTGACGATGCCGTCCGCCGCGTTCAGTCGACGGAAGGTCATCTCCACCGTCATCCCGATCGAGACCTCCTCCGCGCGCACGTCGGTCAGCTCGACCGGGAGGCGTCCGCCGCCCTCGAAGTCGCACACGGCGAACACGACCGGCGGCGACGGCGAGTAGGCGAGGGAGTCGACGGTGAAGGTGGCGACGGTGGCGGCGATGTCGGCCATCGGCGCCGGGTCCATGTCGTCGACGTGGCCACCGACGAAGCTCACACGGGCAGGCGGCAGGTGCAGCGCACCGCTGTCGCGGTCCTTGGAGCCGACGAAGCCGAACTTCCAGTCGAGGCGACGCTCGGCCGCCGACGCGGACGCCCGTGCGGGTTCGGGGCGGTTGGGGGGCTGGATCGGCAGCACGGCCCGCCAGGACAGGTACTTGGCGTAGGGCAGCGAGTCGTCACCCGACGCGATCTGCTCCGCGACCGTCGGCCGGGCAGCCACCGCCGCCGGGGCGGCGTCGGTCACCCGGAAGAGGAACACGTCCGCACCGTCGGCCAGGGCAACGAGCGCGACGATCTGGCCCGGCGACGCCTGCTCGACCAGGTCGGCGAGCAGGACCAGCGGATGGGCGGCGCCGGTGAAGCCGACGGTGACGTCGAGCCGGTCGGCGAGCTCCACGCCGGCAGCACCCAGCTGCTTGGCGAGCGGTGCGCCGGCGCGGGCGTGCGGCGCCGAGATGGCCACGCGCGACACCTGGTCGACGTCGAGGCCGGCGTCCTTCAGCGCGGCGCTCCACGCCTGGCCCGCCAGCGCGTCGTAGCGCTGCTGACCGAAGCGCTCCTCCCAGGCGTGGGTGCGCAGCTCACCCGGGGACCGCCAGCGGTCCAGGAACTCCCGGGTCGCCGACGCGCCCCCGAGGTACTCCGCCAGGAGCGGACCGTCGGAGCCGTCGCCGACGAGCGCTGCGGCACCGGCGTCGCCGCCGGCCTTCTCATCGGTGGAGCCCGCCGGGCCGGTGCGGACGTCGCCCGCGGCGACGAGCACCACCGGGTCGATGGAGCGCAGCGCAGCACGCAGCGCCGCGGCGGTCCCACGGAGCCCGGGTCCCGCATCCGCGGCGACCACATCGCCGTCGAGTCGCAGCGCTGCGTGCACGAGTGGCGCCGCGGACTTCTCCGCATACGGTCCCGTCGTCGACGCGAACCACAGGGCGTCCACTCGGTCGCCGGCGCCGCGGCGTGCACGACGGCCCGCCTCGACCGCCATCGTCACGGCATCCTCGTCGTAGGAGGCGACGGTCCGCGTTCCCTTGCCCGCCGACGCGCCCAGGAACTGCGTGATCGCCGCTCGTTGGAGCCGCCAGTGCGGGAGGTAGGCGGAGATGCCGCTGAGCCCGCGGCGGGCGGTCTGGTTCTGAGCGCTCATGGGTGGAGTGTAGGGACATCTGACACCCCGTCAGAAGTCGTCCGGTCCGTCGTGGGGAACGGCGTGGGGAACGGCGCCAGCCCTCCACGCCGCCCGGTCCCTCGGTCGGCCGGTCCGCCCGCCGGGATGTTGTTCTCCGACGACTGTTGACAGCACCGACGCGACCTCGGAGCATTGGAGGATGCGCCTGCATCCCACACCCCCTCACCACCTCGGTCGGCTCCGGTGACCGCCGTCGATCCGAGCACCCAGCAGCCGCTCGGGCGTCGAGCGCGCAACCGGGTCGCCCGCCACGACCAGCTGCTCGCCGCGGCCAGCGAGATCGTCGACGAGTCGGGTCTCGACGGCCTGACCATGCAGGGCGTCGCCGACCGCGTCGACTGCGCGGTCGGGACGATCTACACCTACTTCGACTCCAAGTCCGCGTTGGTCGGGGCGTTGCAGTCCGCCGCGGTGCAGACGCTGCTCAACTCCTACCACCGGGCTGCGGAGCTCTGGGACGTGGCGCTCGAGGAGTCCGGGCACGATGATCCCGCGGTGGGGTCGCTGGTCCGAGTCCTCGCGTACGGCCAGCTGTTCGTCGCGTGTCCACGGCTGCACCCGCAGGAGTTCGAGCTGCTGCAGGATGCGATCACCAGCCGGGTGAACACGGTCGCCGAACGCGACCTGGGAACCCTGACCACCTATGCGATGACGCTGCTCGCCGAGGGCGTGGTCCTGATCGAGACCGCGATCGCCGCCGGCGCGCTGTCCGCCCCCGACGCGGCTCGCGGCGACGACTCGATGAGTCGGATCCTGCGTTGGGTCGGTGCGCTCGACGGCGCCCTGCTGGTCGCCGGCGCCAACGTGACCGCCCTCGATGCGGGCGATGCCGGCGTGTTCGATTCCGACCACCTGGCCCTGCTGTGCACCGAGGACATGTTGTTGGCCTGGGGTGCGCCGGCGATGGTGCTGACCGAGGCGGTGCAGCAGCTCAACCGCATGCAGCGGGCCGGGCAGTTCCTGCCGAGGGTCGGCACGAACGCCTGACCGACACGGGCGTCCGACGAGCACTCGGGGGTGACATGACGAGCGACGCGCTGGGAGACCTGCTGAGCGCCGGGCTCGCGTTCGTCGTCGGAACGAGCGCTGGCTGCGACGGCACCACTTCCACCACCACTTCGGTCGACCGATGGCCAACCACGGCGTGAGCATCCCGCTCTGGGACGTGGTGTTCAGGACCCGGGAGGACCCCGGGGTGATCGCCGTTCCCCGTCGCCTCGCCGTCGGCCTCGGCTGGCTCCTCGACGACGACGGTGCGCTGCGAGCGGAGTACGCGGTCGACTACGTCCTGGTGGGATCGGACCGGATGGACGAACGACAGGCGGGCATCGACCGGGCTCGGGCGTTCGCCAGCCAGGCGCCCACGCCCTGAACCACGACT
>JAPXRJ010000081.1:0-11769 GCA_033813615.1 Microthrixaceae bacterium | reverse complement strand
CAGCACCTCTTCAACCTGCTGTTCATGATGTTCATCATCCGAGCAGGGCTCCAGATCCTCGCGGATCACCCCCGCCTCTACGTCAGCTCCGGGTGCAAACCGGGAACGGAGTGGTTGAGGATGCGCGGCCCCGTCCCACCCGATCGTCGCGACCCTCGGAACCCTGCAGCGGCCTGGACGGCGAAGGACGACGCCGTAGCACTTCCCCGCTGGCTCGGCCTACCTGGGTTCCGGCATTCGATCGGACTCGCGAGGTGGTGGCACTTCGGCTTCGACCTCCTCTGGCTGGTCAACGGCGCCGTCTTCTTCGTCCTGCTGTTCATCACCGGCCAATGGGAACGGCTGGTCCCCCGCTCGCTCGCTGTGTTCCCGAACGCCGCGTCCACAGCGGTGCAGTACTTGTCGCTCGAGTTCCCCGTCGACCGAGGATTCACCGCGTACAACGGACTGCAGATCCTCGCCTACTTCCTCACGGTGTTCGTGGCCGCCCCACTCGCGCTCGTCACCGGCCTGCTCCAGGCACCGGCGGTCGCGGCGAAGCTCCGCACCGGCCACGGCGCGCTCAACCGTCAGATCGCCAGGTCGATCCACTTCGGCGTGTTGGTCTGGATGGTCGTCTTCATCGCGATGCACACCCTGATGGTGTTCACCACCGGTGCGGTCAGGAACCTGAACCACATCACCTTCGGCACCGACACCGAGTCCTACTGGGCGCTCGCCATCGCGGCGTCCGCGATGACCGTCGTCGCGATCCTCTGGCTCCGAGCGTCCCCGTTCACCATCGCCCACCCCCGGGTCGTGCAGCGGGCTGGAGCACGGATGGTGGGATGGATCGCCGCACTCATGGAATGGGGCCATCCGACAGCGACGTATCGCGAGCGCGACATCTCGCCGTTCCTCTGGCCGAACGGACACATGCCGGACTCGGAGCGGTACCGGAGGCTCCGCGACGCCGGTTGGGACGGCTTCAGCCTTCGGATCGAGGGCCTGGTCGAGACGCCCACCGACCTGTCGCTCGCCGACATCCAGGCACTACCCAAGCACGAGCAGATCACCCAGCACTACTGCATCCAGGGTTGGTCAGGGATCGCCAAGTGGGGCGGGGCGTCGATGTCGGACATCCTCGATCTGGTGCAGCCGCTCCCCGAGGCGAGGTGGGTGGTCTTCTACTCCTTCGGCGAGGGGCCCGAGACACCGGGGACGGGCCTCTACTACGACTGCCACCGGATCGAGCACATGCGCCACGAGCAGTCGATCCTCGCCTACGAGATGAACGGCGAACCGCTGCTCGAGATCCACGGGGCACCGCTCCGCCTGCGCAACGAGCTCGAGCTCGGCTTCAAGCAGGTCAAGTGGGTGCAGGCCATCGAGCTGGTCGCGAGCTTCGATCATCTCGGTGCCGGACAGGGCGGCTACAACGAGGACCAGGAGTTCTTCGGCTATCGCGTCCCGATCTGAACCCGGGGATCGTCGCTCGAAGAGTTCGGGCCCCGCCTCACGACTCGGGTCGCCTCACGACTCGGCTCGGCTCAGGACTCGGTTCGACTGGGCTCAGGACGCGGTTCGACTGGTCGCTCACTCCGACCTCCGTCCTGATCGTCGCGAGGATCCCCTCGGAGCGACACCCCCCGGGACACCACCGCGGCGGCATCGGCCACGGTCACCCTCCTGGAGACCGGTCGACCGATCACACCTGGCCGCCCGGCTCGTCCCACTCGGATCGCCACGTCAGGATCTCGTCGCCGCTGAGATGGCGACCGTCTCGGTTCCGGCGTCGACTGCGTCGACGAGCGTCTGTGTGGGGACCCGTCCGCTGGCCACCAGCTCGCCACCTTCCATCCGGGCGGCAGCAGCGAACGGGACCGACCAGGTGTGCTCCCACACGAGCAGCACCGCCGAGCTGCCGGGCACCATCTCGTCGGCCGTGCGCTCGATGTCGTCCTGCGACAGCACCTCCGCGAGTCGTCCGGCCAGGCACGTCAGGGGCCCCGTACCGTCGAGCTCCTCGAACTCGACGACACCGATGGCACCTGATCGGTCCTTCGTGATCACGACCACGTCGAGGACGCGCACGAGCTCCGACTCGACGAGGACGGCGAGCTCGTCCGCCATCGGGCCATCGAACGGGTTCGCTCCTTCTGGGAGCTCGATCACGACCCAGTCGACCGAACCGAGCTCGTCATCGACGTACGCCGACATGAACACCTCCTGACGCGCCACCCTGTCTCCCGGCAGCGACCGCCACGCAACCACCATCGGATCGTGGCCGACGGGCACCGAAGGCCGCTCCACCCCGAACGGGTGAAACGATCGACCGCGGCCACTGACCCGATGAGCGCCGGCACAGCCTCCGTTGCTGCACCGCAGAGCGCTCTGCGACACTTGCGCCGCTCAGGGCCACCCACGATCGCGACGAGGAGGAGCGGGTCGACATGGACGCGACGCTCGATGCCGACGAGGTCGACGAGGCCCTGACACCATCGGTCGTCGTCCCGCAACGCCTGCGGCCTCCCCGAGTTCGTCAGGGACAGCTGCCGCGATCGGAGCTGATCAGCCGGGTGCAGGACACGGATGCTCCGGTCGTCGTCGTGCGCGCCGCGGCCGGCTACGGGAAGTCGACACTTCTCTCCCAACTCACCGAAGCCGACGAACGTCCATCAGGGTGGCTCACGCTCCACCCGTCCGACGACGACCCGATCGTCCTCGCGCACCACCTGCTGCGAGCGCTCGGCACCGCCGGACTCGACGTCGCCGGACTCGGGTCCCAGCTCGCCGGTGCCGAGCCACAGCTCTGGCGAAGGGTCGTCCCCGAGCTCGCCACGGCCATGGACCGCCACACGACCCCCTTCCTCCTCATCCTCGACGACACGCACCTGCTCAGCAGCACGCGATCCTGGGAGCTGGTCGACAGGGTCGTCGGCCTCGTCCCGGACGGATCCACCGTCGTCGTGTCGGGACGTGCTGCGCCCCACATCCACCGTGCTCGACGCGCCGTCGACGGCGGGCTGATCGAGCTCACCCAGGACGACCTGGCCTTCACCCCGGACGAGTCGCGCTCGTTCGTGGTCGCCAACGTGCCCACTCTGGACAACCGCCTGGTCGACCAGCTCGTCGACGTCACCGAAGGCTGGCCGGTAGGCGTCGACCTGAGCATCCTCGCCTTGCGCACCCACGAGGACCCGCCGCTGCTCCTCAGCGGCTTCCTCACGTCGGATCGCCAGCTCGTGGACTACCTCCAGGAGGAGGTGCTCGCAGGCCTGGACGCGTCGACGAGACGGTTCCTGGCCGAGGTCTCGGTGCTCCCCCACCTGTCGGGACGCAGGTGCGACGCGACCACCGGACGAAGCGACAGCGCTGAGGTCCTCACGACGCTGGTCGACTCGGGCAACCTCCTCGTCACGCCGGTCACCGGCGCAGCCGACGAGTACCGGATCCACCAGCTGTTCGCGGAGCTGCTCCTCAGAGAGCTGCGCCGACTGGACCCCGACCGAGAGCCGGTGCTGCGACGGGCGGCTGCGCTCTGGGAGGACGTCCACGGTGACGCCGACGCCGCGGTCGAACAGGCGCTCGGAGCAGGTGACGTCGAGCTCGCAGCGCGCATCGTGTACCGCCACCACTCCCGGATGGTGTTGTCGGGCCAGATCGCCACGCTCGAACGTTGGATCGATTCCTTCCCGCCCGGATCGTGCGATTCCGACGGTCTGCTCGCGCTGTCGGCGGGTTGGGCGGCGCTCTCGACTGGCCGAGCGACCGACCTTCGCCACCACCTTGACGTCGCCCGTGGACTCGAGCTCGACGGACCCCTTCCGGACGGAACGCAGCGCTTCGAGTTGGCCTGCACCGCGCTCGAGATGATCTCGGCGTTCGACGGGGTGAAGGGAACGGTGTCTCTTCTCGGGACATCGTGGACAGTTGATGTCGCGCAACATCGTTGACACCTGATGGTCGTGGCTCCGATTGGAGGTCATGGCCAAAGAGGTGATCCCGATGTCAGTCAAAGCAACGGCGGCGGCGTACGCGTTGGACGAGACGGCGAGAGCGTCGATCAACGTGACGGCGCTGTGCCGGGACGAGGGTGTGTCTCGGGCGGTGTTCTACAAGTACGTGGCCCGGGTCCGTGCTGAGGGCCTCGACGGGCTCGAGGAACGGTCCAGGCGGCCGGGTTCGTCGCCGCAGCAGACGCCGCTGGCGGTCGAGGACGTCATCGTTCGGTTGCGCAAGGAGCTCGACGATGCCGGTCTTGATCACGGGGCGACATCGATCCAGTGGCATCTCGGTCGACGCGGCGAGATCGAGCGGGTGCCGTCGGTGGCGACGATCCATCGGGTCCTGGTCCGGCGAGGCCTGGTCGTTCCTCAACCCAAGAAGCGACCGAAGACGGCGTTGCGTCGCTTCGAGGCACCGGCACCGAACGAGATGTGGCAGATCGACCACACCGACTGGGTGATCGCCACCGGCGTGGTGAAGATCTTCAACATCGTCGATGACCACTCGCGTGTGGCGATCCGGTCCCGTGCCGTGGCCGAGGCGACCACCGAAGAAGCCTGGAGCACGTTCTGTCAGGGCGCTGAGGTCTGGGGCCTGCCATCGGGAACCCTGTCCGACAACGGTCTGTGCTTCTCCGGCAAGCTCCGCCAGGTCGAAGTGTTCTTCGAGGCCCAACTCCGAGAGGCTGGCGTTCGTCCCATCACCAGCCGGCCGTTTCACCCACAGACCGCGGGCAAGGTCGAACGGTTCCAGCAGACCCTCAAGAAGTGGCTTCGCAAGCGGCGACGCCTGCACGCCAACATCGACGAGCTCCAAGCCGACCTCGACGAGTTCTGCCGGATCTACAACACCGAACGCCCCCACCAGGGCATCGGACGCCAGGTCCCGATCGAGCGTTGGAAAGCTTCCCCTGTGGCCGGCCCGGCCGACACAGCCCTCGCCCACCCCGACTGGTCGTCGAAGACCCTGCAGGTAGTCGTCCACGCGAACGGATGCGTGACCGCCGACAACTTCCGGATCCACGTCGGCGCCGAACACGAAGCCCAAACAGCGCTCGTGATCATCGATCGCAAGCGAGCGAACGTGTTCATCGACGGACAACTCATCCGTCACCTCGAACTCGACCGCACCCGCGTCTACCAGCCCTCCGGCCGACGCCGAGGCGGCCCCCGCAGACCACGCCTACGATCCTGAGTGTCCACGATGTCTCGCCACACGAGTGTCCACGATGTTGCGCGACAGAACAGGGTGAAGGGAACGGCCCGCAACGCACAGATGCTCGTGGATGCGCGCGAACAGGCCGGACCGTGGGCCGTCCTCGCCCGTTCCCAACTTGCGGTCGCGACCTCGATGCTCGACGACGCCGACCACCGGGAGCTGTTCGCCGCAGCCGAGGTGGCCACGCGCGCTCAACCTGGCGTCCATGCCGTCACGATCGCCCAGTTGGCCGTGTGCGAGGTGAGAGACGGCGATGTCGCTGCCGGCGACCGATTCGCCGAGGCCGCCGTCGAGGAGCTCGCCGATCACGACCTGAGCGCGTATCCGTTGGTGGCGATCGTCTTCTGCGCTGCGAGCCTGACCGCAGCGCTCGTCGGCGACCGTCGCCGATCGCGGGAACGCGGCGCCGACGGCGAGGCACTGCTCACCAGCGCCGGCGAGATCGTCGGACGCGCCCGTGCACAGGCGATGCTGCTGCTCGCCAAGGCCGCGCTGGCGCGCGGCGACGTCCCGGTTGCTGTCCGGTTGGTCCCACAGGCACGGACGGTGCTGCTCGGCCAACCCGACGCCGTCGCCCTCCATCGACAGCTCGACGAGGTCGCCGACCTCCTCGAGCACGCACGGATGAACCCCGAGATCCACGAGCTCAGCGGAGCCGAGCGCCGGGTCCTCGAGCAGCTGGCCACGCACAGGACCCTCATCGAGATCGCCGACGGCCTCTGCGTCTCTCGCAACACCGTCAAGTCCCACACACGGGCGATCTACAGCAAGCTCGGCGTCTCCAGTCGGAGCATGGCCGTCGCTCGAGCGCAGGAGCTGGGACTGCTGGACGGAGGCGGCCAGCACCCTCGCTGAGCAGCGAGACCGCGACCACCAGCGCCCGAGCCGGCCGCTGCTCAGGCGATCGAGCGCTCGCCTGTCTGGACGCGCCAGAGCGCCGCGTAGAGCCCGCCCTCGGCGAGCAACTCGTCGTGCGTGCCGGCCTCCACGATGCAGCCGGTCTCCATCACGTGGATGCGGTGCGCATGACGGATCGTCGACAGTCGGTGGGCGATGACGATCGTGGTCCGACCGACGGCGACGTGCGCCAGCGACTCCTGGATCGCGGCCTCTGTCTCGTTGTCGATCGCGGAGGTGGCCTCGTCGAGCAGCAGCACCGCCGGGTCCCGGAGGATCGCGCGGGCGATCGTGATCCGTTGACGCTGACCGCCCGAGAGCTTCTGGCCCCGCTCGCCCACGACGCTGTCGTAGCCGTGCGGCATGGCGCGGATGAACCCGTCGGCCTCCGCGAGCTCCGCGGCGCGTCGGACCTCGTCCATCGTGGCGTCGGGACGCCCGTAGGCGATGTTCTCCCGCACGGTGCCGTGGAACAGGAACACGTCCTGGGGCACCAGCCCGGTCGCTCCCCGCAACGAGGCGAAGGTGAGGTCCCGGACGTCGGTGTCGTCGAGGGCGACGATCCCCGAGTCGGGTTCGTACAACCGCAGCAGGAGCTTGAGCACCGTCGACTTCCCCGAACCGGTGGAGCCGACCACCGCGTGGGTCTCTCCTGCGGGGACGTGCAGCGAGAAGCCCTCGAGCACCCTGCGGTCGACATCGCCCGACTCGCCGTTCGACGCTCGGTGGTAGCTGAAGGTGACGTCGTCGAAGCGGACATCGCCGCGCACCGGTGATGCCAGCTCGAGCATCCCCGGCTGGACGCCCGGCTGCAGGTCGAGGAGCCCGAAGATCCGTCGGCAGCTGGCCATGGCCCGCTGGTACAGGTCGAGGATCGTGCCCAGCTCGGTGAGCGGCCACAGCAGCCGTTGGGTCATGAACACCAGGACCGAGTACATGCCCACGGCGAGCGTGCCGTCGAGCGCCGCCTTGCCGCCGACGACCAGCGTCATGACGAAGCCGGCGAGGATGGCGATGCGGATCAGAGGGATGAACGCCGTCGACAGTCGGATCGCGTCGCTGTTGACCTGCTGGTAGCGCCGGCTCTCGGCCTCGAGTCGAGCCACCTCCCTGTCCTCGCCGTTGAACGCCTTGACCGTGGCCACACCGCCCAGGCTGTTGCTCAGCGTGTCGCCGATGTCGGTCGCCACCGCCCGCACCGCGTCGTATCGGGGGACGAGGCGCCTCTGGTACCGCAACGACCCGATCACGATGATCGGGATCGGCAGGAACGCCAGCACCATCAGCGTCGGTGAGATCACTGCGAAGACGATCCCGACGAGCACCACGTTGGCGATCGACTGGATGATGTCGTCGGCGCCGACGTCGAGGAAGCGCTCCAGCTGGTTCACGTCGTCGTTGAGCACGGTCATCATCCCGCCCGCGGTCGTGTCCTCGAAGTACGCCATCTCGAGCGACTGGACGTGGCGGTAGGCCTCCATGCGGACGTCGTGCTCGACCGACTGGGCCAGGTTCCTCCACGTGACGTTCGCGACGTACTGGCTGGCCGACTCGGCGAGCCAGACCACGATCGTCACTGCCGCCAGGATCAGCAGCTGGGCGAAGCGGTCCTCCACCCCGGTGATCCGGTTGAGGAGGGAGTCGCCCTCGTTGACCACCACGTCGACGGCGACGCCGATCAGCAGCTCCGGCAGCACGTCGAAGAGCTTGTTGGTGAGCGACATGGCGGTGGCGAAGACCACCTTGGGTCGCTGACGAGATGCGTGGCGCCACAGGTCCCGCAACGGCGGGGTGCGCGACAGCGGGAACGAGCCGGACCCCGCCACCGTCGGGGACCACCCTGGCAGGGCTGGCAGTTCAGTCAGGTCGGACACCCCGACAGTCAACCCTGTCGTCGCGTCGACGGCCGAGACGATTCCCGGCTCGCCTGACCCGGTCGCGGATTCCGTGCGTCATCGGTTCCGGACACGTAGGGTTCGGATGTGCTCGCGGGGGCGGGCACGCACCGGCGTCCGTCACCGCTGCGGCAGGGCCGGACCGGGCGGGCACGAGGGGGAGGTCCAATGGCACGACGACTGGTCGTCGTCGCAGCGCTGTCGATCGCAGCGCTGCTGACCGCGGGGTGCGCACCGCCGCCACCCGCACCGGACCCGCCACCGGCCGTGACAGGACCGTCGCCCGGGTGCGGCTCCACCACGAGGGGACCCGTGACCGATCGATCGGAGACGATCAAGGTCGGGGACCAGACCCGCATGTACTCGATCACCGTGCCGCCGCAGCATCGGCCGGGGACGAAGCGGCCGATCCCGCTGGTGCTGGACTTCCACGGCTTCATCGAGGGCGTCGTCGGCACCCATCCCGTCGCCACGCAGCTCAGCGCCAAGGCCGCGGCCGAGGGCTTCGCCGTGGTGTTCCCGACCGGCTCCGTGGGCGGCCTGCTGTGGGACATCTCCCAGTCCGAGTCCAACCCCGACCTCCACTTCGTGGACGCCATCATCTCCGAGCTCGGCTCGACGATGTGCATCGACCGCTCTCGCGTCTACGTCACCGGCCTGTCCTACGGCGCGTTCATGACGTCGATGCTCATGTGCATGCGACCGAACACGTTCGCCGCAGCGGCGCCCGTCGCCGGCATCCAGAACGCCTGTGGACCCACCGAACGATCCGTCCCGTTCGTCACGTTCCACGGGACCGGCGACTGGATGCTGCCGTTCGCGCTGTTCGCCGACACGCCCGGCCAGATCGCCGAGAAGTACGGCTGCGCGAAACCGGTTTCGACGACGCTGCAACCGGCACCGGATCCCGCGACCGGGGGCGACATCGTGCACACCACGTGGAACTGCCGGAAGGCCCACACCGCGGCCGAGTCCTACGTGATCGGCGGCGGTGGCCACACGTGGCCCGGCAGCACGTTCTTCACCCTGGTCGGGTTCCTCGTGGGCGCGACCCCGACGTCGCTCGACGCGACCGATGTGATGTGGGACTTCTTCTCGCGCCACCACCTGTAGCCACACCGGAGCGCTCCCGGGACGTCATGGCCGGCCGGCGGCCACGGCCAGCGCACCCGATTCGCTCCCGAACGCATCGGCGAGCACGTCGATCTGGGCGTCGCGGAACGACCGGGTGACCCGGGCCCTCGGTGCCACCGCATCGAACCCGTGGAAGGCACCCTCCACCACGAACACGTCGCACGCGACGCCGGCCGCTCGGAGCCGATCGGCGTAGGCCAGGTCCTCGTCGTAGAACAGGTCGACGGTGCCGACTCCGATCCACGCGGGAGCAAGCCCGGAGAGATCGTGGTGACGAGCCGGAGCGGCGGTGGACGCGACATCGGCCGAACCGGGAGCACGACCCAGATGGGACCGCCAGCCGAACTCGTTCGACCGCTCGCCCCACAGGCGCAGCTGTCGCGGGTCCGGAGATCGCCGGAGCACGGTCCGGTCGTCGAGCATCGGGTACCCGAGCACTTGGAGCACCGGCGTGACCTCCCCGCGCTCTGCGGCCAGGATGGCGAGCCCTGCGGCCAGACCGCCACCGGCGCTCGCCCCGGCGATCGCGATCAGGTTGCCGTCGACATCTGGCTGACCCGCCAGCTCCACGAGCGCCTGATGGCAGTCCAGGAGCGCCGCCGGGTGGGGGTGCTCGGGAGCGAGCCGGTAGCGGACGGCCGCCACCACGGCGCCGAGCCGTTCTGACATCTCGCGGCACCAGCGGTCGTCCTGCGACGGCGAACCGATCACGTGACCGCCGCCGTGGATCCACAGCACCCCCGGCCGCGTCGGGCCGGGGACTCGGGGTGGTCGATGCACCCGCACCTCGACCGGGCCCCACCGCTCGAGCTCGACCCCCGACGGCGGACGACGCCGGTCGGCGAGGGACTGGACGAAGCGGAGGGGCCGCAGCGACCGGGGACCGATGATGTGGCGCGGCACGAGCCTCGCGCGCCGTCGGAGCTCGGGGTGGAACGGGGAGGACACGTCGGGATGTCGTCGTCAGACGTTGCGGCGGTACTTCCCGCCCACGTCGAACAGGGCGTCGGTGATCTCCCCCAACGTGCAGTGCCGCACCGTGTCCATCAGCACCGCGAACAGGTTGTCACCGGCCAGCGCGGCGTCGCGGAGCCGCTGCAGCGCCGCCGGACGGTCCTCGGAGTGGCGCCGCTCGAAGTCACGCAGCCGATCGATCTGGTCCTGCTTCTCCGCGTCGCTGGACCGTGCCAGCTCCAGGTCGCCCTCCACCGGGCGCTCCTCGGGATCGACGAACGTGTTGACGCCCACGATCGGCAGCGACCCGTCGTGCTTGCGGTGCTCGTACAGCATCGATTCGTCCTGGATGCGGCCCCGCTGGTAGCCGGTCTCCATGGCGCCGAGCACGCCGCCGCGGGCGCTGATGGCGTCGAGCTCCACGAGCACGGCCTCCTCGACCAGGTCGGTCAGCTCCTCGACGATGAAGCTCCCCTGCAGCGGGTTCTCGTTCATGGCCAAGCCCCACTCGCGGTTGATGATGAGCTGGATGGCCAGGGCACGGCGGACCGACTCCGACGTGGGAGTGGTGACAGCCTCGTCGTACGCGTTGGTGTGGAGGCTGTTGGCGTTGTCGTAGATCGCGCACAGGGCCTGCAGCGTGGTGCGGATGTCGTTGAACGCCATCTCCTGCGCGTGCAGCGACCGGCCCGACGTCTGCACGTGGTACTTGAGCTTCTGGGATCGTTCGCCGGCGCCGTAGCGGTCGCGCATCGCCACGGACCAGATGCGCCGGGCGACCCGGCCGAGCACCGTGTACTCGGGGTCCATCCCGTTGGAGAAGAAGAAGCTGAGGTTCGGCGCGAAGTCGTCGACGGCCAGGCCACGGGCCAGGTACGACTCGACGTAGGTGAACCCGTTGGCCAGGGTGAACGCCAGTTGGCTGATCGGGTTCGCGCCCGCCTCGGCGATGTGGTAGCCGGAGATCGACACCGAGTAGAAGTTCCGCACCCGGTGCTCGACGAACCACTCGGCGATGTCGGCCATCATCGCCAGCGCGAACTCGGTGGAGAAGATGCAGGTGTTCTGCCCCTGGTCCTCCTTCAGGATGTCGGCCTGCACCGTGCCCCGGACGCGCTCCAGCACCCAGGCCGGGTCCCGGTCGGGGTGCTGGTCGATCGCGGTGTTGAGGAACATGGCCAGGATCGCCGGAGCCGGGCCGTTGATCGTCATGGACACCGACGTGGTCGGGTCGCACAGGTCGAATCCGGCGTAGAGCTCGGCCATGTCGTCGATCGACGCGATCGACACGCCCGAGGTCCCGACCTTGCCGTAGATGTCGGGCCGCTCCGCCGGGTCGAACCCGTAGAGGGTGACCGAGTCGAACGCGGTCGACAGCCGCGTGGCCGGCTGACCTTCCGACAGCAGGTGGAAGCGGCGGTTGGTGCGGGCCGGACCGCCCTCGCCGGCGAACATGCGGGCGGGGTCCTCGCCCTCGCGCTTGAACGGGAACACCCCCGCGGTGAACGGGAAGTGACCTGGAAGGTTCTCCGAGCGCAGCCAGCGCAGCTGTTCGCCATGGTCGACGAACCGTGGGACCGACACCTTCGGGACCGCCAGACCCGACAGCGACTCCCTGGTCGGGCGATCCGGACCGGTGAGCTCGTCCCGGCGCTCGGCCCACTCGTCGAGCAGGCGCCGGTTC
>JAPXRJ010000080.1:0-11875 GCA_033813615.1 Microthrixaceae bacterium | reverse complement strand
GCCCTCGGGCCCGGGCGCCGCACCGGCCACCGCCCGATGCGCGCTGCGCAGGTTCAAGATGTCGCAGGCCCGGGTGCGGGCGGCGTAGCGGCCCACCCGCTGCGGGCCGTCGGCCATGCGTTCGGGCGCGGCGTCGAACGCGTCGAGGAGCATCTCGGCGGGCATGGCGACGCCGCCTTGGCCGCCGCCGATGCTGACGCTCTCGTTGCCGAGCGTGGCCCGGGCCACGGTCCAACCGCCGTCCACCGGCCCGACGACGTCGTCGTCGGGGACGAACACGTCGGTGAAGAACACCTCGTTGAACTCCGAAGCGCCCATCGGCATCTTCAGCGGACGGACCTCGACACCCTCCGCGTGCATGTCGATCACCACGATCGTGATGCCGTCGTGCTTGGCCACGTCGGGGTTCGTGCGCACGGTGGCGAAGCCGAACGATGCCTGGTGGGCGCCGCTCGTCCACACCTTCTGGCCGTTGACGAGCCAACCGCCGTCGACCCTGGTGGCCCTGGTGGTGATGCCCGCGGCGTCCGAGCCAGCGTCGGGCTCGCTGAACAGCTGGCACCAGATCACCTCCTGCTCCAGCGCAGGTCGCACCCAGCGTGCGACCTGGTCGTCGGTCGCGTACTGGATCAGGGTCAGGATCACCCAGCCGGTGATGCCGTAGGCGGGCTTCTGGATGCCCGCGGCGCGGAACTCCTCCTCGATCACGAGCTGCTCGACGGCGCCGGCGTCGCGGCCCCACGGCGCGGGCCAGTGAGCCATGACGTAGCCGGCGTCGATGAGCTCGGTCCGCTGCTGCTCGGCCGGCAGGTCCTTGATCCGCTCGGCGACGGCCCGCGCCTGGATCCGGAACTCCTCTGCCTCCGGCGGCAGCTCGATCGTGACGCTGCGGCGCACCCCGGCCCGGTGCAGGTCCGTGAGGGCGGCCGACGCGGCGTCGACCGAGATCACCGACTCCAGCGCGGTGGCCCGACGCAGGAACAGGTGCGCGTCGTGCTCCCACGTGAAGCCGATCCCGCCGTGGACCTGGATGTTGAGCTGGGCGCACAGGTCCGCCGCCGGGATCGCGAGCGTGGCCGCCGCCGCCGCAGCCGCGGAGAGCTCGTCGCTGCCCGGCTCGGTCCGTGCGGCATCCCACACGTTGCCGGTGGCGAGCTCGGTGGCCACCAACATGTTGGCGCAGTGGTGCTTGACCGCCTGGAACATGGCGATGGGCCGACCGAACTGGTGGCGCTCCTTGGCGTAGGCAGCCGCCTGCTCGGTGCACTCCCGGGCGATGCCCACCGCCTCGGCGGAGAACAGCAGCCGTGCGTGGTCCATGAGCGCCTGGGCGCCGCCGACCAGCACCTCGATCGTGGCCCGGTCGAGGGTCACCCGCCCCGACCGACGGGTGGGGTCGAGGTTCTCGGGGACGTCGATCGTCACCCCCGGTGCGGTCCCGTCGCCGTCGCGCAAGGTGATGACCACCGCGTCGTCGTCGACCGGGACGACGAGCACGTCGGCGATCCCGGCACCGATCGCGGTGCGGATCGCTCCCGACGCGGTCGAACCGTCCACGGTGATGTCACCGGCGGTCGCGACGGCCGCGGTCACCGAACCGTCCGCCAGACCCGGCAGCAGCCGGTTCTGCTGCTCGCCGGTGCCGGCGCCGAGCACGGTGGCGGAAGCGATCGCGGTGGGCACCAGCGGTCCGGGCATCAGGGCCCGTCCGGTCTGCTCCACCACGACGACCAGCTCCTGCAGCCCATAGCCGGACCCGCCGACGTCCTCTGGCAGGTGCAGCCCCAACCAACCCAACGCGGCAGCGTCGGACCAGAACGACGGCAGCTCCTCCTCGGCGCCGTCCAGCAGCGCCCGTGCCGCGGTGAGCGATCCGTGCTTCAACAGGAAGTCGGCCACGGTCTCCGCGAGCGCGACGTGGTCGGTGTGGATGGCGATCGACATCGTGGGACGTCCCCCTGTGCGGGGCCCGGCCGAACGCCGGGCCGAACGTGAGCGGACCGAGCGCCGGTCCGGTCGCACACGGTAGGCGGCGTTCGGCACAGGTGCTGCGTCGGAGACGGCTCGGAGGCCGGCACCGGTGCCGATCAGCCCGACCGATCAGCCCGACCGATCAGCTCGCCTCGTCGCTCACCCGCACCATGATGTCGAAGCGCTGCAGGCGATCCGCGGCCTGCAGCAGGAACTGCTCGACGGCGGAGCGCACCAACGTCACGTGGGTGACGTCGAGGGTGACCAGGCCACCACGGCCGCGGTTGCGGGCGCTGAACTCCACCAGCTGGGCCGCGACCTCCTCCATGGCGATGAAGTCCAGCTCGCCGCGCAGCACCACGCGGAGCTCCCCGGCGGTCTCCTCGATCGACGCGATCGCCGAGCGAGGCACCTTGTGGTGGTTCAGGAGGTGGAGGCCGAACGTGGAGGACAGGTCCTGGATGGCGGCGATGCCGCGCTGTTGCCTCTGACGTCGAGCCGGGGACTGAACGCACCGATGCCGAACTCGGCGGGCTGCACCGCGACGATCCCCCCGCCGACGCCGCTCTTGGCCGGCAGCCCCACCCGCACCATCCACTCGCCCGAGTCGTCGTACATCCCACACGTGGCCATGACCGACAACACGATGACGGCGGTGGACTCGTGGATCACCGATCGCCCCGTCACGGGGTTCACGCCCGAGTTGGCCAGCGTGGCACCCATGACCGCCAGGTCGGTAGCGGTGACCAGCAGGGAGCACTGTCGGAAGTAGGTGTCGACCGCGTCCTCGACGGGAGCGCCGAGCACCTTGGACGACGCGGCCAGGTGCGCGAGCGCCCGGTTGCGGTCCCCGGTGGCGGCTTCCGACCGGTACACGTCCTCGTCGAGATCCAGCTCCCTGCCGGCGAACTCCGACAGCAGCTCCCGGATCCGCCCGAAGCGCTCCTCGGGCCCGTCGGCGCGAACCAGCGAAGACGACACGATCGCCCCGGCGTTGATCAGCGGGTTCGCCGGCCGCCCCGACTCCTCGTCCAGGCTGATCGCGTTGAACGGCTCCCCGCTCGGCTCGAAGTCGATGTGGGTCGACACCCGATCGAGGCCGAGGTCCTCGATCGCCAGGGCGTACACGAAGGCCTTGGAGACCGACTGGATCGTGAACGGTGCGGAGCAGTCGCCTGCGGTGTAGACGCGTCCGTGCACGCTCGCGAGCGCCACGCCGAACTGGTTCGAATCCGCGGTGGCGAGCTCGGGGATGTAGCGGTCTGGCGGAAGGGACGCTCCGGCCCGACCCGGCCGGTGCCGCGGGTGGGCCAACATGGGGCGGTGGTCGAGGATCGAGCGGAGTCGGAGTCCGTGGACGACCGCTTGGCCGCGGCCGCCAGGAGGATCTCGCCGGCGGAGCGGCGGGTGGCCGAAGTGGTCGCGGCGCAGCGCGAGCTGGTCGCGTTCGGCACCGTGGCGGAGGTCGCCGAGCAGGCGGGAGCCAGCGGCGCCTCGGTGGTCCGACTGGCGGACCGCCTGGGCTACCGCGGGTTCCGTGGCCTGCAGGCCGCCGTGCGCGACGAGCTGTCGTCCCGGTTGCGGCCGGCGACGGAGAAGATCCGCCGGCCCGTCCCCGTGGACCTGCTCGACGGGGTCGGACGCGACGCCGCAGCCGCGGTGGGCCAGACGTTCTCCACCCTCGACCGGACGGCGTGGGAGCGCGCCGTTCGACTGCTGTCCACTCGTCGCCACCGGGTGTTCGTGCTCAGCGGTGACGCAGGCGCCGGTGTGGGACGACAGGTGCTCACGCACCTCTCGATGCTCCGCGACGGGGTCACCGGGCTCGACGGCAGCACGGTCGCCGTCGGACGCCAGCTCGCTGCAGCTGCCGAGGGTGACGTCCTGCTCTGCATCGACCTCCCTCGTCATGATCGCAGCGTCCTCGACACGGTCGCCGCGGCGCGGCGCCGGGGCCTGGTGGTGATCGCGGTGACCGACTCGCCGCTGTCGCCGCTCGCGACCGACGGGGCGGTGCTGCTGTCGGTCGGAGCGCACGACGTCGGCCCGTTCGACAGCTACGTGGCCGCTCTCGCCGTGGCCGAGACGCTCGTGGCCGGTGCGGCGATCCGCCTGCGGGGCGCGGCGGTCGAGCACCTCGACTCGATCGCGGACCTGTGGGAGGAGACCGGGGCCATCGATGTCTGACCGAGGTGGCAGGCCGAGATGCTGGCGCCGACCGGCTGAAATGGAGATGCCGACTGCCCTAGACTTGTGAAATGGACGTTGCAGTTGTCTGGGATCGCCGCCATCGCCTTCCGGAGCTCCCCGGGGCGACGACGGGCGCGGCGGAGCTCGTCACCGCAGCCGGCCGCGCGGTGCGGTCGCTCCCGCCTGCGGTGTTCGACGCCATCGTGGACCTGCAGGACAGCCCACCCCGCGACGGTGCGCTGCTGATCCGGGGTGTGCCGGTGGGGGACCTTCCGCCCACGCCGGCGCAGCCTGGCGATCCGGTCGACAAGGACCGGACGAGCGAGCTGGTGCTGCTGACCGTCGCACGAGCGCTGGGTCAGCCGGTCGGCTACCTGCCCGAGCATGGCGGTGACCTGGTCCAGAACCTGGTGCCGACCGTCGCCGGCGCGGAGCGACAGGTGTCGACGTCATCGAGGGTGGACCTGGCGTTCCACACCGAGACGGCGTTCCATCCGCACGCTCCCCGATACCTGGTGCTGCTCTGCCTCCGCGGCGACCCGCGTGCCCGCACCACGCTGTGCTCGGTCCACGATGTCCTCGAGGCGCTCGACCCCGACACGGTGGACGTGCTGCGGCAACTGAGGTTCACCTGTGGAGTGGACGAGTCCTTCCTCGGCGGTTCCGGCGGCTCCTCGACGGTCTCCACGGTGATCACCACGACCGCCGGGGTCGAGGTCCGGGGCCCGCTTCCAGTGATCGGCGGCACCTCCGAGCGACCGACGTTCTGGTACGACGCGGATCTCATGCGCGGCACCGACCCGGCGGCGCAGGCAGCGCTCGACCAGCTGGCGGTGGCGGTGCTCGAGCACCAGCGCTCGGTCGTGCTCGCTGCGGGCGACTGCCTGGTGGTGGACAACACCGTGGCCGTCCACGGCCGGTCCGCCTACGAGGCCCGCTTCGACGGCACCGACCGCTGGCTGCAGCGCAGCTTCGTGGTGTCGGATCTGGCGCCGTCCGCCGCGGAGCGCGACGGTCGCATCATCTGCACCCGTTTCAGCTGAGCGGTCGCGCTCGGCGAGGGCTCAGCCGCCGACCTCGGACCGGTAGCTTCCGAGCAACGTCGTGATGTCGTCGGACGCGTCGGTCAACGACGTGCCGACGTCGGCACCCGCCGCCACCTCGTCGAGCAGCTTGATGAGCCGGTCCCGGTACTCGTTGTACGGGCCGACGAGCGGGCCGGGGAAGTCGGGGTCCAGGTCCGCGATGCCCTGCGACACCGTGGCGGTCCAACGACCGGCCCGGGTGGAGCTGAACGCCGCCTGCACGCCGGGTGAGTCGAGGACGGCTTGGCTGGACGGCACGTAGGACGCCTCCAGCACCCACCGCTGCTGCTGTGGAAGGGCGTTGAGGTACTTCATGAAGTCCCACGCGGCGGCGACCTCGGCGTCGGAGGCGCGCACGACGTACCCGGCGCTCCCGGACACCCCGGACTGGCCGGCTTGGTCCAGTCCCGGGAACAGGCCGGCGTCGATGTCGAGCTTCTTCAGCGCATCGGAGCTCGGCACGCCGTCGATCTCCACGCCACCGGTCTGGCCGTCCATGACCGCGGCGACGGTGGTGATCGACCGCTGGCCGCTGATGATGAAGCTGGACGTGCCCTGGCTGAAGGCGAGGAAGTCGTCGATGCTGTCGCCGTAGGGGACGGTCTGCATGAGGCCGTCGGCGACCATCGCCTGGATCCACTCGAGCACCTCGGTCGCGTCCTCGTCGTCGAGCTCGGACGCTGCGGCCAACGCCGAGCGGCCGTTGTCGTGGTCCACGATGAGCTGGCGGGACCCGGTGAGCAGGGTCTCCAGGAACCAGGGGTCGAGCTTCATGACGACGGGCGCCAGCAGGCCCGGCAGGTTCGCGGCCTTGATCTTCGTCGCCATCGTGCGCAGCTCGTCGAGGGTCTGGGGGAACACGTCGGGCTCCAGGCCAGCGGCACGAAGCTGCGCCTTGTTGGCGTACATCATCATGGTCGACACGCTGAACGCCGCCGGCCACAGCGTGTCGCGAACCGTGTAGGCCGACGTCACCGCCGGAAACAGGCCGTCGAGGTAGGACGCGCCCTCCGCGTCGGACTCCTGGCACGACGCCGCAGGGACGACCACGCCCGAGTCGCTCATGAACTGAAGGTTGGTGTCCTCGCTGAAGACCAGGTTCGGCAGCGTGTCAGGGGAGCCGATCGCCTCGGCGAACTTCTTCTGGAGCTCGATCGTGTTGCCCTGCGCCTCCACCGACACGTGGACCTTCGACTGCGAGGCGTTGTAGCCGTCGACGATCGACTCCAGGGTCGTCTTGGTCAGCGTGTTGTACGGGTGCCAGAGCACGACCTCGGTGGGTCCATCCGCCAGGTCGGTCGCGCACGGTGCTGCGGTGGGTCGGTCCGCACCGCTATCGGACGACTCGTCCGATCCCCCTGCGCCGCTGTCGCCACCGCTGCACGCACCCGTGAGGAGCGCTCCGACGATCACTGCGACGAGGAGCGGCCAGCGGGATCGTCGGTTCATCGGCACAGACTGTCATCCCGGTCGGCGCTGGGCTGGTTCTGTTGCACCGTCGAGGTCCACTGCTGTCGTGGTGGGAGCGCCCTCGAGCGAGCTGACGAGGAACGTCGAACGGCTGATGAGCCCGGCCGAGATCGGTGACGTCGCCAACTGCAACGCCGCGGCCAGCATCAGCGACGTCCAGTCGTTCGGGCGGTCCGAAGCCGCCGCGGCGCCGATCAGCACGAGCGCGACACCGAGTGTCGAGGCCTTCGTGAGGGCGTGCAGGCGGCTCAACGCCGGGCGGAACCGCAGCACACCCACGCCGGCGATCGCGATGAGGAGCGATCCCAGCACCACGATCACCTCGGCCGCGGTCGACATCATCGCGTCGCTCCGGGAGAGCCCGCGTCCCCGGCCCGATCCACGCCCTGGGGGCCTGTGCTGTCGGAGGGGCCTGTGCTGTCGGAGGGGCCTGTGCTGTCGGAGGGGCCTGTGCTGTCGGAGGGGCCTGTGCTGTCGGAGGGACCGGTGACATCGACGCTGTCCTCGACCCGGGACTCGATGAATCGTGCCGAGGCAGCGGTGCCGACGAAGCCGACCAGGGTCACCACCACCAGCACAGGGAGGAACGAGCCGTTGCCGGTGATCATCGAGCGGATCGCCACCGCTGCCACCCCCACGATGACCAGGCCGTCCAGGCCGATCACGCGATCCGACAGCGTCGGTCCAACGACGAGCCGGACCGCGAAGCAGATCGCGGCGACGCCCAGGCCGATGAGCGCGAACGTCGTCACGTCGGACCTTCCCGCTCGCGGGGGTCCTCTGGTCCGTCGCAGATGCCGAAGTCCGCTCCGACCGGTCGGAGCGCGGCCACTTGAGCGGCCGTGCCGAGCGCGCGCACGCAGCGGACCTCCAGTCCGGCGATCGAGCGGGCATAGCGCTGCGGGTCCCGTATCGACAGGCAGTGGACCTGCACCGTGGGCCGCCCGTCGTCGTGGTGCGCGATCCGGACCACGACGACGCCCGGTGTCAGCATCGTGATGTTCGCGACCATCGTGATGAGGGCCGGGTCGTCGAACTGCAGATCGACCCACATGAGCGCCGTGCGGACCCGCGAGGCCGGGACGAGCACGGCCAGCGACACCCAGAAGTTGGAGACCACCACGTCGAGCACGAACCGGCCGGCCAGCACCCCGACCGCCACCGGGCGGATCGGTCGGGTCGGCCACAGGCCCGTGCCGGTCGGGTACACGACGAACAACGCCGCGGCGACGGCGACGCCGCTCAGCAGGTTCGCTGGCGACGCCGAGCCCCAGAGGAGGACCCAGACAGCCACCAGGATCACGCCGGTGGTGAGCTTGCTCACCGTCCGACCGCCTGCGTCGGCGCGTCGTCGCCGAGGACCGCGTGCACGTAGGACGCTGGGCTCAGCACATCGGTGGCGGCTCGCTCGCTGAGTCGGTAGAGCGGACCGGCCCAGAGCGCGATCGCCAGGCTGAGCACGGCCAGCGCGGCTGTGGGAGCGATCATCAGCGCCGGCCCGCCGAGCTTGCCGACCCGGTGCGGAGTGCCGTCGGGCATGCCGTCGGCCGGACTCCAGAACGCGCCGGCCCAGATCTTGGTCATCGACAGGAGCGTCAGCAGGCTGACGACCATGCTCGCCGCGACAAGCCAGGGCTTCGACTGCGCCGTCGCCGCCTCGACCAGGCCGAACTTGGCCACGAACCCCGACAGGGGAGGGATGCCGGCCAGGCTCAGCGCAGGGATCAGGAACAGCACGGCGATCACCGGGGCCGTGCGGGCCAGGTTGCCCACACGTGACAGTCGTCCAGAGCCACCCACGTGCTCGATGAGCCCACCGGTCAGGAACAGGGTGGTCTTCACGACGATGTGGTGGACGATGTAGAAGATCGCAGCGCTCAACCCGGCCAGCGTGAACAGGCCGAGGCCCATCACCATGTAGCCGATCTGGCTGACGATGTGGAACGACAGGATCCGCTTGACGTCGGCCTGGGCGATGGCCCCGAGCACGCCGATGACCATCGTGAGCCCGGCGATCCAGAGGATCAGCGTCTGCGGGCGCGATTCGGGTGGGAACAGCAGCGTCTGGGTCCGGATGATCGCGTAGACGCCGACCTTCGTGAGCAGCCCGGCGAAGATCGCGGTCACAGCGGACGGTGCCGTCGGATAGGCGTCGGGCAGCCAGAAGAACAACGGGAACAACCCGGCCTTGATGCCGAAGATCATGAGCAGGAACAGCGCGAAGGCGCTGCGCAACGTCGGCGACACCTCCGCCATCCGCACCGACAGGTCCGCCATGTTGACCGTGCCGGTGGCCGAGTAGATGAGCGCCAGTGCGCTCAGCAGCAAGGCGGACGCCAGCAGGCTGATGACCACGTAGGTCATGCCGGCTCGGACCTGGTCGCGGCGGGCGCCGAGCGTGATCAGCACGTAGCTGGCGGTCAGCATCATCTCGAACGCGACGAACAGGGTGAACAGGTCGCCCGTCAGGAACGAGGCCGACACACCGGCAGCAAGGATCAGGTACACGGACTGGAAGCCGACGTGGTTGCGCTCCGCTCCGGGCTGACCGATCGCGTAGAGGAGGACGGCGAGCAGCATCACCGACGCGATCGCCAACATGATCGAGCTCAGCCGATCCGCGACGAGCGTGATGCCGAGCGGAGCGGGCCAGCCGCCGGCCTGCACCGCGACCGTGCCGTCCGCGTCGACGAGGACCGCGAGCGCGATCGTGAGCCCGGTCACGGCCGTGAGCACGACCACCGAGATCACCCGCTGCGCCGACTTCGACCGCCCGACGACGATGCAGGCTCCCGCACCGAGCAGAGGCAGCAGCACCGGCAGCGCCAGCAGCGCGGTCATGACGGGACCCCCCCGTTCGATGCGTGCGCTGCTCCATCGAGCTCGTCGGAGTCGTCGGAGTCGTCGGGTTCGTCGGCGTCGCCGAGCTGGTCGTGGTCGAAGTCGCTGCTCTCGGCGTCGCTGACCTCGGAGTCCTCGAAGCCGACGGTGGAGATCAGCAGGTCCGTCACGTCGTCCTCCACCTCGTCGTCGGAGGTGAGGATCCAACTTCGATAGGCGAGCGCCAGCAGGAACGCGGTGACGCCGAAGCTGATCACGATGGCGGTCAGCGCCATCGCCTGCGGCAACGGGTCGGAGAACCCGTCGGCCGATCCCGTGCCGATGATCGGGGCGTCGCCGCGACGGCCGGCCATGATGAACAGCACGTTGGCGGCATGGGTCAGCAGGCTGACGCCGATGATGATCCGGCTGAGCTTGCGCTGGATGACCAGGTACGTGCCGATCGAGAACAGCAGTCCGGCGGTGGCGGCGAGCAGCAGGTTCATCGCTCGGCTCCGAAGCGGTCTCCGAAGGCCTCGAACACCATCAGCACCAGTCCGACCACGCACAGGTACACGCCGACGTCGAACACGAGCGCGGACGACAGCGACACCTCGCCGAGCACCGCGACATCGAAGGTCGTGTAGCCCGCCGTCAGCACCGGGTCGCGGAGCAGGACGGGCACGAGCGCGGCCGACACCGCCACCGTCACGCCGGATCCGAGGATCGTCCACGGCCGCCACCGGCTGAGGCGGCGCACCTCGTCGATGCCGCCCGCGATGTAGCGCAGAGAGATGGCCGCCCCCGCAACCAGCCCTCCGACGAAACCGCCACCGGGCTGGTTGTGGCCGGCGAACAGCAGGTAGATCGAGCCGACCATCACCACGCGGAACAGCAGCGGGACGGTCTCGTCGAGCGTCACCAGTCGGCGGATCACGCGCCGACCTCCGCTGTCGATGGCCCACCGCTCGGGGTCCCGTCGGGCCCGTCGACGTCGGGTTGCTCGTGGTCGGAGCGCTCACCTGGTGGCGTTCCCGGCGGTCGTCCTGGACGGCGGACCGCCCTGGCCAAGGCTACGGCGCCGATCGCGGCGGCGGTGAGGACGGTGAGCTCGCCCAGGGTGTCGAAGCCGCGGAAGTCCACGAGGATCACGTTCACCACGTTGCGGCCGTGCCCATCGGGCAGCGCCCGGTCGATCATCTCGGCCGAGGTCGTCGTGGGGAAGCGGTCGCTGCCGGCCGCCAGCGCGAACACGAACACCACGACGCCGACGGTCACCGACACGGCCACACGGAAGGCCTGGCCGATCCACGTCCAACGCTGCTCGAAGTGGTCGGGGAGGCTCCGCAGCACCAGCACGAACAGCACGGTGAACAGCGACTCGACCGCCACCGTGGTGAGCGCCAGGTCTGGCGCCCCTTGGAGCACGAACAGCGCGGCCATCGCGTAGCCCACCCCGGCGAGCAGCAGCGCGGCGGCGTAGCGCCGGTGGATGCTGGCGGCCCGGAACGCGGCGGCGAGTTGGATGGTGACGACCACCGCGGTGGCGATCAGCAGGGAGGAGGGTGCGTCGCTCGTGGCGAACCAGTCGGCGTCGAGGCCGCGCGCCAGCGCCGTGCCAGGGACGATCGTCGTCGCCGTCAGGATCACACCCGCGTAGACCGGGAGCGAGCCGTTCTGCACCACGCCGGTGACCCGGTCGGCCAGCGTGTTGATCGACCGCAGCGTCCATCGGTACGCGGCGTTCGCTGTCGGCAGCGAGGCGCCGCGGGCGAGCACGGTGGCGACCCGGGTCCGGGCGAGGAACAGGATGCAGCCGATCGCGATCGTCAGCAGCGACAGGGCGAGCGGCGCGTTGAACCCGTGCCACAGGGCCAGGTGGGCATCGGGTGCGGCCGGGTCCAGGGAGCGCACCGCGGTGCTCACCGGCGTGTCGAGGACCATCGGCAGCAGACCCAGCACGACGGTGACGCCGACCAGCACCAGCGGTGGGACCAGGAACTGCCGAGACGGGGCGACCTCAGCCGAAACCGGTCGGGTGTTGCGACCCCCGGCCATCAGGGACCCGAAGGCCAATCGGGCCGAGTAGGCGAACGTGAGCGCCGATCCGCCGACGACCACCGCGGTCAACGCCGCTCCGAGCGCCATCCCCGAGTCGAGCACCGCTGCGTATCCGGCCTCCTTGGAGATGAAGCCCAGGAGCGGGGGCAGCCCGGCCATCGACGCCGCGCCCACCAGAACCACTGCGGTGAACCCGGGCCACGCGTTGGCGATGAGCGGCAGCTGGCGGATGTTGCGCGTGCCGGTCGTCCGGTCGACGATGCCCACGCCCATGAACA
>JAPXRJ010000079.1:0-11949 GCA_033813615.1 Microthrixaceae bacterium | reverse complement strand
CAGCGGTCGCCTCGTGGCGGCCGACCGGATCCGAGTTGCCACCGATCGCGGCCCCCCACCGGACGTGGCCGGGAACGACGTCGCCGGGGAAGGCGCCTCGGCGCAAGCCCTGGGCGACGGCCGGGCGGCTTGTCGCACCTCCGGATACGCCAGGTGTGTCGTTGGGCGGGCTTGAACAGGCTGCTGCCGTCGTGACGATGACGACAGCCATCGCAAGTGCCCCAGCGCGGATCCTCATGACCACTCCTCCTCGACGTGACTGACCACATGGGAACGATCGGTGGACGACATCGTCCCGACCAGCGGCTCGGACGCCACCGGATCGCTCACTCCGATGTGATCGGCAAGTTCGTCATCGAACTGTAATGCAACTGCAACTTTTCCGCCAGACCGAGCTGTGACGTCCGACGCATCCGATGCTCTGGGGCTATCGACCCATTGACCGCAACCCCTTGAGCGAGTTCCGTGGAAGACCGAACGAGCACGGGGACCGGGAGGACGCAATGGGAGACATCGGAGACGTCGACGTGGACATCGTGATCCTCGCCGCCGGCATGGGGACCCGGCTCGGCCGACCGCTGCCGAAGCCCCTGACCCGACTGGTCGACGGCAGGACGATCCTCGGCCAGCAGCTCGGCAACGTCCGCAAGGTGTTCGGCGACCAGAGCCGCATCATGCTGGTCGTGGGCTTCAAGCTGGAGCAGATCATCGAGGCGGCCCCCGACGTCGCCTTCGCCTACAACGAGGCCTACGACCAGACCAACACGTCGAAGAGCCTCCTGAAGGCGATGCGCCTGACTGCCGAGCGGCCCGTGCTGTGGATGAACGGCGACGTGGTCTTCGACCCATCGGTGCTCGAGCGGGTCGAGCCGCTTGTACGAGACGGCCGGTCGTTCGTCTGCGTGAACACCGCCAAGGTCGGAGACGAAGAGGTCAAGTACACGTTGCGACCGGACGGTTCGATCGACGCCCTGTCCAAGGTGGTCGAGGACGGACTCGGAGAAGCCGTCGGCATCAACTTCGTCGCGGCAGCGGACAAGGCGGCGCTGGTGCGCCACCTCGACGAGGTCGACGAGCAGGACTACTTCGAGCGGGCGATGGAGCTGTCCATCGAACGCGACGGCACCAGGTACGAGCCGATCGACATCTCCGACCTCTTCGCCGTCGAGGTCGACATCGAAGCCGACCTCGACGTCGCCAACTCCCACCTCTGATCCACTTCTCGACCTGGACGTGATCCGATCCGACCTGGGGCGGTCGGTGCCGATCCGCTCGATCCGCCGCTAGGGTCGAACCAGCGTCCTTCCTCACGAGGTTCCCCACCAAAGATGTCCGACGAGCCTGACAGCCAGCCCCTCCACATCGGACGAGCCGCGCGCGCACACATCCTCCTGATCGCGTTCACGACGATCATCGGTCTGCTGCTGGGCTTCGCCGCTTCCACGCAGCTCGAACAGGGTGCGTCGGCGACGACGTCCATCCTGTTGAACCCGCTCGATGGCAACGCCTACTACCCGAGCACCCGCGGCGAGCAGCTGGTGAACCTGGGCACCGAGGCCGAAGCACTTCGCTCGGACGCCGTAGCGGCCATCGTCGAGGACGACACGGGTTCGTCCCGCGGTGCATCGTCGCTGCTCGACCACGTGTCGGTGAGCAACCCGGCGAACACCCAGATCCTCGACGTCACCTTCTCTGCAGACGACGCGGCCACCGCCGAGGAGTACTCGCAGGCGTTCGCCGAGGCCTACCTCGAGTACCGAACCCAGAGGGCCGCGGCGGTGATCGGCACGCAGGTCGAGCAGTTGGATGCGCAGATCGCCACAGCTCAGGCCAAGCTGGACGAGCTCTCGAAGCAGATCGTGGCGCTGCCGTCGTCGTCGGCCGCGGCCGAGGTCCTCCGGCAGCAGTCGCAGGCGGTCGCCAACCAGATCGGCGACCTGACCTCCCGTCAGGCGGATCTGGCAGGACTCTCCAAGGACCCGGGCCAGGTCATCACTCCGGCATCCGGCAGCTCGTCCTCGGCGATGAGGATGACGATCATCCTGATCGTCGCCGGCGGACTCGTCGGCTTCGCGGTCGGCCTGGCCATCGCGTTGATCCGCTCGACGAGCGACCGGCGCATCCACAGCACCGACGACCTCGATGCACTCGGTGTGGCCGTGCTCGGGACGTTCGGCACGCCGGAGCGGTCGAGCGGTCCGCCTCCGGCCGACCTGCCGGTGTGGACCACGACGCCGCACGCGGACGAGCAGATCCGCAAGATCCGCGTCGCGCTGCTGGCGCGCCAGCGCGTCCAGCCGTGGGTGGTCATGGTGTCGGGCGCCTCGCAGAGCGAGCACGCCCCGCTGCTGGTCCCCGAGCTCGCCGGGGCGATGGCGCGCTCCGGACTCGAGACGATCGTCGTGCAGGCCATGCTCGGTGCCTCCGAACCCGACCCGTTCCGCGACGACGAGCGCAGCGTCGGCCTGTGCCAGCTCCTGGTCGGCAACGCCACCGTGAACGAGGCCATCACCCACGTGGCTCCGATGCTCTCGGTGATCGGCCTCGGCGAAGCCTTCGGCGAGGTGTCCGACCTGTTCGTGGGCAGCTCGATGCAACGGCTGGTGATCGAGCTCAAGACCCGCTGCGACGTCGTGATCATCGCGGCCGACCCCATCGGTACCGCCGGCGCGCAGTCGTTGACCCACGTGGTCGACGGCGTCGTGCTCGAGGTCGACCAGCACGTCACGACCCGCAGCGAGGTCGAGTCCGCGGTGCGCACCCTGAAGATGCTCGGCGTGACCCTGGACGGCGCGGTCCTGATCGGGAGGGATGCGGAGGAGTGGGCGGCGTCGTACCGGCCGCATGCCACCATGTCGCAGAGGGAGCTCACCGCCGGCAAGGCTGGTCTGCCGAAGGGCAAGGGGACGCTCGGTCCGGCGGAGGAGTCGACGTTGCGTGCCCGCTCCAACGGCAGCTCCAGGAAGGGACGCCGGCGCTCCGTGGTCGAGCTCGATGATGACGAGCTCGAGGCCGAGCTCGACGACGACCTGGATGTCGACGTCGATGTCGACGACGAACCCGAGCTCGACGGCGACCTCGGCGACCTCGACGGCGACCTCGACGACCTCGACGAGCTCGAGGACGACGAAAGCGACGACGACCGCTCTGCGGATGCCGGGTCGCGGGAGTCGGCCGGCCGAGACGCATGACCGCTCCGCTCAGCGCGGCGACAACCCACCAGCTGGGCAAGGTCGCACGCGGGGGCGCGATCAACTTCATCGGCGCGGTGATCTCGGCGACGACGAGCTTCGGCCTGATCGTCGTCGTGGCCAACACGGTGAGCGACACCGACGCCGGGTCGCTCTTCGCCGCCACCTCGCTCGTGCTGATCCTCTTCTCCGTCGCGACCCTGGGCACCGACACGGGACTCGCTCGATTCCTGCTGCCGCTCGAGTCCCAGCACCGCTACAGCCAGGTGCTGGGCGTGCTCAGAGCGGCGTACATCCCCGTCTGCTCGGTCGCTGCCGGCCTCGGACTGACCGTGTTCGTCGCTGCGCCGTGGCTCGGCGGCCTTGTGGGCCTGTCGGGTTCGGAGGGAGCCTCGATCCTGCGCGTGATCGCGATCACCGTCCCGTTCGCTGCGGTGTTCGACCTGGCGCTGTCGACCACGAGAGCCTTCTCGAAGATGCGACCCACCGTCGTTCTCGACGACATCTTCCGATCGCTGTTTCAGGTCGGAGCGGTCGCGGTCGCCGCGGCGATCGGTGCTGGAGCGATCGGCCTGACGGCTGCGTCCAACCTCCCGTACGTCGTCGGTGCAGCGCTCGCTGTGACCGTGGCGCTGAAGATCCTCGCCGAGCGTCGCCGACGGTGGACCCCGACACCGACCGGACCGGTCCCCATGACCCGGGAGTTCTGGACCTACACGTGGCCGCGGTCCGTCGCCCGCATCACGCAGATCATCGTGCAGCGACTCGACATCGTCCTGGTGGCGCTGCTCCTCGATGCGACCGCCGCCGCGGTCTACACCGCGGCCACCCGCTTCGTGGTGTTCGGACAGCTGGCCGGCCAGGCGATCTACCGGGTCCTCCAACCGAGGTTCAGCGCTCTCCTCGGCCGTGACGAGCAGGACACCGTCCGGGACGTCTTCAAGATCTCGACGGCGTGGACGATGGCCGCCTCGTGGCCCATCTACATCGGCGTCGCCTGCGGCGCCCCGCTCTACATGCGGATATTCGGCTACGGCTCCGCTGCTGACGGCGTCGTGGTCGTCGTCGTCATGGCGCTGGCGATGATGCTGGCGATGGCGACGGGCCCGCTCGACACGCTGCTGCTGATGGCCGGCCACAGCGTCGCCAGCCTGCTGATCGCGGTGACGGCGATGGCGGTCGACGTGGTCGGCTGCCTGGTGCTGATCCCCCACTTGGGGATCAGCGGCGCGGCGATCGCCTGGGGTGGCGCGGTGACAGCCAAGACCTGTCTGGGACTCTGGCAGGTCCACCGGGCGACCGGCCTCGTGCCGTTCAGCCCGGCGGCCGCCATCGTCGGTGCCACGGTCGTCTTCGTGCTCGGCGTTCCCCTCCTGCTGGTCGGCGTGGCGACCGACTGGGCGCCGCTGCTGTTCGTGGTCACCGGCGTCGGCACCGTGGCGGCCTACTGCGCCGCACTGTGGTGGGCGCGCGAGCCGCTGGCGCTCGACGCGATCATCTCAGCGTTCCGCCCCAGACCGACCCGGGACCCGGAGCACGTCACGTGAGCCGCAGGAAGGTCGTCATGTTCGAGGCGTGGCGCGGCCGCTACGCCGACAACCCCAGGGCGATCTCGGAGCGGCTGGCCCAGCGGTTCCCCGACACCCGACTTCTGTGGGTCGCCGGGCCGTCGGTCGACCTGCCCCCGGGGACCGAGCGGGTACGACGACACACGCCGCAGTACTTCGCACGGCTGGTCAGCTGCGACTTCCTGGTCACCAACGACATCGTGTCGCGCCACTTCGTCAAGGGCCCGCGGGTCCGCTACCTCCAGACGTGGCACGGCACACCGCTCAAGACGATCGGACACGACGAGGTCGACCCCGCATACGACGCCGGGGCGCACCACGCCAGGATGGACCGCGACGTCGCCAAGTGGGACGCGCTGCTGTCCGCGAGCGCGGAGTGCACGGACCTGCTCCGGAGCGCCTTCCGCGCCGACTGCGAGGTGCTCGAGACGGGTTACCCCCGCAACGACGTCCTCCTCCGACCCGGTGCCGCCGAACGACGCGCCGAGGTCCGCTCGGCCCTCGGGCTCGACGACCGAGCGCGGGTGGTGCTCTACGCGCCCACGTGGAGAGATGACGAGCGGACCGACGACGGCGGCTTCCGAGACCCCGGCGGTCTCGACGTCGACCGGTTCCTCACCGACTGCCCCGACTCGGTGCTCCTCCTGCGGATGCACTCGAACGTGACGACACGAGCGTCAGGGAACAGCGAGCGGCTGCTCGATGTGAGCGACCACCCAGACATCGCCGAGCTGTACCTGGCAGCAGACCTGCTCGTCTCGGACTACTCGTCGACGGTCTTCGACTTCGCGGTCACCGGCAAGCCGATCGTGCTGTTCCCCTATGACCTCGATCACTACCGTCACGGGCTGCGCCAGCTGTACTTCGACTACGAGGATTGGGCGCCCGGACCGATCGCCATGACCACCGAGGAGCTCGCCGCGACTGTCGCTGCCGGACTGGACGCCGGGCCAGACGGCGTCGGAGCGGAGTACCGACGGTTCGTCGAGCGATTCTGCCCGTTCGAGGACGGTGCGGCGAGCGACCGCGTCATCGATCGCTTCTTCGTGCCCCACCTCGCCGGGTGATCGCACCGAGCTGAGCCGAGCGCGCGTCGGTCAGTCCCGCCAGCTCGGTGGCCGACCGAGGTGCTCGGCCAACGCCTCGTCCGACTCGTCGAACTCCTGCCGGAGACGGTCGCGCAAGCCGTCGGACAGGACATCACCGGGCCGAGCGTTCTCCTGTGGGACGACCTCCGGGTCCCACGACGACAGCCCCAGCCAGTCGGTGAGGTCTGCGAACTCGCGACGGGGATCCTGGAAGAAGCGGTCGGCGTCGAGCAGCCGAACGCGATCACGACCGACCGTGGAGTGCAACCGGTCGACCTGCTCCGCGTAGCGACCCCGACCCACGTAGGCGTGGTGGCGGTGATCGAAGCTCTGGTATCCGGGCTCTGCGATCATGCGCTCGACCTCGCCCTCCAGACGACGGGGCTCGGCATCGAGCGCGGCGGCGAAGTCGAGGTCCTCGAAGCCCCGCGCCCGCTCGTGCTTGTACGCCGAGTGCGCCCGCTCGACCGGGTCGCGGACCATCATCACCAATTGCACGTCGGGCAGGTCAGCGGCGATCCGCGCCGCCGCCAGCGGATGGAAGCAGTAGTAGCCGCTGCTCTCGAACGCCGCCCGGCGGCGGTGGTCGTGCGCACGTCCGGCCACCGGGAAGTGACCCCGATACCAGCGGTCGCCGCGTTCGTAGTTCAGGTCGAAGTACCCGATGCCCTTCGCCATCGTCGGACGCACCACGTCGGGATGGCCCGACAGGAGGCGGTAGAGGGTGGTCGTCCCGCAGCGCTGGGCGCCGACGACGATGAACGACGGCTCCATGCGTGTGCCCGCCGTCGCCGTGCCCCAGAGCTGTTGCGCCCGCCGCACCCCGTTCGAAACCGGCTCCGGCAGCCGTCGCCCGAGGCGCCGTCTGCTCGACAGGTCAGTGCTCATGTCGGGGTCCTTCCTGACGTTCCGACCATCAGGTCGAGCACGTCGAGCGCAGCCACACCGCTGCCCAATATGACGTCGCCTCCTGCACCCTCCGCCGCGGCGAGGTAGCGCGCAGCGATCCCGACCAGGTAGGACTCGCACAGCGCGGCAACGGGTGCGCCCGCGCCGAGCAGTCCCTCGGCGTCGGCCAGACCCGAGCGAACCGCGGGAACCACGAACCCCGCGGCACGGATTCGCACGTTGACCGCGTAGTGCACGGCGTCGAGGCCGACCGGGACGCCGGTCTCGTAGCGCTCCCAGTCCCACAGGCTGAGCCTTCGGTCCGACCAGGCCATGTTCCACGGGGCGAAGTCGCCGTGCCACGCACCGCAGCGCACGATCGCAGAGCCATGGCGGTCCTCGACGGCACGCATCGCGGCACGAAGCCGCTCCGACATCATCGGGTCCACCAGCGTTGCGGCCGTCGCCGACCACCGGGTCCAGGCCGGCGTCGCTGCGAGCTCGACCGCGCCCTCCTCCGCCGTTGCCGCCACCTCGGCCATCGCCCCGGAAGGGAACCTCCGACGGCGACCGACCTGCCACGGTGACGCCGACAGGCTCGACATCGCCAGGATCTCCATGCCGCGCCAGGTGCCGTGGTGAACCAGTTCCGGGACCCGGACCCGATCCCACCGATGTCCGGCGATGGAGCGCAGCGCGTCCGCCTCACCCCGGACATGACCAGCAGCGACGTCGGTGTCGCCGACCTTCACGTGCGCGATCGGTCGACCAGATCGTCCGAACACCTGCAGGACCGGCTTGCGGTTCGCCCGCTCGGAGCCGATGCCAAGGCTCACGACGACGTCTTGGCCCAGCACATCGGACAGGTGCGCGGTGATGCCGGCGCCGGGGTCGACGACGACGACGGAGCCGAAGCGTCCAGTGCCGGCGAATCGCACGATCGTCGCGATGCCCAGTCGCTCGACGACCTCGCGGGCCGACACCGAGCTGCTGAAGCGACGCATGGCGTTCGACGCCGCCGCTCGTTCGACCGGCACCACCAGCCTCGGCGATCGAAGCGACGGCACCGCTCGGTAGTGCTCCACGTCCCCGACGGGCAGGGGCAGCGGGTCGCCGACCTCGCTGAGCACGACCTCCGAAGCGTCGGGCCACAGTCGTTCGATGGTCGCGGTCAGGTCCGCGACGGTGGTCATCGTTCGGCTCCCATCTGCGTTCGAGGGTACCGGAGGTGCCTGGTTCTCGATCTGGGCAGATACCCTGCACCGTCTGTGACTGAAGCACCACGCTCCGACACCAGCCCCACCGGTCCGACCGCTGATCACCCGTCGGTGAACGTCGTGATCGCGACGTATCTCCGTCCCGAGCCGCTGCGGGTCGCCATCGGCGCGGTGCTCGCCCAGGACCACCCCGGCATGATCGAGATCATCGTCGTGCACGACCGGACCGAACCCGACGAATCGCTGGTCGACCTCGCTGACGGCGACTGGGCGGGACCGAGATCGATCCGCGTCGTGTCCAACGTCCACTCCCCCGGCCTGGCCGGTGCGCGCAACACGGGCATCGATGCGTGCACCCTCGAATGGGTCGGGTTCTGCGACGACGACGACGAGTGGCGCCCACGGAAGCTGTCGGCTCAGTTCCGCTCGCTCGCCCGTCGGCCGGCCGACGTGTGCGTCACCGGGATCACCATCGTCTACGGCGACGAGCGCAACGACCGGATCCCCGCTCAGGAGGAGATGTCGCTCGACGTGCTGGCGGCACGACGGGTCACCGCCGCGCATCCGTCGACCGTCATCGTCCGGCGCGACGTCCTGGTCGAGCAGATCGGACTGGTCGACGAGGACATCCCCGGCAGCTACGGCGAGGACTACGACTGGCTGATCCGGGCGGTGCGCAACGGACCGGTGACCGTGACCCCAGAGGCGCTCGTCATCGTGTATTGGGGTCAGTCGCTGTTCTCCGACAAGTGGGCGACGATCATCGAGGCGATCGACTACCTGGTCGACAAGCACCCCGAGTTCCGGGGCTCGCGCAGAGGGATGGCCACGCTGAGCGGCCGCAAGGCGTTCTGCGAAGCAGCGCTGGGACATCGCAGCGCCGCCACCCGGGACGCTCTGCAGTCGATCAAGCTGCGGTGGAGCGAGCCACGCGGCTACCTGGCGCTGGCCGTCGCCGCCGGGGTGCCCGCGCACAAGGTCATGGACGTGGCGCACCGCCGCGGCAAGGGAATCTGAACTTCGCGCGAGATCAGACCATGCTCAGCCGCGGTCGCCGAACCAACGCGACGAGCAGACCGACCAGGAGGCCCAACGCCGCACCGGACGTGGCCCACAGCTCGACCGGACGACGGACCTGAGCGACCTCGGCGGCTCGCAGCACCTCACCAGCGGTCGTCGTCGAGGTGGTCGCATCCTCGATCTGGTCGAGGAGCACGTCCTCGAGCAGCACCCTGGTCCGATTCCCGTCGAAGTCGACCTCCACGTACTCACCCTTGCCCGACACCGCGTTCAACTGACGTCGGAGCTCAGCGAGCACCTGCTCCCGCCGCTGGGACAGGTGGTCGCTGCGGACGTCGAGGTACGCGGCAGCCAACGCGTCGCCCATCGCCGCGGCGAGGTGACGGTCGCGATCCTTGACCGTGATGAACATGACCCTCGTGGTGGGCGCCGCGGTCACCTGGATGTCGTCGCGATCGGGTCGTGAACCGACGCGTCGGTCCACCTCTTCGAGCGCCTGTTCGGAGAACACCATCGACGCCTCGGTGTCGATCGTGGTCGGATCCGCGTCGCCGGCACCCTCCTGGGCAAGGTGGGAGGGAACTGGCTGGAGCTCGATCGGGACGGTGGCGGCGTACACGGTCGGCGACATCCGACTCAGTCCCGCACCAAGGATCGCACCGAGCACGACGGGCACCACGATCACCTTCCAGCTGGCCCGGATCCACCGAGACCAGTCCGACGTCGTCGCGACGTGACGGGCCGGATGGCGACGCTCCATGAGGCCGATCGCGAGCATCACGGTCATCATCGGGATGTCCATCGTGTCGTACACGAGCAGCTGCACCGCGAGGAACAGAAGGACGGCGACACCGATCGCCTCGGTCGAGCTGCGACTCCGCCAGTGGTGCACGACCTGGTTGGCGTAGAACGCCAGGAAGAACACCGTGCCGATCAGGCCGGTCGCGAAGATGACGTACCAGAGCTGACCCTGGGTGCCGAGCGGTGGGACACGACAGCCAGGGCACTCCGGCGTCGCCCCACCGGCGATCGACGCGTAGCTGCCGCGGAAGTCCCGGGTGCTCCCGAACCCGATGACGGGCGATGCGGACACCGTGTCGCCGACAGTCGACTCGAGCAGCCCGCCACGGCGTTCGTTGCTGTGGGGGTTGGCGAGCCGGGACTCGACGATGTCACCGAGTTGACCGCCGGCGAACGGGACGGCGAGCGCCAGCAGGACCACCGCTCCGATCAACGCCGGCAGGACCTTGCCGCGGAGCAACGTACGGACGAAGAGGTAGGCGGCCCCCAGGAGCAGGCTCACCCACAGTCCCCGGTTCAGCGACACGACCGTGGGCACGATCGCCGCCGCGACGACCGCCATCGCCGGCCACCGCTTCCAGCCGGCGTTGCGGCCGCACCAGCCGACGACGAAGAACGGGAGGAACATCGAGAGGTTCGCGCCCCACGAGTTGGCGAAGGCGAACGGGGCCACCGGACGGCCCGCCTCGGTGCCGATGATGTCCTGGATCGACGCGACAGGGATGCCGATGACCCCTCGGACGAACGACGTGGTCTGCAGTTGATCAGGGAGCACGATCTGCGCCACCGATCGCAGCTCCAACGTGGACGCCGCGACGCCGAGGAGGCCACCGGCGGCGCTCACGACGAACATCCAGCCCACGATGCGGACGACCTTGCGATCAGGTGCCTCGTGCGCAGGGGTGTTGTACGCCCACAGCATGACGATCGTCGCGGAGATCAACCAGGCCAGTCGCACGACGTACACCGGGATCCGGTCTGCTCCACCGCCCGGCACCCCGCTCGGGGCGTCGATCCACAGCGCAGCCGCTCCGAACAGCACCCACGTGGTGAACAGCGCCCACCACGCCGAGCCTCGTGGCAGCCGCAGCGGCCGGTATCGGAGGAGTTGGTAGGCGAGCGGCACCGCCATCGCGATCCAGATCACGTTGCTGATGCCGAGCAGCCACCAGATCGGATAGGGGACGACGACGGCGAGCAGCGGCCAGTACGCCGGCCACGTCGACGGCCGCGTGAAGCGGACCTTGCGGCGACCGGCCACGGCAGGAGCGGTGCGGGACGTGGCGGTCCGATCCCGCTCCGAGGTCAGGCTGGTCACCCTGAGAGCGTATGGCGACTTCGGGCGAAGCGGCGACACCCACCGACGCCACACCCACCGGGACCCACGCGGGCCCAACCGTGAAGTGCAGGTCGAGGCTGGTGCCGCCATGGGCCGCGGGACCTGCCCACGGGTACATCCGCCCGGTCGACTCGGCTGCTGAGGCGACGGAAGATCGCCGATGGATCGCTGGACCGTCCCGTCCTTCGGTCCCCCACGTCGCCACGACGTGGATCGCCGATCCGAGAGGGACGACAGACAGATGGAGTCGCACGTGAACGATCGCCACAGAACCCTCGGCCCGGCACGCCGCGTCGCAGCCGCGGCTGTCGGGTTCGCAGTCCTGGCGGCGGTGCTCGTCACCGCCCCTTTCGCCACGGACGCGGGCGCCGTCGCCGATGCCGGCCAGAGCGGCCAGGTCGTGTCGGCCACCCCGGTGGCATGGACGCCGCAGGTGACCAACGGCTACGTCCGGACCTTCGCCGAAGTCGGAAACACCGTGTTCTCCGGCGGGAGCTTCACCACGGTCCAGGCTCCCGGCACCGCCACCGCCGAGTCCCGGTCGAACATCGTCGCCTTCGGCAAGGGCACGGGCGCGTTGTCGACCACGTTCCAGCCATCGATCAACGGCGAGATCTTCAAGATCCTGCCGTCCGGTGACGGCCAGACGATCTTCGTCGCCGGCGGGTTCTCCACCGTCAACGGCCAGACCGTCCGTTCCATCGTCAAGCTCGACGCCACGACCGGCCAGCGGGTGACCGCCTTCAACCCCGGCGCGTTCGACGGTCGCATCCACGACATGTTCCTGCGCAACGGCAAGCTCATCGTCACCGGCCGGTTCAACAAGGTGGGCAGCAC
>JAPXRJ010000078.1:0-11996 GCA_033813615.1 Microthrixaceae bacterium | reverse complement strand
AACCTCAGCTACCAGATCGAGCACCACCTGTTCCCCGACCTGCCGAGCAACCGGTACGCGGAGATCGCACCGTCGGTCCGCGATGCCTGCGAGCGGTATGGCCTGCCGTACGTGACCGGATCGCTCCCCCGCCAGTTCGGCTCCGTGGTCTCCCGCCTGTTCCGCATGGCGCTCCCCTGACCGATCCCGCTCTTCAGGTCCGAGCTGCCGGCATGGCAGTAGCGTGTGCCGCCATGACGATGGAGGTCGTGGACGTCGAGCCGATGTGCCGGTACGAGCTGCTCGAGGACGGCGAGCTGCTCGGCTACCTGTCCTACACGGATCACCCCGCGACCGAGGACGCCGTCCCGGTCCGGGACCTGCAGCACACGGTGATCGACCCCGACCAGCGCGGGCGGGGCCTCGGCTCGGTCCTGGTGCCCGCCGTGATCGACGACATCCGCACCCGCGACGCCAAGCTGGTGCCGACCTGCCCGTTCGTCCGGGCCTGGCTGGACGATCACCCGGAGCACCAGGACCTGCTGGTGTGAGAACGGGGAACGTGACACGGAACGTGACAGGAGACTGGACGTGAGCCCGGCGACGGCCAGGTCGCGGGCCGACACCGTCGTCCTGGCGATCGACCTGGGCACCGGTGGCCCCAAGACGTCGTACGTGAACCTCAGCGGCGACGTGCTCGACCACGAGCACCGCCGTGTTCCGATCCGCACCGCACCCGACGGCACAGCCGTCGAGGACGCGAACGACTGGTGGGACGCGGTCGTGGCGTCGGCCCAGGCGCTCGCCGAACGCGGGGCGGCGACACCGGACCAGATCGTCGCCGTGGCGTGCACCGGGCAGTGGGGATCGACCGTGCCGGTCGGAGCCGACGGAAGCCCTGTCGGCGACTGCATCCTCTGGCTCGACCAACGCGCCCAGCACCTGGCTGCCCGCCAGCTCGGCGGCAAGGTGGCGGTCGAGGGCTACCGGCCACGGGTCGTGCTCGAGTTCATCCGCCGCACCGGCGGCGCACCGAGTCCCCTGGGCAACGACCCGATGGGTCAGCGCCTGTGGATCCGCCACGAGCAGCCCGACGTGTACCGGGACACGAAGTGGTTCATGGAACCGGTCGACTTCCTCAACCTGCGACTGACCGGAGTCGTGGCGGCCAGCCAGGCGTCGATGCTCGCCAGCTTCGTGACCGACAACCGCCGGCTCGACGTCGTCGACTACGACCCCCTGCTGTGCCGCTTCGCCGGCACCGACCTCGAGCGACTGCCGCCGCTGCAACCCATCCGCTCGGTCGTCGGCGGCGTCACCGCCGAGTCCGCCGACCAGCTCGGGATCCCCGCCGGCACCCCGGTGGTCACCGGGCTCCCCGACCTCCACGCCGCCACGATCGGCTCGGGAGCGGTCGACGACTTCCACGGACACCTGTCGATCAGCACCTCCGCGTGGGTCGGCTGCCACACGCCGACGAAGCGCACGTCGCTGATGAACCAGATGGCCACGTTCCCCTCCGCTCTGGAAGGGCAGTACGTGCTCGTCAACAACCACGACTGCGGCGGCGCCAGCATGGAGTGGCTGCTCGACATGGTGGTCGCCCCTGACGACGGCCTGACCAGCGGCACCCCGTCGCTGGCCGATCTGGACCGCGTGGCGGAGAAGGTCGCGCCCGGGGCCGATGGCGTGATGTTCGCACCGTGGCTCAAGGGGATGCGCTCGCCCAACGCCGACACGGCCGTGCGGGCCGCGTTCCTCAACATCGGCATCGATGCCGGTCGACCGCAGATGGTGCGCGCCGTGCTCGAGGGAGTGGCACACCAGGTGCGCTGGCTGCTCGACGTGTCGGAGGACGTGCTCAAGCACCCGATCGTGGACCTGCGCGGCATCGGCGGTGGCGCCCAGTCCGACGTGTGGTGCCAGATCCACGCGGACGTCATCGGCCGCCCAGTGCACCGCGTGGCGCAGCCGCTGGTGGCCAACGTGCGCGGCGCGGCGCTGTTCGCCGGGCTGGTCACCGGGCACCTCGCTCCGCCCGACATGGCCGAGTGCGCCACCGTCGACCAGGTGTTCCGTCCGGACCCGGATGCGTCCGCCCTCTACGAGGAGCGGCACACCGAGTTCGTCGGGCTCCACAAGGAGCTCAAGGGAGTGGCGCACCGACTGCACCGACTCCAGCGAACTTCGACCTGACGCCGGCGCTTCGCGTCGAAGTCGAGCCGTCTCGGACCGCCCTGACGGTCAGTAGCCGTTCTTGTGCACCTTCTCGACGTCGATGAAGAGGATGACCCGTCGGTCGGTCGGACCCATCCCGTACGGCTGACCCATGTACTTCTGCGACAGCTCGTCGATGCTCGCGCCCGCCGCCGCGCCGTCCTGCGTGCTCGCCACGACACCCCGGGCCTCGACGTAGCGGTACGGGTTCTCCGCGTCGAACACGGTGACGGTCACCCGCGGGTCAGCCACGACGTTGCGGTACTTCTGGCGATCGAGCTGGGTGTTGATCACCACCTGGTCGTCGGTGGCGTGCACCCACATGATCTGCGTCTGGGGCTGACCGCCCGGCATCAAGGTCGTGAGCGCGGCGAAGTTCTTGGCCTGCGCGAGCGTCTTGAGATCGTCGTCGAGTGCCATGGGACTCCTGGTGTGGGGACGGGGCGGTCGTGCCGTCCCGGGGGTGGGGCGGACCGGGAGCGTACCGGACCTCGAACTCAGCCTGATCTCGGAGCACCGGCCGTCAACGACCATGGACCACCGACGGTCGTCGCTCGACCGCGGATGTCCCGAGTTCAGTTCATCCGGCGCCCACGGCAGGATTCGAACCTGCGACGCACGGTTTAGGAAACCGACGCTCTATCCCCTGAGCTACGTGGGCGGGACTTCCGCGGTGAACTTCGCGGAAGGCTCCGCGGAGTGTATGCGAGGTCGCGATCGTGACCTCGTGGTCGGCCGGCACCGGACGCCGTGCTCACCTCAGGTGAGGTCGGACGGGAAGCCGTCCGGCAGCGGGGTCGCGTGGAGCTCCCAGGTCTGCCCCCACTCGTCGGAGCCGTCCGGTGCTGGGAGGCCGAGGGCAGACCGGGCGTCGAGCGCGCTGCGGACGCAGCGCTTCAGCTGTCGGAGCCGTTCGAGCTGCTCGCCGTCGACGCGGCCGCTCTCGATGCAGCGATGCTCGAAGCGCCAGGCCATCAGCCGCATGGTGGTCAGCGTGTCGCTGGCCATCTTCACGATCGGGTCGAGCCCATCGTCCATCCCGGCGAGGCACTCCTCGGCACGCATCCGGCCGTAGTGCATGTCGATCCGCATGAGGCCGGGGTGCACCTCGAACGAGGCGACGACCTCGATCGTCGGCTCGATGACGGTGTTGGTGCAGCCCGACGGCAGGTCGATCGCGAGGTTCTCCACCTGCGTCGACATGTACCCGAGTGACTCGGCGGCCCACAACGACAAGGTCTTCTTCGCCGGTCGAACCGGAACGGCGACGAGCGTGTAGATCGCTGTCGCCCCCAGGTCGACGGCCGCCTGGAGCGGGATGTTCTGCAGGCACCCACCGTCGACGTAGTGGTCCTTGCCCAGCGAGCGAGGCGGGAACACACCCGGCACGCTCGCCGAGGCGATCACCCCGTCGATGACGTCGATGCCGTCGGCGCCGGGGATCGGGGAGCGAGCGTCGGAGCCCACCAGGTGCCCTGCCTCGGTCACGTAGTGGGTCTCCTTCGCCTTCAACGCGGTGACGGCGAGCCGGAGGTCCATCCCCGGACGGGCGACGAGCGCCGGGTCGACGGTCGCGATCCCGACGTCGCGCCGCCCGCGGATCGATGCTTCGAACGGGTCGAGGTTCAACGCGGCTCGCGGCAGTCCGCGCGCGGCGCGTTGCCCGTCGACGAGAGCTCGCGTGGTGGACGCGATCTGCTCGAACGGGTTTCGCCGAGCGCCCGCGGCCGCACGCGGCGCGCTCGCTTCTTCGGGCGCGTCGGTCCCGATGACGGCGAGCGCTTCGGCTTCGAGCTCGTCCCAGTCGTCGTCGAGCTCAGGACGTCCGTGCTGGCGGACGAGTCGGTGGATGTGGTCGGCCACGGAGGTCCCATCGAGCTCCCGCAACCACGGTTGCTCACCGAACACGACGTCCGTGCGCGTCATCGCCATCAGGTCGGCCTCGGCCTCCCCGAGGCGCACACCGCACGCGTCGACGTCCCGGCCCTGGGCCACGACGGTGCCGAGCACGCCACCCGCGGACGTCGCCGTGATCACGTCGGGCACGATCCCGACCTCGAGGATGAGGTGTTGCAGGGCACCAAGCTCGAACGCGCCCTTGAAGCCCCCACCGGCCAGGACGAACGCCACCCGCTGGTCGTTCACGAACCGACGTCCCTAGTTCGATCCGGCGACGTCGTCGCGGTCGTCGCCCGCCCGCTGCCCGTCGCCGTGATCCTCGGGGAACCGGACGGGGCGACGCAGCACGACCACGATGCCGAGCACGGCACCGGCCATGGCCAGCACCGCACCGACGACGAGCAGCGCCACCTCGGCGCCGCCGCGCTCCGTGGCGCACTTCTCCGACGTGTTCGCGTTCGGCGCGAACTCGGCGCCGTCCATGACGCCGTCCCAGGACCGGACCTCGCCGACGGCGATCGCTGCGGGATCGAACGGGAGCGACGCCGTGGTGCAGGCGAATCCGACCTGCACGGTCCACATGCCGTCGTCGAGCTCCGCCTCCAGCGGGACGACGGTGCGGAAGCCTTCGGTCTCCGCCCCGATCACGAAGGTCGTGGGTTCCTCGCCGGCGCCGAGCTCACGGCGGATCAGCCACTGACGGGAGCCCGACGCGCCACCTCCGCCGATGAGGAGCTCGACGGTCCTGACCCTGGGGGCCGCCTCATCCGGGACCACCACGGCGAGCTCGTTCGGCGACACCCGGGACACCGCGATGACCGGCACCTGGTCCGCGCAGGAGGTGATCCCGCAGACGCCGTCGCGCAACAGCGGCGGAGCGATCATGAGGACGAGGCCGACCCCCAGCAGTGTCGCGGCGACCGCTCCCGTCCGCCGGTTCGAGCTCACGGAGCGATCGTAGGCGGCGCGACCAGGGGGCCGGAGGTCGTGGCCGTCACGGTCAACCGACGGCATCGACGTCGCGGCAGCGCAGCACGGGGTGGTCGACCGCACTCGCCACCCTCACGCGCAACCCGCCCCGTTCCGATGACCACTCCAGCGCCGACGCAGAGCCCACGTCGTGCACCGTCGTCGTCGGCGTGGTCGCCAGTCCCGGCACGAACAGGTCGTCACCGGCGCCGACCGCACCGAGCACCGCCACGTCGACGTGGCGGTCCGTGGCCCAGAACCTGATCGGCGACGACGAGCCATCGGCTCCACGTGCCTGTGCAGCAGGACGGACCCAGGGCCGCGATCCGAACATGGCGTGGCCGGGTCCGCCGGATCCCGACCAGCCGGCCAGGTGTTCGAGGAGTGCGACCTGCTCGTCGGGGATCGACGCGTCCTCGCCGCGCGGTCCGACGTTGAGCAACAGGTTGCCGCCCTTGGCGGTGATGTCGGCGGCCATGTCGAGCAGCTCGTCGGGCGACAGGAAGTCCTCGGGACGCGACGCCCGGTTGAAGCCGAAGCTCTGGTCCATCCCCCGCACGCACTCCCACGGACGGGACCGCACGTCGTCGAACACGACGTACTCCGGCGTCTGCACGTCGAAGAACGGCGGCTTGGGTGGCACCAGCCCACCGTGCGACCTGGTCGAACGGGCGTTGAGGGAGTCGGCGGCTCGGCGCACCCATCGGTTGCGGGCTGCACCCATCACCGGCGACCACGGCATCCACCGGTCGTTGACCACGCCGTCGGGAACGGCCCGGTAGTAGTCGTCGAGCAGCGACCACAGCGCCTTCGCCGGAGCGGGCCATGCGATGTCGTTCCACAGCACGCTCGGCCGGTACCGCTCGATCAGCTCGCGCACCTGCGCCTCGGCGTACGCCGGGTACTCACCGCGCGGGATCGCCGCCAGCAACGACCCGAGGTTGCCGATCGGCCGGTCGTCGAAGGTCCAGTCGAGACCACCCGAGTAGTAGACGCCGAAGCGCATCCCCGCACCGAGCACCGCCTCCCGAAGCTCACCGACGACGTCGCGACCGGCATGCCAGCCGTCGCGATGTGGATTCGCGACCGCGGACGGCCAGAGGCAGAACCCGTCGTGGTGCTTGGTGACGAGCACCACGTAGCGGGCGCCGGTGGCGGCGAAGCGCCGGGCCCACGCGTCGGGATCCCAGGTCGTCAGGCCGTCCCGGTAGCGGTCGGCCAACTCGACGTAGGGCATCAGGCCATAGGTGTCGCGGTGATACCGGCTGGCCGAGCTGCCCGGGAACCGCAGCGAGTTCTCGTACCACTCCGTGTAGGGGTTCTCGGCCAGCGCGTCCGGTGCCGCTGCGGCCAGCAGGTCGCCGATCTCGGAGTCGACGGGAGCGAACCCGGCAACCGACGCCGGCGTCCAGTGCACGAAGATGCCGAGCTTGGCGTCGGACCACCAGGTCGGGACTCGGTGGCGACGCAGGGCCTGTAGGTCGGATCGGGTGCTCACGAGGGCGCATCCTGCCCGACCGCCGCGCAGCCGCGCCGTGGATCGCAGCGTTCCTGTCGGTGCCCGTAGGCTGCTTGCCGTGAGCAACGAGTTCGACGCCGTCGTCGTCGGCAGCGGCCCCAACGGCCTGGTTGCCGCCCTCGAGCTGGCGCAGGCGGGCTGGAAGGTGCTCGTGCTGGAGCGGGGCGCCACGCCGGGCGGCGGCACTCGGACCGCCGAGCTCACCCTCCCTGGATTCCGCCACGACGTGTGCTCCGCCATCCACCCGCTCGGGCTGGCGTCACCAGCGCTGCGCAACCTCGACCTCGAACGAGTGGGCGTGGAGTGGGTGCATCCCGACGCCCCCCTGGCCCACGCGCTGCGTCCGGGCCACTCGGTGCTGCAGGAGCGGTCACTGGCCGCCACCGCCGTGAACCTGGGGGTCGACGGCCGGCCGTGGGAGCGGTTGTTCGGACCGAGTGTGCGCAGCGGGCTCGACCTCGTCGACTCGCTCCTCGACCCGCTCTCGCTGCCGCCGCGTCACCCGCTGCTGCTGGCACGGTACGGCCGCGACGGCATCTGGTCCGCGTCCGCGCTCGGTCGACGACGGTTCAAAGGCGACGACGGCGCAGCGCTGCTCGCCGGCATGGCCGCCCACTCGATGCTGTCGCTCGACGCCCCGATCACCGCCGGCTTCGGGATGCTGCTGGGCCAGCTCGCCCACGTCGTCGGCTGGCCGATGGCGAGGGGTGGTTCACAAGCCATCGCCGACGGTCTGGTCGCGCTGCTCGCCGAGCACGGCGGCGAGCTGCGCTGCGGAGAGGACATCAGCTCGCTCGACCAGCTGCCACCGGCACGGGCGGTGATCTGCGACGTGACGCCGCGCCAGCTGATCGACCTGGCCGGAAGCCGTCTCCCCGTCGGGTACCGCCGCCGGTTGGAGCGCTTCCGCTACGGGCCCGGCGTGTTCAAGGTCGACTGGGCGCTCGACGAGCCGGTCCCGTGGCTCGACCCGGCGACCGCCAGAGCCGGCACCGTCCACCTGGGCGGCACCCTCGCCGAGGTCCGCTCCTCTGAGCAGGCGGTGATCGACGGCGGCGTCGCCGACGCGCCGTTCCTGCTGCTCGCCCAGCAGTCGCTGTTCGATCCGACCCGGGCGCCCGAGGGCAAGCACACCCTGTGGGGCTACTGCCACGTGCCCGCCGACTGCGACCTCGACATGACCAAGGCCATGGAGGACCGGATCGAGCAGTTCGCTCCGGGCTTCCGCGACGTGATCCTGGCCCGTCGCACGATGACCGCACCGGAGCTGCAGTCGTACAACCCGAACTACGTCGGCGGCGACATCAACGGCGGCGTGTCGGACCTGCTGCAGTTCCTCACCAGGCCGGTGCCGTCGCTCGACCCGTGGTCGACGCCGGTCGACGGCCTGTTCCTGTGCTCGTCGTCCACACCGCCTGGCGGCGGCGTCCACGGCATGTGCGGCCGGGCGGCGGCCCGCTCGGTCCTCCGTCGCCACCCGCTCTGACCACCGGCGGCACTTCGGGGCCGGTCAAGTCGGGGTGGGGCGGGTGCCGCGGAGCAGCTCGCCCGGCAGCGCGCCGGTGGGCTCGCCGTCGACGAAGGTCTCCACTCCCGACTTGAACGTTCGGTGGTAGCCCGATGCCGTCTGCATGAGGCGTCGGCCACCCGCCGGCAGGTCGTGAACGATCGTCGGCGGATGACATGCCAGGGCGTCGAGCTCGATCACGTTGAGGTCGGCGACGTGACCGGGGGCGACGACCCCGCGATCGAACCAGCCGACGTGACGGGCGTTGCGCTGCGTGTGGCCGTGGACGATGTCCTCGACCGGGATGGGGTCACCGTCGCGACGGTCACGGCTCCACACCACCAGCGACGAGGTCGTCATCGAGGCGTCGCAGATCGCGCCGCAGTGCGCTCCCGCGTCGGACAGCCCGAAGAGCACGTTCGGCGCGGTCACCATCTCCTGCAGGTCGTCGAAGTCGCCGTGTGCGAAGTTGAACAGCGGCAGGTACAGCAGCTGCTCCCCATCGCGCTCGAGCAGCAGGTCGTAGACCATCGAGATCGGCTCGACCCCCGCGGCTCTGGCCCGCGCCCCGATCGAGCGGTCGGTGTGCAGCTCGTAGTCCACCGGGTCGGCCATCTCGAAGGTGATGTCGAACCCGCACATGATCTGCTGCAGGATGCCCGGCTCCAACGTGGCCGCGACCTCTGCGTGCTCCGCCAGGACGCGGCGCTTGCGCTCCGGGTTCGACAGCGCGGCGACGCGTTCAGCCAGGTCGAGCTGTGCCAGCTCCGCATACGACGCGCTGAACAGGAACGGGTTCGCCGTGGCCTGCATGCCGAGCAGCACACCGATCGGGCGGACGCCCACCTGCGCCTTCACGTCGAGACCGTCCGCCACCATGCGGTCGACCCAGTCCATCTGGAACCGCCACCGCTGCGGCGAGTGGTACGCCTGCTGCATCGTGAAGCTGAGCGGACGACCGCTGGCGCGGACGAACCGCTCCAGCAGGTCGAGCTCCTCCTGGGCGACCCGGTCGTCAGGCGTCTGGTAGAGGTCGCTGATCAACTGGGTCACACCGGTGCCGGCCCGGGCCATCGCCGCGGCGATCGCGAGCAGCTCGGCATCGCCGGCGGTGAGCGTGCCGATGTTGTCGCCGGCGCTGGTCCGGTGGACTTCGGTGCGCGAGGTGGCGAAGCCGATCGCACCCGCGCCGAGCGCCTCCTCCACCAGCGCCGCCATCCGGTCGATCTCGTCCTCGGTCGGAGCCTCGGCGTGGTCCGCGCCGCGCTCGCCCATCACGTAGGTGCGCAGCGCGGCGTGCGGCACATGTGCACCGATGTCGACCGTGTGCGGTTTGGCGGCCACCGAGTCGAGGTACTCGGGGAACGTCTCCCAGTCCCACGTGAGGCCTTCGGCCAGCGCCGTGCCGGGGATGTCCTCGACCCCCTCCAGCAGGCCGATCAGCCAGTCGTGTCGGTCCGGCGCCGCCGGCGCGAACCCCACGCCGCAGTTCCCCATGGCGATCGTGGTCACCCCGTGCAGCGAGGAGGGCTTCACCATCGGGTCCCAGGTGACCTGGCCGTCGAAGTGCGTGTGGAGGTCGACGAAGCCGGGCGTGACCAGCAGGCCCTCCGCATCGACCTGTCGGCCGGCCGAACCGTCGAGCCTCGGTGCGTCCGGGGTGCCGACCGCGGTGATCACGCCGTCGGTCACGGCCACGTCGGCGACGCGTGGCGGCGCGCCCGTGCCGTCCACGACGTTGCCGTTGCGGATGATCAGATCGGCCATGCCAGTTCCCCCGGTGGTCGTCCCTCCGTCCGCAACCGTGCCACGCGACGGGTGATCGCGTCACTCGCACCGCGACCTCACCTCGTCCGAACTTGGGCACCACGGACCACCCACCGGTCCCCCGTGCCCAAGATCGCGGCCACATGCCGATCAGCGCCCGAACTTGGGCACCACGGACCACCTACTGGTCGTCCATGCCCAAGAACGCGGCCAGCATCGGCGGCGTCCACCCGATGCCTTGATCGTCGACGGTTCCCGCCGATGGGAGATCATGGCCACGAACCGCAGCCGTCACATCTCCGGGCGCATCGCCTGGCTGTTCCAGCGTCGGACGAGCGATGTCGAACGACAGATGCGCTCGTTCAGGGACTCGCAGGCGGCTCTGGCACGGGTGTGCTCGGCGAACCGGGTCGGTCTGCCCGTCTGATCGCCCGTCGCTCCCGCCATCGGCGGTAGAGCAGGACCGCCCACACGACGAGGGCGACGAGCGCCACGAACGCGAGCACCGGCACCAGCACGGCGAGCACCGTCAGCACCGTGGAGCACACGTCCTCGATCGTGCTCAGCACCGGGTTGCCCACGCCGCCGGTCGTGGCGGTCACCGCGGGACGGAGCGCGCTGCGCGCCAGCTGCACCGATCCTCCCAGCACCAGGCCGACGCCGCCGGCGAGGAACGGGTGCGAGTTGCTCAGCAGGTTCTCCTGGGCGGCGAACACGATCGCACCCGACACCGGCGCGACGACCAGGCCGACCCCGTGCAGCGCCGAGTCGATCAGCGCGATCTTGTCGCCGATCAGGTCCAGGGCGAACAGCACGCCGAGCGCGATCAGCGTCGGTGTGGCGCCCAGCCAGTCGAAGCTCGACGAGAGCTCCACCACTCCCAGCCGCTGCGCCACACCGAGCCCGAGGAGTGGGATCCACGGGTTCAGGCCCGATGCCGCGCCCAGCCCGAACGCGCCCAGGAGGTTGGTGAAGAGGGTGACCTCCACGACCGGCAGTCTGCCAGCCCGCCCGCGGTTCGACCCGAACCCCGCCGTGCTACAGCAGGTCGGCGAAGAAGTCGTTGCCCTTGTCGTCGGTGATGATGAAGGCCGGGAAGTCCTCGACCTCGATCTTCCAGATCGCCTCCATGCCGAGCTCGGGGTACTCGAGCACCTCGACCTTCCTGATGGCGTCCTGGGCGAGGATCGCGGCCGGACCACCGATCGAGCCCAGGTAGAACCCGCCGTGGGCCTTGCACGCGTTGCGGACCTGGGCGGAGCGGTTGCCCTTGGCGAGGGTGACGAAGCTGCCGCCGTTGGCCATCAGGAGATCGACGTAGCTGTCCATCCGCCCCGCCGTGGTCGGACCGAACGAACCCGACGCCATGCCGTCGGGGGTCTTGGCCGGGCCGGCGTAGTAGATCGGGTGGTCCTTGACGTACTGCGGCAGTCCCTCGCCCCGCTCGATGCGCTCCTTGAGCTTGGCGTGCGCGATGTCGCGGGCGACGATCATCGGACCGCTGAGCGACAGACGGGTCTTGACCGGGTAGCGGCTGAGCTCGGCGCGGATGTCGTCCATCGGACGGCTGAGGTCGATGTGGACCACGTCGTCGCCCAGGTGCTCGTCGGTGACCTCCGGCAGGTAGTGCGCGGGATCGGTCTCGAGCTGCTCCACGAACACGCCCTGCCCCGTGATCTTCCCGACGGACTGGCGGTCCGCCGAGCAGCTCACTCCGATGCCGACGGGGCACGACGCTCCGTGCCGCGGCAGGCGAATCACCCGGACGTCGTGGCAGAAGTACTTGCCGCCGAACTGTGCGCCGATGCCGGTGTCCGCGGCCAGCTGCCAGATCTGCGCCTCGAGCTCGACGTCGCGGATCGCGTGGCCCAGGCCGTTGCCCTCGGCAGGCAGGCCGTCGAGGTAGCGGGCCGACGCGAGCTTGACGGTCTTGAGGTTCATCTCCGCTGACGTGCCGCCGATGACGATCGCCAGGTGGTACGGCGGACAGGCGGACGTGCCGAGCGTCTTGATCTTCTCGTCCACGAACTTCAGCAGGGAGTCGGGGTTGAGCAGCGCCTTGGTCTCCTGGAACAGGAACGTCTTGTTCGCCGAACCGCCGCCCTTGGTCATGACGAGGAAGTGGTACTCGTCGCCGTC
>JAPXRJ010000077.1:0-12196 GCA_033813615.1 Microthrixaceae bacterium | reverse complement strand
GACCCGAACGCCAGGCTCTCCGCCAGCGCCCAGTCGACCTCACCACCCTGGAACAGCTTGGTTCGCGCCTCGAGCTGCTTGGCCAGCTTGGGGTGCACGGTGAAGTCCTCGGGCACGGTGTCGAGCGCCGCGTACACGCGGTCGAGCTCGGCCTTGGCCACACCGGTCTCGATGTGGGGTAGGACGCCCGGGCTCGGCGGGTGCGGTGCGGCGACGATCTCCTCGTCGGGAGCGGACTGGCGCGTGTCGTCGAGCGCCGACTGCATGCGGGCGTGGAAGTCGGCGAGCGCCTGCTCGGCCTCGTCGAGCGTGAGGTCGCCTCGTCGCACCAGCGTCTCCACGTAGCGCTTGCGCACGCTGCGCAGCCCGTCGATCGTGCGGTACATGATCGGCTGCGTGTAGCTCGGGTCGTCGCCCTCGTTGTGGCCGTGGCGGCGGTAGCACACCATGTCGATCACGACGTCCTTGTGGAACCGCTGGCGATAGGCGAACGCCAGCCGCGCCACGCGCACGCACGCCTCGGGGTCGTCGCCGTTCACGTGGATGATCGGGGCCTGCACGACCTTGGCGACGTCGGTCGAGTACTCGGAGCTGCGAGCGGACTCCGGTGGTGTCGTGAAGCCGAGCTGGTTGTTGACGATCACGTGGATCGTCCCTCCGACGCGGTATCCCTTGATGAGGCTGAGGTTGAGCGTCTCGGCGACCACGCCCTGGCCGGCGAACGCCGCGTCACCGTGCATCAGGATGGGCAGGACAGGGAACCGGCGGGTCCGGTCGTGGGGGATCTCGTCCATCCGCGCCCGAGCCATGCCTTCGACGACCGGGTCGACCGCCTCCAGGTGCGACGGGTTGGCAGCCAGCCGTACGGGCAGCTCGGCGCCGTTGCGGCTGACGAACTCCCCTTCCTGGCCCAGGTGGTACTTCACGTCGCCGGAGCCCTGGATGGAGTCGGGGTCGACGTAGCCCTCGAACTCGCGGAAGAGCTGGTCGAGCGACTTGCCGACGATGTTGGCGAGCACGTTCAGGCGGCCGCGATGCGGCATGCCGATGACCGCCGAGTCCATGTCGCCGTCGGCCGCCTCCTCGAGCAGCGCGTCGAGGATCGGTATCAACGATTCGGCGCCCTCCAACCCGAACCGCTTCTGGCCCAGGTACTTGGTGGCCAGGAACTTCTCGAGTGCCTCGGCGGCGTTGAGTCGACCCAGGATGTGGCGCTGGTCCTCGACCTCCAGGCGGTTCGAGCCGCCCTCGACGTGCTCCTGGATCCAGCGCTTCTCCTCGGGCTCCTGGATGTGTCCGTACTCGATGCCGATCGTCCGGCAGTAGGCGTCGCGGAGCACACGGAGGAGGTCGCCGAGCTGCTGACGTGGCACGCCGCCGACCGGCGCGTAGATCCCGTTCTCGCTGCCGGTCAGGAACTCACGGTCGAGGTCCCAGATGGTCAACCCGTAGGTCGCGGGGTCGAGCTCGGAGTGCATCTCCGGCGGCTTCGCCGCGAGCGGGTCGAGATCGGCGATCAGGTGACCCCGCATCCGATACATGTTGATCAGCGTCGACACCTGCATCTGCTTGACGACCTGGGACGTCTCACGGCCCTCGTCGCCCACGACGTCCTGACGCCAGCGGACCGCTTCGTACGGCACACCGATCGCGCTGAACAGTTCGTCGTAGAAGCGGTCTTCTCCGAGCAGCAGCTGATGGATCTTCTTGAGGAACAGACCCGACTCGGCACCCTGGATGATGCGGTGGTCGTAGGTGGAGCTCAGCGTGAGCACCTTGGAGATGCCCAGATCCGCGAGCGTGCGGGGGTCGGCTCCGGCGTACTCGGTGGGGAAGTCCAGCCCGCCGGCACCGACGATCGCTCCCTGTCCGGGCATGAGACGTGGGACGGAGCGCTCCGTGCCGATCGTGCCCGGGTTGGTCAGCGTGACCGTGGCGCCCTGGAAGTCCTCGACGGTCAGCTTGTTGGTCTTGGCCTTGCGGATCAGCTCGTCGTACACGGCGCTGAACTCGGCGAAGTCCATCGTGTCGGCGTCCTTGATGACCGGCACCACGAGCGTGCGGGAGCCGTCGGACTTCTCCATGTCGACAGCGAGGCCCAACCCGACGTGAGCCTGGCGCACCAGGCGGGGCTTGCCGTCGGCGCCTTCGGCGAAGTGGTTGTTCATCACCGGGACGTGGCCGGAGATCGCCCGGACGATCGCGTAGCCGATGATGTGGGTGAAGCTGACCTTGCCACCCCTGGTTCGTCCGAGGTAGCCGTTGATCACGCTGCGGTTGATCTCGAGCAGCTTGGCCGGAACCACCCGGAACGACGTGGCGGTCGGCACCTCCAGGCTGGCTTCCATGTTGGCGACGATGCGGGCACCGACGCCGCGGATCGGCTCACCGGGGTCTTCGGCTGCACCTTCGGCGGGTGCGGTCGCAGCTCCCGGCGCGGTCCCCGCGGCGGCGTTGCCGTTCACGGCGGGACCGGGCGTGGGTGTGGGCGTGGCCGCCGGGGTGGCCACGGTCGCTGTGGCGACGGGCGGTGTGGCGACGGGCGTCGGGCGACCCGGTGGGGTGTAGTCGGTGAAGAAGTCGCGCCAGGTCTCGCTGACCGATGTGGGGTCGGACCGATACTGCTCGTACATCTCCTCGACCAGCCACGCGTTGGGGCCGAGAGGTTCCGAGGCGGCGGGATCGGGAACGCTCGATGGGTGCGATCCTGCCGGGGAGGGGGAGTCGTTCACGGCTCCGAGCCTACCGGCGTCAGCGCGCCGGCCCGGAGGCATCCGCACGTGATCGCCCCCTTTCGGCAGGCCGCTGCGTGCGCCCCCGGAACGGGTGCGGACGATGGCATAGATTGCCGCCGGTGCTGATCGCGACGTGGAACGTCAACTCGCTCAACGCCCGGATGCCGCGGGTCGAGGAGTGGATCACCGAGATGCGGCCCGACGTGCTGTGCCTCCAGGAGACCAAGATGTCCGACGCCCAGTTCCCGGGCATGGACTTCCAACGCCTGGGCTACGACTCGGTGCATCACGGCCAGGGACGTTGGAACGGCGTGGCCATCCTGTCCAGGGTGGGCATCGACGACGTCGTCGCCGGGTTCGACGACGGTGAGGCGCCCGACCCCGACGCTCGGATGCTGTGGGCCACCTGTGGGGGCGTTCGGGTGGGATCGCTCTACGTCCCGAACGGCCGGGAGGTCGGAGCGGACCACTACCTCTACAAGCTGTCGTGGCTCGGCCGGCTCCGGGCCCACCTCGACGCGCACCACTCGCCGGAAGAGCGGCTCGTGCTGCTGGGCGACTGGAACATCGCGCCGACGGACCAGGACGTGTGGAGCGCGGCCGCGTTCGAGGGATCGACGCACGTGACGCCGGAGGAGCGCGACGCGCTGGCCGGTGTGGTCGAATGGGGGCTCGTCGACACCCTGCGGGAGCGCTACCCAGAGGACGGGATCTACTCCTACTGGGACTACCGCAACGGCGACTTCCACAAGCGCCGCGGCATGCGGATCGACTACCTGCTGTCGTCTCGGTCGTTGGCCGAGCGGGCGGCCGTCGACTTGATCGACCGCAACGCCCGGAAGGGCTCCAAGCCGTCGGACCACGCACCGGTTCTGGCGGTGTACGAGCTGGATCCGACGTGAGCGCAGAGAGCGACTCCGGCGACGACCTGCCGATGAGCCCGCGGATCGAGGGTCTGGCGACGTTGGAGCAGACGCCGCATCGTCGGGAGGTGCGACGCCTGGCGCAGGCCATGCGCGACATCATCGGGTCGCTGGTGTCGACCACGGCGACGACCGAGGACCTGGCATCGGCCGCCGACGACCTGGAGAACCTGGCGGCGGTGCTCGGCGCGCTCCCGTCCGGTCAGTCCTACGACGGCTTCGCCGAGGCGGCGATCGCCGGCGAGATGCCCGGCGGCCAGCAACGGTGGGCATCGGCGTTCGACTACAGCCCGTTCATCGGACTCGCCAACCCGATGTCGCCGCCGATGCATCTGCACCAGGACGGCGACAGGGTCTTCTGCGATGTGACGTTCGGCGCCGCGTACGAAGGTCCGCCCGGCTGCGTGCACGGCGGCTACGTCGCCGCAGCGTTCGACGAGCTCCTCGGAGCGGCGCAGTCGATGTCGGGTACCCAGGGGATGACCGCCCACCTGGGCGTGGACTATCGACGTCCGACACCGCTGCACGCCCCGTTGCAGATGGAGGGGTGGCTGGACCGTCGCGACGGACGCAAGATCTGGGCCAAAGGCACGATCGTCGCCGACGGCGAGCTGCGCGCCGAGGCCGAGGGCCTCTTCATCGCGTTCGACCCAGAGCTCTTCCGCCAGCTGGTCGAAGAGCGCGACGGCTGACTCAGTCGCTGCGCACCGCGGCGACGATGCGCAGCACGTCGTCGCCGAAGCGCTGCGCCTTGACTGGACCGACGCCCGACACAGCGAGCAGCTCGGCACGAGACCGGGGTCGACGTCGCGCGATCGCGGTCAGCGTGGCGTCGTTGAAGATCACGAACGCCGGCACGTCCGCGGCGCGGGACTGGTCTCGCCGCCAGCTCCGGAGGGCGTCGAACAGCGCTCGCTCCGGGCCGGACTCGGCGGGGGTCCTGGGCAGCGTGGAACGCGCCGCCCGGGCGCGCTCGGCGCCCTTGGTGCGGCTGAGTTGGGTGGGAGCGACGTCGAGCGTGGCCTCGATCGATTCGAGCCACGGTGACGGAGATCGGTTCATCGTCCGCGAGCCGAACGTCCGCTTGCGGGCCCACGTGCAGTGGAGCTCGTCGCGGGCGCGGGTCAGCGCCACGTAGAGCAATCGGCGCTCCTCGTCGATGTCCTCGACCGTCTCGGCGTGGTGGATGGGCACGTAGCCCTCCTCCAAACCGGCCAGGTGCACGACCGACCACTCCAGGCCCTTGGCCGCGTGGAACGTCACGACCTCCACGGCGTCGCCGCGGCCACGGTCCTCGTCGCGGAGCGTCGTGGTGAGCCACGCGAGGAACGCGGCGATGTCGCCAGCGGGCTCCAACGCCTGGTACTCCCGGCCCAGTCGGACGACCTCGGCGACGTTGGCGGCGCGCTCCTCGGTGAGGCGGGTGCCGGAGGCGGCGTCGTGGTCGAGGTCCGCGAGCGCCACTTCGAGCGTCGCCGATTGGCGGAGGGTGCGCAGCGCATCGACGACCTCCGGCTGCTCGAGCAGGCGGCCGGCGCCCCGGACACGATGCGGCACGCCCGCCGCGGTGAGCGCTTCGGCCAACAGCGCCGTTTGCGCGTTCGTGCGGACGAGCACCGCCTGGGCGGACCACGGGACACCCGGGCGGTGGTGATCGCGGCATGACCGGGCGATCGCCCGAGCCTCGGCGGTGTCGTCCGCGTGGGTCCGCACCGTGGGGACGGCGCCGGCCGGTCGGTGCGGTCGGAGCCTGATCGGGACGTTGGCACCCTGCTGGAGCACCCCGTTGGCGACGGCCAGGATCTGCGGGGTCGAGCGGTAGTTGTCCTCCAGGGTGATCGTCGCACCCTCGCCGAAGAAGTGCCCGAAGTCCACCAGATAGCGGGCATCGGCACCGTTCCACGCGTAGATCGCCTGGTTGGGGTCGCCGACGATGCACACGTCGGAGTCGGGGCCGAGCCACTGCTGGAGCAGGTGGAACTGCAGCGGGTTCACGTCCTGGAACTCGTCGACGAACAGGTGCCGGAACCGCCAGCGCCGAGCCGATGCGTACACCGGGTCGGCCTCGAGGTCGCGGGCGGCCAGCCGGAGGATGTCGTCGAAGTCGACCAGTCGCTTGCGGCGCTTCTGCTCCAGATAGCGCTCGTACACCCCGGCGACGGTGCCGAGCGGCAGGGGCGGACGCCTCCGGGCCCGCGACGCCTCGGCTTCATAGCGCTCGGGCGTGATCCGTCGCGCTGCCGCCCACTCGATCTCGGCGACGACGTCGAGCGGTGTGGTGCGGTCGTTGCGTCCGCCACGGCCGGGTAGGAGCCGGGCCACGAAGCCGACCTTGCGGTCCAGCAGCTCGGGCGGCGTCACGTCTCGTTCCTCCCACCGCTGACGGAGCTGCGCATAGGCGATCGCGTGGAACGTCCCTGCGTGCACGCCGTCGCGCAGGCCCAGCCTGGCGAGCCGTTCTCGCATCTCGCCTGCGGCCTTGCGGGTGAAGGTGACGGCCAGCACCCGTGCCGGGTCGAGCGTGCCCTCCTCGGCCCGGTGCGCGATCCGATGCGTGAGGACCCTGGTCTTGCCCGATCCGGCACCGGCCAGGATGCGCAGGGGTGACGCCTCGGACACCACGGCTTCCGCCTGGGCCGGGTTCATGCCGCGCAGGAGCCGTTGGGTCTCGGGAGCCACCGCGGCGAACGTACCAGCGCGCCGTGACAGCCGATCCCGCGGACCGCAGCCCGGACGCCATTACGCTGTCGAGGTGGCCTATGACCGCAGCAACCTCCACGCGAACGAGCACGTCGTCGTCGACGAGCACCCGCACTGGATCATGTTGATGTGGTCGGTGGTCTGGGTGGTGCTGTCGATCGCCCTCGGCATCTACCTGCTGACCCAGGGCTGGGAGGGCTGGTTCGGTACCGGCACCAAGTGGCTGGCGATCCTCGCCATCGTGGTGAGCGTGCTCTACCTGTGCCAACGGCTGATCAAGTGGTACTCGACGAACTTCGTGATCACGACCGACCGCTGCATATACCGCGAGGGGATCATCTCCAAGCGGGGCATCGAGATCCCCCTCGAGCGCATCAACACGGTGTTCTTCCACCAGCACCTGTTCGAGCGGATGGTGCGGGCCGGTGATCTCATGATCGAGTCCGCCGGGACGGGCGGCGAACAGCGCTTCGAGGACATCCGCAATCCGGTGAAGGTGCAGAACCTGCTGTACCAGACCATGGAGGACAACGAGAACCGCAAGTTCGACCGGATCCGCACGCCGGCTGAGGGAATCGGCGGCTCGGTGGCCGACGAGCTGACCAAGCTCGCCGCGCTCCGCGACCAGGGCCACCTGAACGACGCCGAGTTCGAGGCCCAGAAGGCCCAGCTCCTGGCCCGCCAGCAGCCTCCGCACACCCCGTCCGGGTAGGCCGTCGCATCGGGAGCGACGAACTTGTACGTGAGCGGCGCGCATGTGGTCGGTGGCGTACAAGTTCGATTTGTGACCGGTCGGACACGACGAACTTGTACGTGAGTGGCGCGCATGTGGTCGGTGGCGTACAAGTTCGGCGGGTGAGCCGCTCGCCGGCGTGGTGTTGGCAACCGAACGATCAGCCCCGGCGGACGGTGGCGCCAGCGGTCGGGCGCACACGGATCCCGTCCAGCGCGACGGCGGGGTCGGCGAGCGCCACCACGCACCCGCCGAAGCCGGCGCCGGTCAGTCGAGCGCCGAAGACGCCGTCGACGCCGACGAGCCGGTCGACGAGGGCGTCGAGCACCGGTGTCGAGACCTCGTAGTCGTCGCGCAGCGATCGATGGCTGTCGACCATCAGCTGGCCAGCCCGGACGAGGTCGTCGCCGGCGAGCGCGGCGGCGAAGGCGTGCACGCGGTCGCACTCGGTGCGGACGTGGCGGGCACGAGCACGCATGACCGGGTCCTCGATCGCCTCGATGTCGGCGGCGAGCGCATGGGGGAGCGGGCCGACGATCGCGGCGGCGGCCTCGGCCTGCGTCCGACGTGTGGCGTACTCCGACCCTGCGAGCTCGCGGGCCTGGCCCGAGTCGACCACCCAGAACGCGGCGCTCTCCGGGATCCGGATCGGCGTGACGTCATCGGTGGCGCAGTCGATCAGCAGGGCGTGCCCGTCGACGCCGGCGGCGACCGCGAGCTGGTCCATGATCCCGCACGGCACGCCTGTGGCAGCCTGCTCCGCACGCTGGCACAGCCGGGCGATGTGCAGCGGCGTGCCGTCCGCTCCGAGTGCGAGCGCGACGGCGACCGCCAGCGACGCACTCGAGCTCAAGCCGCCACCGATCGGCAGGTCCGAGCGCACCTCGAGCGTTGCTCCGACGGTGGTACCCAACTCCGCTGCGACGCCCGCCGCGTAGCGACCCCATCGGGGTTCGACCGAGGTCGGGTCGGTCACAGGGAGCGCCAACTCGACGATGCCGTCCAGGCGATCGGAGCGCAGGACCAGGTGACCGTGCCCCGGTCCCGGGGGGTCGATCGTGGCGGTGATGCGGGTGCCGAGCTGCACGGCCATGGGCAGCACGAGTCCACCCATGTAGTCGGTGTGGTCGCCGATGAGGTTCACACGCCCGGGTGCCCACGCGGTGACCGTCACCGAGGGCTCCCGGAGGTGAGCGCTCCGGCTCCCGGCAGGTCCCTGAGCGTCGCGGCGGCTTCGGCAGGGTCGATCGGATCGAAGTAGATGCCCGCGCCCTGCTCCGCCGCGGCCACGTAGCGCTGGACGCCGGCGGAGCGGTAGAGCGGTTCGATGTGGACGTGGAGCCGGGCGTCGGGCCAGTCGCGCCCGTCGGTCGGGCGTTGGTGGATCCACATCATGTACGGCATCGGCGCATCGAAGAGCTGGTCGAGTCGGGCGAGGGCGTCGACGAGGGCGGCGGCCAGCCCGTCGCGGTCGCACGCGGCATCGACGAGGTCCGGCACGGCATCGCCGAGTGGAGCCAGGCGGAGCTCGTAGGGCCAGCGCGGAGCGTGCGGCACCCAGGTGAGCCAGTCGCCGCTGCGGCCGACGACCAGTTCGTCGTCGACGAGCTCCGGGCGGAGCACTCCGTCGACCAGCTCACGCAGCGGCACCGGAGGTACCTCGGGGTATGCGTAGATCTGGCCATGCGGGTGGGGGATCGTGGCGCCGACCTCGGCGCCGCGGTTCTCGAAGACCAGGACGTACTCGACGTCGTCGCGCGCCCCGAGCGCAGCGGTGCGATCGGCCCAAAGGTCGACCACCCGGCGCGCGCCGTCGTTGCCGAGCGACCAGAACTCGGCGTCGTGATCCGGCGTGTAGAGCACCATCTCGCAGCGGTCGTCGTCCATGGATGGCCACCGGTTGACGAACCACCTCACGTCGTAGGGCTCGGGTGCCTCCAACCCGCCGATGCAGAACGGGCAGTCCGTCGAGGGTCGGTTCGGTCGCCCCTGGCGGCTGCTCACCACGAACGTCGAGGTCCGCGTCAGGTCATCGGTGCGTGCTCGGCTCACACAGCGCACGGTAGCCACGATTCGTGGACCATCTGCAGCTGCCGCACCCGATCCCGTCGTGGCCTCGTCGCACCCCAACCGGGAGCCGGCGGGGGTGCCGCAGGCCGTACGCTGCGGCGGTGTCGATCCGTGTGGGGTTCCTCGGTGCGGGGCTGATCGCCGCGTACCACGCCGTCCAGCTCAACGCCCTTCGCGACGGTGGCGGCCCAGACCACCGGATCGTCGCGGTCTTCGATCCCGACACCGATCGTGCACGAGGGCTCGCGGGAGGCCAGGGTGCTGCGGTGTGCGCCACGGCGCAGGAGGTGATCGACGACTCCGACGCCGTGTTCGTCTGCACCTGGACCTCCGAGCACCTTCCGATGGTGCGACTCGTGGCGGATGCCGGCCTGCCGCTGTTCTGCGAGAAGCCGCTGTCGCTCGATCTCGCCCGGTCCCGCGAGCTGGTCGACGTCGTCAAGGCCGCCGGCATCGCCAACATGGTCGGCCTCGTCATGCGCTCCAGTCCGACGCTGCTCGTGATGCGGCACATGATCCAGGATCCGAGCTCTGGTCGGGTGATGAACGTGGTGTTCCGCGACGACCAGTACATCCCGACCCAGGGCATGTACGCATCGACGTGGCGGGGCGACGTCAGCCTCGCCGGATCCGGTGCGCTGATGGAGCACTCGATACACGACCTCGACCTGTTCGAGTGGCTGCTCGGTCCGGTCGACTCGATCGGTGCCCAGCGTTCGTTCTTCCACGGCATCGACGGGATCGAGGACTCGGTCAGCGCGCTGCTGCGGTTCTCGAGCGGTGCCACCGGCAACCTGGCGTCGGTCTGGCACGACGTGCTGAGCCGCCCCAGCCAACGACGCATCGAGGTGTTCTGCGAGCGGGCCACCATCACGCTCGTGTCCGACGACGTCGGACCGGTGATCCGTCAGACGTCGCACGGCGAGGAGACCGTCGGCGGGGCCGGTCTGGTCCCCTGGCTGGCCGACAGGGGGATCGCCACGCCGAGCGCCGAGGAGGACTTCCTCCGGGCGGTCGAGGTCCACCTGACCGGCGGCACGCCGGATCGGCTCCGTCCCGACGTCGACGACGCGTTGAGGGCGCACGTGCTCGCCGACGCGACCTACCGGTCCGCTGCGGTCGGCGGTGACCCGGTCGCGGTGCCCCACCCGTGAGCGGGCGACTGCTCGGGGTCAGCGCGGCGCTCGTCGACGGCGAGGTGTTGGTCGGCGACGTGCGCGTCGGCGACGACGGTCGGGTGGCCGAGGTGGCTGTGGGCTACCACGGCCGTCGCTCCGACATCGTCGTCCCGGGCCTGGTGGACCTGCAGGTCAACGGCTTCGCCGGCGTCGACCTGCGCCGCGCCGACCCCGATGGCTACCGACACGCGGCGGCAGCGCTCGCCGCGCACGGCGCCACGGCAGTGCAGCCGACCTTCTACGGCCTGGACCTCGACGGATACCTCTCCTCGCTGTCCGTGCTGGAGGAGGTGGCCGCGGAGCAGCGCAACGCGCTGTCGCCCTCCGGCACCCGGATGCTGCGGGCGCACCTCGAGGGCCCGTTCCTCAACCCGCTGTTCAAGGGTGCGCACGACGAGACGACGTTCCTCGCACCGTCGATCGAGGTGGCCGACCGGCTCGTCGACACCGGCCTCGTCGGCTTCATGACCGTTGCTCCCGAGCTGCCGGGTGCCATCGAGGTCGTCGAACACCTGGCCGGACGGGGCGTGGTCGTCAGCATCGGCCACAGCGACGCGGACGTCGACCAGACGGTCGCGGCCATCGCCGCCGGCGCCCGTCACCTGACCCACTGCTGGAACGCGCACCGGCGGCTGAGCTCCCGCGACCCCGGCCCGGCAGCGGTCGCCCTGGTTCGTCCGTCGCTCGTGCTCGGTCTGATCGTCGATGGCACCCACGTCGCCGACGAGACCGTGCGCCTCACGCTGAAGTCGGCCGAGGGTCGCGTCGCCGCCACCACCGACGCCATCGCGCCCGCCGGGCTCGGCTCCCTCGACGACTGGGAGGAGGGGTCGGGAACGATCGTCTCCATCCGTGAACGGCGGGCGACGCTCGCGGACGGCACCTTGGCGGGCAGCCTTGCCACCCCGATCGAGGTTCTGCGGAACCTGGTGCACCTCGGCTTGGACGTGCCCGACGCCGTCGACGCATGCGGCGGAGTGCAACGCAGGCTCCTGGGACTGCCCGAGGTGGCGTTGCGGCCCGGCGACGTCGCCGATCTGGTCGTGCTCGACGAGGGACTCGACGTCAGGGCGACCTTCGTCGACGGACACGTCGTCCACATGGCGTAGGCGCCGGCGCTGTCAGGGCTGCTGCCGGCGTCTCGATCCGACCTCGTGGTGTGACGCGATCGCGGCCTGACCCGCTCGCGGTTTGACCCGGGGGTCGGCCGCAGGAACACTCCCTCTCCACGATCATTTCGCGACGTTCAGTCCGGAGTCGAGGGGGCACGTAGTGGGACCGTTGAGCGGGGTCAGGATCATCGAGGTCGCCGGCATCGGGCCAGGCCCGTTCGCTGCGATGATGCTGGCGGACATGGGCGCGGACGTGATCCGCGTCGACCGGACGGCCAACGCCTTGGGTGGCGACCCTGCCAATCCGCCGTCGGACATCCTCAACCGCGGGCGCCGATCGATCGCACTCGACCTCAAGTCACCCGACGGCCTGTCGGTGCTCCTCGATCTGGTCGAGCACGCCGACGGCTTGATCGAGGGCTTCCGCCCCGGCGTCGCCGAGCGCCTGGGGTTCGGCCCCGATGTGTGCGCCGAACGCAACCCCCGGATGGTCTTCGGGCGCATGACCGGATGGGGTCAGGACGGCCCCTACGCTCCGACCGCCGGGCACGACATCAACTACATCGCTCTGGCGGGCGTGCTCGCGCACCTCGGCCGTGCGGGTGAGAAGCCGACACCGCCGATCAACCTGGTCGGTGACTTCGGTGGCGGCGGCATGCTGCTCGCGTTCGGCATGGTGTGCGCGTTGCTGGAGGCGCAGCGGTCCGGTTCGGGTCAGGTGGTCGACGCGGCGATGGTCGATGGC
>JAPXRJ010000076.1:0-12203 GCA_033813615.1 Microthrixaceae bacterium | reverse complement strand
GGACGGCCGGACTGGCGGTGACGCCCCGGTCGTCGATGTCCGCGGGCGCGCTGATCGGCCGCGGATCGGGCGAGGCGATGCAGCTCGAGTTCTCACCCGGTGGCTACGTCATCGTCGAGCCGGAGCCGGTGTTCGGCTCGCCCTCAGCGTGATCCGACCGTTCGGCCGAGAGCGACCGTCTAGCGTCCTGGCGTGGCGTTCACAGTCACGATCGGTGAGCTCAGCGACCGCACCGGCGTCGCCCGGTCCGCGCTCCGCTACTACGAGGACCAAGGCCTGATCCGGGCTGACCGGGCGCCGTCGGGCCATCGACGGTACGGCAACGACGTCATCCGGCGCGTGTCGTTCATCCGAGCCGCGCAACTCGTCGGCCTGTCGCTCACCGAGATCGCCGATGCCCTCGCGTCGCTGCCGTCCGATCGGGCGCCCAGCCATCAGGAGTGGGCCGACCTCTCGGCGAGCTGGCGCGATCGGCTCGACGACCAGATCGCGATCATCGAGCGACTGCGGGACCGCCTCGATGGATGCATCGGCTGCGGGTGCCTGTCGATGTCGTCCTGCGGACTGCTCAACCCCGGCGACGTCGCCGGCGTGCGAGGCCCCGGCCCGAGATACGTCCTCGAACCCGACGCCGGGGCCGGGCCTGACGCCAGGGCACGACAAGAGGATCCTTGACCTCAAGTCGACTTGAACCCTTACCGTCGTCGACATGAGCACCACCACCCGACCCACCGGCCGCTCCGCGACCCACGCATCGGGCGATCCCGCAGCGACGCTCAGCCGTCTGCTCGACGCCGAGCTGAACTGGGGACCGATCGCCAGCGGCGGCTACATCTCGCACCTGGCGATGGGACTCGTCGCTGCCGAGCGACTGGGCGCGTCGGCCGAACAGCTCGAGCGCCACTTCCACGTCACGACCAGCGGCAGCTTCCTCATCCCACGGGAACGCCCGCAGGAGGTCATCGAGCTCAGCACCGAGATCGAGCGCCGAGGCATCGACGCCGTCGTCACCGAGCGACTGCCGTCGATGGTCGGCCATCCCGGCGCGCAGTTCCTCCACGCCGCGATCCGCCTCGACCTGGCGATCGACTCGCAGCATCCGGGCCAGGTGGCGAACGCGCTCATCAACTGGTCCGACGACGCAGTGCCGCCGGAACCGGACCTGGCCGGCCACGGCGATGCGTCCTTCGCCGAGGTCATGGCCCTCGTCGCGAACGGCGACCGCGACCACGCCCTCGACCACCTGCACGGGAGCGACGACCTGCTCGACCAGATCAGCGACTGGGTCACCGCCGTGCACGACGATCCGGGCGACTTCGGCACCCTCCACTACGTGACGGGGACCCGGGCCGTGCGCGCGGTGGTCGGGTACCTGGACGACGAGAACCGACGCACCATCGAGCGACGTCTCGCCCAGGCTCTCGTCGGGTTCACCGACCGGTTCGGCTTCGCCTCCCCCGCGGGGATCGACGAGCTCGATCGGCGCCGTGCCACGCCCGTTCCCGACTGGGACGAGCTCGGATCGCTGGCTGTGCGGTCACAGGACCCGCACATCATCAAGCTGACCTATGCGTGCCGACTCGAGCACGAGCGCGACGGCGATCCGCTGCACCAGTGGGTCGCCGCCCGCCAGACGGGCGTGGCCTGAGCGCTGTCACCGTGATGGCTCGACGCCGAAGTTCGGCCGCTGCGCAGGCGAACCGCTCTGTCCCGAGTACCGTGTTGGTCGGATACGCCGCGAGGGCGTCGTCCAGAACACAGTGAGTAGAGACCAACGTGACGACAGGAACCGTGAAGTTCTTCAACGCAGAGAAGGGCTTCGGCTTCATCTCTCGTGAGGGTGGAGACGACGTCTTCGTGCACTTCTCCGCAATCCAGGGAGACGGGTACAAGTCCCTCGACGAAGGCCAGACCGTGGAGTTCGAGGTGGGCCCCGGCCGCAAGGGTGACGAGGCGCAGAACGTCCGCGTCATCTGAGCTGAACCAGCTCGTGTGAGAGCCGTCGGTCCTTCGGGGCCGGCGGCTCTCGCCGTTCTCGGGACCGTTCCCGGTCGACACCCGAAGGTGGGCCGAGTCGTGCCTACGCTGCGGGGGTGCCGCTCATCTACGCGTTCTCCCACCGCCATCGACGGTCGCCGATGGAGCTGAAGGACCGCCTCGGGGGCAAAGGGGCGAACCTCGCCGAGATGACATCTGTCCTCGGGCTTCCCGTACCACCCGGCTTCACGATCACCACCGACGCCTGTCGCAGCTACATGGACAGCGGCTGGCCCGCCGGCCTGGACGCGGAGCTGGACCGCCACCTCCGCCGCCTCGAGGTCGCGACGGGCAGGACCCTGGGCGACCCCGACGACCCGCTGCTCGTGTCGGTGCGCTCGGGTGCCAAGTTCTCGATGCCCGGGATGATGGACACGGTGCTGAACCTGGGCCTGAACGACCGCAGCGTCAAGGGCCTGGCCGGCAGCGGCGGCGGCGAGCAGTTCGCCTACCGCTCCTATGCCCGGCTGCTGTCGATGTACGCCAAGGTCGTGGCCGACCTCGACCCCGAGCCGTTCGACGAAGCGCTGGAGCGCGCCAAGGACGACCGAGGCGTCGCTGACGACAGCGAGCTCGACGCTGCCGGATGGAAGCAGCTGTGTCGGGACTACAAGTCGGCGATCCGACGCGAAGCCGGCCGACCGTTCCCACAGGATCCGCGGGCGCAGCTGCGCGCTGCGGTGGACGCGGTGTTCCGATCCTGGAACGGCGCGCGGGCCATCGCCTACCGCGAGCAGGAGCGCATCTCCCACGACCTCGGCACCGCGGTGAACGTCCAGGTGATGGTGTTCGGCAACCGCGACGACGACTCCGGTACGGGCGTCGCGTTCACCCGCGACGCGGCGACCGGCGAGGACGTGCCCTACGGCGACTTCCTTCTCAACGCCCAGGGGGAGGACGTGGTGGCCGGCGTGCGGATCACAGAGCCCCTCAGCGCGCTCGCCGTTCGGTTCCCGGAGCTGCATCGGGAGCTCCTCGGCCACATGCACGCGATGGAGGCGCACTACCGCGACATGCTGGACCTGGAGTTCACCATCGAGCAGGGCACCCTTTGGATGCTCCAGGCGCGGGTGGGCAAGCGCACGGGCGCCGCGGCGCTGCGCATGGCGGTCGACATGACGGCCGACGCACACATCCGCCTGAGCCGCGCCGAGGCCGTGCGGCGGGTCACGCCGGAGCACCTCGAGCAGGTGCTGCACCCGCGGCTGGGCGACACCGACCTGCCGGAGCTCACCACCGGGCTCGGAGCGTCGCCGGGCGCCGCCGTGGGTGCTGTGGTGTTCAACGCGGAGGACGCCGTCACCGCGGCTGCTCGCGGCGAGTCGGTGATCCTGGTCCGGAAGGAGACGAACCCCGAGGACATCCACGGCATGCTCGCCTCGTCGGGCGTGCTGACCAGTCGCGGTGGGCTGGTCAGCCACGCGGCGGTGGTGGCACGCGGGTGGGGCAAGCCGGCCGTCGTCGGAGCAGACCGGATCAGGGTGGTCGGCAACCAGTTCCGGGTAGGCGAGGTGACGGTTCGCCAGGGCGACACGATCTCGATCGACGGCTCCAGCGGTGAGGTCATCCTCGGTGCGGTCCCGCTGAGCCTGCCGGAGCCGACTCCGGAGTTCGACACGATCCTCTCGTGGGCCGACGCTGAGCGGCGGGGACACCTGGCCGTACGTGCGAACGCCGACAACGGGTCCGACGCCGCCACCGCCCGCCGCCTGGGCGCCGAGGGCATCGGTCTGTGCAGGACCGAGCACATGTTCCTGCGCGAGGACCGTCTACCGGTCGTGCGTCGCATGATCCTGGCCCGCACCGAATCGGAGGAAGCCGACGCGCTCGAGGAGCTGCGACGCGTGCAGCACCTCGACTTCCTGGAGCTCCTCGAGGAGATGGACGGCCTTCCGGTGACGGTGCGGCTCTTGGACCCGCCCCTCCACGAGTTCCTGCCCAAGGTCGAGGAGCTCGACCTGAAGGAGGCGCTGGGCACGATCTCCGAGGACGAGCGGCGACTTCGACAGGCGGCGCTCGACTGGTCCGAGCAGAACCCGATGCTGGGGATCCGCGGCGTCCGCCTCGCGGTCATGAAGCCCGGTCTGTACGCCATGCAGGTCAGGGCGCTGCTCGATGCGGTGCGGGACCGGGTCGCCGCCGGCGGCAGGCCGATCGTCGAGGTGATGATCCCGCTCACCGTGTCCGGCGACGAGCTCGCCCTGGCCCGCTCCTGGGTCGTGGCGGCGGCCGAGGAGCTCGGCATCACCTCGACGCTGCTGATCGGCACGATGATCGAGACACCACGCGCCGCGCTCGTCGCCGACCGCATGGCCAAGGTCGCCGACTTCTTCAGCTTCGGCACCAACGACCTGACGCAGATGACGTTCGGGTTCTCCCGCGACGACGTCGAGGCGAAGATGATGCCGCAGTACGTCGCGAAGCAGCTGCTGCCCGGCGACCCGTTCGACTCGATCGACGTCGACGGCGTGGGCGAGCTCGTCCGCATGGCGGTGCAGCGCGGCCGGTCGGTCAAGCGGCGGTTGAAGATCGGCGTGTGCGGCGAGCACGGAGGCGACCCCCGGTCCATCGCCTTCTTCCTCGACGCGGACGTCGACTACGTGTCGTGTTCGCCGTACCGCGTGCCGATCGCCCGGCTCGCCGCAGCGCACGCCGTGATCGGCATCGACGGCGACACCCGCTGAGGAACTGCACCTTCTCGGCACCGGGCCCGGGGAGTACCCTCCGTCGTAGGTGGGTGGTGCCACGACTGGGGTGGCACCGGAGGGAGCACGATCATGGGTCGCAGCACAGCGTCGACGTCAGTGCGACGTGTCCATCGAGGTTCGCTGACCGCGATCCTCGCCACGGCGCTCGTGGTGCTCGGTGTCGCCGTCACAGCACCGAGGACGTCGGCGGCGGCAGCAGCAGTGCCGCTGAGCACGGGCTCGAACGCGTACGGCCAGCTCGGCGCGCCCGGAGTTTCGTCACGCACGAAGCCTGGTCCGGTGTCGGTGCCGGGAGCGGTGATGATCGCGAGCGGCCGCGACCACGCGTACGCGATCGACGAGAGCGGCGCCCTGTGGGCCTGGGGCCTCAACGACAAGGGCCAGATCGGCGACGGCACCACCACCAACCGCGCCACGCCCGTGAAGCTCGGTCTCACCGGGGTGGTCTCCATCGAAGCGGGCCACTACCACGGCATCGCGATCCGTTCCGACGGCACCGTGTGGACGTGGGGCTACGGGGCGCTCGGCCAGCTCGGCCTGGGCACCACCAACAACCGCACCGTGCCGACGCAGGTCCCGGGACTCACCGGCATCGCCCAGGTCGCTGCTGGTCGCGACATGAGCTACGCGGTTCGTGCCGACGGTTCGGTGCTGGCGTGGGGTTCGAACGCGCTGGGAGAGGTCGGCGACGGCACGACGACTCGCCGCAACAGCCCCGTCGCGGTGCCGGGCCTGACCGGCGTCGTCGAGATCTCCGGCGGCCGCAACCACGCGCTCGTCCGCCTCTCGAACGGCACGGTGCGCGCCTGGGGCGACAACCAGTTCGGCCAGCTCGGCGACGGCACCCTGGTCAAACGGTTGAGCCCGGTGACGGTGCCGATCACCGACGTGGCCCACGTCGATGCGGGCGCTCATCACAGCGTTGCGGTGCGGACCGACGGAGCCGTCCTGACCTGGGGTCGCGGCTACCGCGGGCAGCTCGGCTCGGGCTCCACTGCCAACCGGACGAGTCCCGCCGTCGTCGCGGGCGTGCCCGCTGCAGTCGAGGTCGGCGACGGCCGCGACCAGACCTTCGCCATCACCGCCGGTGGCGACGTCTGGGCCTGGGGTCAGAACACCTCCGGCCAGCTCGGCGACGGGACGACCACGGTGCGTTCGTCCCCGGTGAAGCTGTCGATCACCGGCATCGTTGCGGCGCAGAGCGGTTCGGCCCACACGATCTTCCTGCCGGGCACGACCTCCACCGGCGGCACGACCACGAGCAGCACGACCACGAGCAGCACGACGAGCAGCACGACGAGCAGCACGACGAGCAGCACGACCACCACGACCACCACGACCGTGCCCCAGCCCGCCGGCGACATCGCGCATCGAGCCGCGACCACCGCTTCGGCCAACGCCGCGTCGACGGCCGTCACCGTGCCGGCGTCGGTGCGCGCCGGCGATCAGCTGGTGCTGTTCGTGTCGCTGAACGTCGTGGTGAGCCCGACAGCCCCCGCCGGCTGGACCCAGGTCGCGGACGAGGTGCACACGACGAACGACCTGCGGACCAGGGTGTTCACCCGCGCCGCGACAGCCGCCGACGCGGGCAGCCGCGTGACGGTCGCAACCGGTTCGGTCGTCAAGACCGACCTGGTGCTCCTCGCGTACAGCGGGGTGAACACCGCCTCGCCGATCGCCGCTGTGGCGACGGCGGAGGAGTCGGTGACGGGGAACGCCCATGCGACGCCGGCGCTGAGCACCGTGCCGCAGGGAGCCTGGGTGCTCAGCTACTGGGCCGAGAAGACCTCGACGTCCACCGACTGGTCACCTCCGGTCGGCCAGACCCAACGAGCCGAGTCGGCCGGCTCCGGCTCGGGGCGCATCGTCACCCTGGCGACCGACTCAGGCGCCGGGGTCCCGGCAGGCCCGTGGCCGTCGAAGGTTGCGACCTCCAACTCGGCCGGCCGCAAGGTCACCTCGGTGTCCATCGCGCTGAACCCGGCCTGACAGCAGGGGCGAACGAGCCCCGGCATCGGAACATGCGCACGATCGTGCGTTCAGTCGGTAGGTTCCGGCGATGTCGTCCGATCCACTGCCGGGAGAAGCGGCGTGGGCGGAGCTCGTCGAGGGACTGCGCGTCGCCGGTGATCGGATCGCCGCCGACACCTCGGAGCTCGGTCCGGCGGAGCAGACCGATGCCTATCGTGCGCTGCTGCGGGCGCTGAGCAACCAGCTCGGTCGGTTCGAGGTCGACCGCGACCGACCGGAGCTGGTGCCGTTCAACGGCTGGCGCCAGAAGATGCTCCTGGACAACCCCGACTTCCGCTACTGGGTGGCCGACGTCAGCGGCGATCGCCGCTACCGGATCACGGGCGCGCTGGGCGACGCCGTGTACACCTCGATCACGGCCTACTCGTCGAGCGCACCGCTGACCGCAACCGCCACCGGACGGATCGACAGCGACTCGCTCACCTTCGACGACGACGGGTGCTTCAGCCTGACAGCGTCCCGTGAAGCGCCCTCCGACGGCGGCGACTGGCTGGAGCTTCCCGAGGGTGCGGCGGCGGTGTGGGTGCGTCAGTTCCACCACGATGCATCAACGGACAGTCTCGGCTGGTGCCGGATCGATCCGATCGACGCCGTGCCGGCGCCGCCGGCGATCGACGCCGGCCGCATCGCCCACCGACTCGTTCGACTCGGCACTGCGATCTCCATGTTCCCGACGGTCGTCGCCTCGTCGATCGACCACGACCTGGAGCACCCGAACGAGGTGCGCCACTGGTCCGAGATGGCGGGCGGGGCCGCGTTCACGGAGCCGGGCATCCACTACTTGCGCGGTTCGTGGATGCTGGAGGACGACGAGGCGCTCGTGATCGAGGGCGATCCGGTGCCCTGTCGCTACTGGAACGTGATGCTGTACAGCCGGTTCCACAACTCGCTCGACTACCGGGCGCGCACGGTGTCGGTCACCGACGCCACGGTGGCACCGGTCGACGGCCGGTACCGCATCGTGATCTCGGCCGCCGACCCGGGAGGGCGCGGCGACTGGCTCGACTCGGAGGGCAGGGCGTTCGGGTTGTTCGTGTTCCGCTTCCTCCAACCCGAGCGCGCACCCGAGCTGCCGAGCGTCCGCCGGTGCCTCCTCGCCGAGCTGATGGCCGAGCGATGAGCCTGTGGCGGCCGGCCCCGCTCACCGAGGCAGCCGTCGCGGCGCGTGCCGCTGCCGAAGCCGACAGGGCGGCCCGACCGGACCGCTACGAACTCGATCCCGAGACCATCGGGCATGTCGCCGCTCGAGGCACCGACGGCGAGCACCGCTTCGACCGGGGATGGAGAGAGGGGCTCGAGCAGTACCTGGGTTCGGCGCGGGAGGACGGCCGGCTCAACGCGCTCGGGGTCTCCATGGTCACCACCACGGCGATCTCGCGGCTTCGCGCCGGCTCGACCATGTGGCGCTTCGGCCAAGAACATCCCGAACAGGCCGATCGACCGCTGCTCCCGCCGATCTTCGTGACCGGTGGATGGCGCACGGGCACGACGTTCCTCTTCCGCCTCCTGTCCACCGACGCCCGCCTGAGGGCGCCGCTGCCCGCCGAGCTCGCCAATCCCTGTCGTGTGGCGACGATGACGGACGACGAGCGCAACGCCTACATCCAGGCGAGCTCGACGCGCCACGACCTCCTGCACGCGCTCAACCCGGAGCTGCGCAGCATCCACAACTCGGGCGCATGGCTGCCGGAGGAATGCGGCCTGGCGATGGGCACGGACCTGCGCAACTGGGCGTTCCCCTCGACCACGCGCCTGGACTCCTACTCACGATGGCTGGCCGGCCAAGACCTCGAGCCGGCGTACGTCAACTACCGCAAGGTGCTCCGGGCCCTCGATGGTGCTGACGGACGACGCTGGGTGCTGAAGGCACCGCCGCACATCGCCGAGCTCGACAAGCTCACGGCCGTGTTCCCTGGAGCGGTGGTCGTCCAGATGCACCGCGACATCGTCGAGACGGTCGCCTCAGGCGCCAGCCTCTTCGCCGTGTTCCGCTCGACCTACAGCGACGAGGTGGACGCCGTCGACGTCGGGCGTGCCCTGGTCGACCAGACCGAGCTGTGGTTCCGTCGAGCCGACGCCGTCCGGTCCGCGGCCGCAGTCGAGCCCGAAGACGAGCCCGAAGCCGGCACCGAGGGGGCGACGTTCGTCGACATCGCCTACGAGGACCTGGTCAGAGATCCGGTCACCGCCATCACCGCGGTGTACGCCGCCGCCGACCTGGAACCGCCGGACGATCCCGATGCGCTCGTCGCCCGATACCACTCGACCCAACCCCGCCACGTGCACGGCACCCACCGCTACGCCGCCGCCGACTTCGGGCTCGACGACGGTGAGCTGCGCGAGCGCTTCGCGTTCCTCGGCCGCTGACCGCTCCGGCTGACCGGCGGCGCGGTCAGCCCTACATGCGGTCGGTCTCGTAGGCCCACATGGCGAGCTCGACCCGGTTCCGGGCTCCCAACTTCTGCATGAGGCTCGCGAGGTGGCTCTTCACCGTGCTGATGCTGATCGAGAGGTCATCGGCGATCTCGGCGTTGGTGCGCCCACGTGCGACAGTCTCGAGCACCTGCTCCTCGCGCTCGGTGAGCGGGTCCAGCGGCTGACCGGGCGGCTCGGCCGACGACCTGCCGAGCTCGGCGAACGTCGACAGCAGCCGAGCGGTCACGCTCGGAGCGATCAGGGCGTCACCACTCGCGGCGGAGTGCACGGCCTGAGCGAGCAGCTCCGGGCCGGCGTCCTTCAGCAGGAAGCCCCGCGCGCCCGCCTTGAGCGCGCCGTGCACATACTCGTCCAGGTCGAACGTCGTGATGATGACGATGGCGAGCGGATCCGCCACCTCCGGGCCGGCCAGCCGACGCGTCAGCTCGATGCCGTCGAGCTCGGGCATGCGGATGTCGAAGAGACACACATCGGGGTGCAGGCTTCGGGCCAGATCGAACGCCTCCCGACCGTCCGCCGCCTCCCCCACCACCTCGATTCCGGGCTGGGCGTCGAGGATCATCCGCAGCCCGGTGCGCACGATGTCCTGGTCGTCCGCAACCAGCACCCGGATGGTCATGCCCGCACGTCCCGGCGAGGGAACGTGGCGTCGACGGTCCAGCCGCCACCGGCGTCCGGTCCGGCGGCGAACGTGCCGCCGAGCAGCTTGACCCGTTCGGCCATGCCGATGAGCCCGAAGCCGGGCATCGGAGCCGGTCCCGCCCCGGCACCGCGTCCGTCGTCGACGACGGTGACCCGGACGCGGTCATCGTCCCCCTCGACCCGCACCCACACCTCCGCCGCCTGGCGAGCGTGGCGCAGCGCGTTGGTGACCGCTTCCTGAGCGACGCGGTAGCAGGCGGTATCGACGGGGTTCCGGAGGTCGTCCACCTCGCCGGCGACCGTCACGACCACACACGGGCCGGATGCACCGCCGCGCTGCTCGAGCCGGTGCAGGTCGCGCACGCCCTGCTGGGGTCGCAGCTCTGCATGACCGTCGGTGCGAAGTGCCCCGACCATCGACCGCATCTCGTCGAGCGCTCGGGCCGCCTCCTCCTCGATCACCGACAGCGCGTCGAGTGCCGCTTCGGGGCGTCGCGCACCGACGACCCGGCCGGCCTGGGCCCGCACCGCGATCGCCGAGACGTGGTGGGCAACGGTGTCGTGCAGCTCCCGGGCCAGCTCCTCGCGTTCGAGCGACCTCAGCCCCGCGACCTCCTCGACCCGGAGCTCGCCCGCATATCGGACGGCGAACCCGACTGCGCACGACAGGAGGATCACGACGACGCCGCCGATGAGGTCGCCCGCCGGGGCGCCGCCGACCGCGGTGAGGACCAGCGGGACCGACATCACGAGGAGTCCGATGCCGACCTCCCGCACCGACGCCCACCTCGTGAGCGTGTAGGCGAACACGAGCAGGAACAACCCGGTGTGGAGCCCTTCCCACTCCACACCACGGAGGAGGGCCACGACGTCGACCGCGCTCATCGTCCCGAAGGCGACGACGAGCGCAAGCAGCGGGTGGACTCGTCGCCACGGCAGGAGCAGTGCGACCGCCACGGTGACGACCAACGAGGTGGCGGGCCAGACCAACGGGTCGCGGACGATGGTCTCGACGACTGCCACGACGACCACGACGGCGACGAAGGACCAGTCACGCCAGGTCGGTCCGGGCGGATCTGCCGCCCGTGGTGCCGCCCGGTGCCGACGGCTGGTGTCGAGGACCACGGAGCAAGGGTAAGGGAACCGCTGCCGGGGCGAACCGGCCGAAAGGACGATTCGTGCACAGCCGAACTGTCGGCACGGAAGTGGCCACGTTCCTGATGTGCGATCGATCCGAGATGCAGAGGATGGCTCGATGCCGACCTCGCAGATCGCCGCCCGACCCGACCCACGAGCATCCGCTGATCGACACGCTGCGCTCGGACGCCTCGGCGGATGGTGCTTCGACCATCGGCGAGCGGCCGTCGGGCTCTGGTTCGCCGTGCTCGTCGTCGTGATCGCCGCGGCCGGAGCGGTCGGGCCCGCGTTCGCCGACAGCTCGGCGGTGCCCGGGTCCGACAGCGAGGAGGGCTTCGCGGTGCTGGAGCAGCACTTCCCCGATCTCGGCGCCGGTGGGCTGTCAGGAACCATCGTGTTCCGGGCCGAGCAGGGTGTCGACGATCCAGCCGTCGTCGCTGCCATGGAGGATCTCTTCGGCTCCGTGAACGCAGGCTTCCCAGACGGTGAGGGCGTGCCCCGAGCGCCGGGAGCGACGATCATCTCGCCCTACTCGGACCAAGGTGCGGGCCAGATCGCAGCGACGGGTCCCCTCGCAGGTCGCCTGGCGTTCGCGCAGGTGAACCTGTCGGCCGATGTCGACGCCACGCAAGCGGCCGAGATCGGCCGGTTGATCACCGAGGAACGCCCGACGATCGACGGGCTCGACGTCCTGGCGGGCGGCCAGCACCTCACTGCGATCGAACCTCCGCAGAGCGAGCTGATCGGCATCGCCTTCGCGATCATCGTGCTCGTCGTCGCCTTCGGCTCGGTGCTCGCCATGGGACTGCCCATCGCCGTGGCGCTCGGCGGCGTCAGCATCGGCATCGGATCGATCGTCCTGCTCACCCGGGTGGCGACCGTGCCGGAGGACACGATGCTGCTCGGCATGATGGTCGGGCTCGGCGTCGGCATCGACTACGCCCTCTTCATCGTGACCCGGTACCGAGAAGCGGTCCGCTCCGAGGCGTCGCCGAGGGACGCCATCGTGCTCACGATGAGCACCGCCGGTCGCGCCGTCGGCCTCGCGGGCGTCACGGTCGTCGTGTCGATGCTCGGGCTGGTGCTGGTCGGCATCGGCATGCTCTCCGGCATGGGCGTCGGCGTGTCGGTGACGGTCCTGGCCACGATGTTCACGTCGATGACGCTGCTGCCGGCGCTGATCGCCATGACGGACCACCGACTCGAGGTGAC
>JAPXRJ010000075.1:0-12343 GCA_033813615.1 Microthrixaceae bacterium | reverse complement strand
CCGGCCATCGACGCCGCGCCCACCAGAACCACTGCGGTGAACCCGGGCCACGCGTTGGCGATGAGCGGCAGCTGGCGGATGTTGCGCGTGCCGGTCGTCCGGTCGACGATGCCCACGCCCATGAACAGCGTGGCCTTGAACGCCGCGTGGGCGAGGAGCAGCACGCATCCGGCGGTGATCGACTCGGCGGTGCCGATCCCGAAGAGGACGAACATGAAGCCCAGCTGGCTGATCGTGCCGTGCGCGAGCAGCAGCTTGAGGTCCTGTTGACGCAGCGCTCGGAGCCCGCCGAACACCATGGTGACGGCACCGACCGTCACGACGGCAGGGCGCCACATGCCGACTCCGGCGAACGCCGGGGTGAACCGGGCGACCAGGTAGACCCCGGCCTTCACCATCGTCGCCGAGTGCAGGTAGGCGCTGACCGGCGTGGGGGCGACCATCGCTCCCGGCAACCACGAGTGGAACGGGTACTGCGCCGACTTGGTGGCTGCGCCGAGCAGGACCAACACGAGGGCCACCACGACCGTCGACCCGCTCGGCGGGTCGGCCAGCAGCCGCGACATCTGGGCGGTGCCGGCCGCCTGGGCCAGCAGGATGAAGCCGACGAGCATGGCGAGCGCACCCATGCCGGTGGTCAACAGCGCCTGCAGCGCGGCCGCGCGGGCGGTGGCGGAGCTCGACTTGTTGCCGATCAGGAAGTAGGAGCTGACCGAGGTGAGCTCCCAGAACCCGTAGAGCGCGAACAGGTTGTCGGCGACGACGAGCCCGAACATCGCTCCGGCGAACAGCGTCAGCAGCCCGATCAGGCGGCCGAGGCCGGCCTGCACCGGTGGGAAGTAGGAGCCGGCGTAGCCCAGCACGAGCAGACCGATCCCCGACACGAGCAGGACGAACAGCGCGCCGAACCCGTCGAGACGCAGGTCGAGGTCCAGGCCGAGTTGGGGTACCCAGCCGACGGACTGCGTGACCACCTTGCCGTCGAACAGCTCGGGCGCCATCGCGACCAACCAGGTGAACGTGGCGACGAACGGGATGGCGGCCAACCACAGCGCTCGACGGCCGAGGTGCCGGCCGAACACGATCGTGACGGCGCCGATCGCGGCGTGCAGGACCAGGAGCGTCAGCACGGTGCGGCCACCGGGTGGCGGAGGACAGCTCGCTGGGGTGATGCAGTCGGGTGTGAACGAGCAGCACCGGTGCCGTGGATCCGGTCGGACGGGTCCCGGTGTTCGACCGAGACGTCCTCACGAGCCGGGGGCATCTGGCCCGTGATCCTAGTCGCCGCACGAGGATCGGACTCCGCGGTCCCACTGCGGCGTCGTCCGGCACCGACAGAGAGGTCGATCGCACCGACCGGCGCGTCGTTGGTGTCCCCTGACGTCTGCTGTCAGACTCCCCCCGTGTCCGGGGCCCACTGCACTCCCGTGATCGTCGGAGCGGCGCAGAGCATCGATCGCCCGGGCGAGCACGAGCTGCTCGACGCGCCCGGACCGATCGAGCTCATGCTCGCCGCTGCCCGTGCGGCCGCCGAGGATGCCGGCGATCCGGGCCTGCTCGACCGCGTGGGTTGGATCGGCGTCACCGGTGGGATCTACGGGTACCGGAACCCGGGCGCGGTGATCGCCGAGCAGCTCGGCGTCACGGGCATCGCGACTGCCTTCACCCAGATCACCGGGACGGCACCCCAGGATCTGGTCGGTGTCGCTTGCGAGCAGATCGCCGCGGGCGAACTGCGGGTCGCTCTCGTGCTGGGCGGCGAGGCTCGCTGGACCGCCCATCGGTTGAAGCTCGCGGGGCATCGACCCACGTGGATCCAGGACCTCGGCGACGGGGAGCCGGCGATGTTCGGCGACATGGCGGCAGCGGCCTTCGCCGAGATCGCGGTGCTGGGGTCCACGACCGCCGCCTATGCCTTGTTCGAGGACGCGCTGCGGCTCCGGGCCGGTCGCACCGTCGCCGAGCAGCGCGACCACTGCGCGGCGTTGTGGTCACGCTTCAGCACGATCGCCGAGACCAACCCGTTCGCGTGGGATCGCTCCCACCACGACGTCGAGTCCATCCGAGACCCGTCGGAGCAGAACCGCATGATCTGCTTCCCCTATCCCAAGGCGATGGTGGCCAACAACAACGTCAACATGGCGTCAGCCGTCCTCTTGTGCTCCGACGAGGTCGCCGACGAGCTCGGCATCGCCGCCGACCGGCGAGTGCACCCGGCGGTCGTGACCTCGTCGCACGAGACGTGGGAGGTGATCCGCCGCGATGACCTCGCTGGCAACCCGGCGCTCACCGCAGCGGGAGAGGCGGCGTTGGATCACACCGGCCTGGACGCGGGCGACATCGATCACGTCGACTTGTACGCGTGCTTCCCGTCGATCGTGCAGGTCTCCGCAGCGGCGCTGGGGCTCGACGAGGCGCGTCAGCTGACCGTCACCGGCGGGCTCGGATTCGCCGGCGCGGCGATCGCCAACGCGGTCGGCCACTCGATCGCTGCGATGGTGCCGTTGGTCCGTTCCGGCGGAACCGCCCTGGTGCACGGCAACGGCGGCAGCGCCACCAAGCACAGCTTCGCCGTCTACGCCTCGGAGCCGATCTGCGAGTTCGCCCGGATCGACTGCCAGGACCGCGTGCCGTCGACCGACCGGGATCTGCTGCCCGGCGACTTCGCCGGCGACGTAGCCATCGATGCCGCCACGGTTCGCTTCGACCGCGACGGCCCGACCGACGTGCTCGCCGTGGCACGTGCCGACGATGGGCGTCGGGCGTGGGCGACGTCGTCCGAGACGGAGCTGATCGACGAGGTCATGACACGGGGGATCGCCGGGCGCTCCGGCCGCCTGGATGTCGGCACCCTCTCGCTCTGACGCTGGCACCGGCCGTTCTGTGTGCATCCGGTCCGTTCTGTGTGCATCCAGTTCGGTCATGCCGAACTGGATGCACACAAAACGACGATTCGACCGTCAGTCGAGGAGCTCGTCCGCGTCGAGGTCGAGTGCGTGCTGCGCGTGTCGTGACGCCATCGCCATGAACATGTCGTCGCCCCGCTCGGTGCGCTCGACCAGCATCGAGGCGACGACGGCCATCACGAGCCCGCCCCAGCTCCCGCGTCGGTATGCCGTCCAGCAGTCGTCGCGTCGGATCGCCACACCGGCGGCGAGCAGCGAGCGGTGGTAGTGCTCGAAGAGCTCCACCTCGTGTGCCCGGCGCGCATCGGTGAGCAGGCCGGCGCCGACGAAGTAGGCGGCGTCGGCTGGACCGGATCCGACCGTGCAGGTCTGCCAGTCGAGCACCGCCACGGTGCCGTCGTCGGGGTGGAACAGCAGGTTGTCGAGGCGATAGTCGCCGTGCACGACCGTGGCCGGGTCCCGGTCGCGGTAGAGCGAGTCGACAGCAGCGAAGACGATCCGGCCTGCGGCGCGGACGTGGTCCTCGACGCGATCGCCGTAGCGGTCGACGAAGCTGTCCCACACGGTCGGGAGGAGGCCGATCACCATCTCCCGTGAGGGGCCGCGGTCGCCGAACAGCCACTCGATGTCGCGCAGCGACGGATCGCCCCAGCGGGGCGCGTGCAGGTTGACGAGCTCGTCCAGGGCGGCGCGGGCCGAGTCGACGGAGCAGCCGACGAGCTGGTCGCCCTGCGTCGCAGGTGCCAGGTCCTCGAGGAGCAGGACGAAGGATCCGGTCCGGGGCTCGATCGCGGCGTGGCGAGCGGCCGGGGTCCGCACGTCGAGGTCGTCTGCGAGCTCCTGGTAGAAGCGCACCTCCTTCTCGTAGGCCCGCATGATCAGCCCGGCGCTGCGGCTGGACGGGTCCGATGACGGCAGCTTGGCGATCAACGACGACCTCGACCCGTCCTCGTGGTCGAGGACGAGTCGGAAGCTGTCGCACATCTGGCCGGTTCCGAGCGGCGCCGCCTGCAGCTCGATCACCTCGGGTGAGCCGTCGCGGGCGTTGGCGAGCGCGGCGTTCACCCATGCCGCAGTGAGGTCATCGACGGTCTCCACGATCGCGATCGCCACCCGAAGCCCCCTGTCGTCGTCGCCTCGCAGCTTGGCACCGTTGGGCGCCCGCTGCGTTGCGTGCGCATCCCTGACGCGACGAGGCCCCGGGCGCTGGTCCCGGGGCCTCGTTCCGTTCGCTCGGTGGCACCGGCGAAGGCCGGCGCTGGCGAGACGTCGCTACTGCACGACGACGGCGGTGACCATGCCGAACATCCCGTCCTCGCGCTCGGCGTGGTTGAGGATGTGGCAGTGGAACACCCAGGTTCCCTTGGCGTTCGCCTTGAACTGCACCGTGTAGCGCTGGCCCGGACCGACCAGCACCGTGTCCGCCCAGTACGGCTGGTCCAACTTGATCCCGTCGATCGCCGTCACCAGCTGCGGGAACTGGTGCAGGTGCATCGGGTGGCTCTGGAAGCCCTCGTTGAAGTACGTCATCGTCACCCAGTCGCCCTCGTTGACGACGATCGGCTCGGTCGCCGGGAACGACTTGCCGTTGAGGGAGAAGCCGATCGCGCCGGCGTCGTTGAGGACCATCGGGATGTCCTGCACCGGGGTGACGTCTCCCGGGATCTGGACGCCGCTGACGGTGACGTTGCGTGCCACCGGCGTCTCACCCACCTGGATCGCCCCGAACATGCCGTTGGGCAGCCCCATCTGGCCGTGCAGGTGCGGGTGGTACATGCCGATCTCGGGCTTTGTCACCGTGAAGCGGTACGTGAAGGTCTCGCCGGGCTTGATCGGGTCCTGGGTGATGGGCGCCACGCCGTCCATCTCGAACGGGACCGTGATGCCGTGCCAGTGGACGTCGGTGTTGACCGGGAGCTCGTTCTTCACCACGAACTCAGCGGTGTCGCCCACCTCCAACCGGATCTGGGGAGCTGGCACCATGCCGTTGTAGGTCCAGGCCTTCACGGTCTTGCCGGGCTCGACCTCCCAGTCGACGATCTCGGCGGTGAGGTTGAACTGCTTGGTGCCGTCGGGGAGGATCGTCGTCGGCTCGAGCAGCTGGTTGCCCTTGCCCTCGGTCTCGGCGGGGAAGGCGGCGAAGCTGGCGAGCATGTCCTCGTCCATCTGCGCGTAGTCCATCTCGCCGCTCGAGCTCGAGTGATCACCTTCGTCACCCTGGGCGGCCGCGCTGGAGGAGCTGGAATCCATCCCCTCCATGACCTTCAGGGTGGTCGTCATGCCCGACCCCGCGTGTCCGGCGATCGTGCAGATGACCTCGTAGTCGCCCTGGTCGACGGTGCCGAGGTCCAGCGTGACGGTCTTGCCCGGGGCGATCGAGTTGGTGGTCACGCCGAGCTCCTCGATCGAGAGGTCGTGCTCCATGGTGCCGTCGTTGGTGACCTCGAGGGTGATCGGGCCGGGTGACGCCATCAGGTCGCCGTCGATCTTGAACTCCGTGAGCGACACCTTGATCGTGGTCGCCGCCCCGGAGCTCGACGACCCGCCGCCGTTGCCGTTGCCGTTGGCGATCAGGACGATCCCGGCGATCATCGCCAGGCCGACGAGGTACAGCGCGACGAGGAAGCCGGTGGCCTTGGCCCAGGATCGCTGCTCGCCGGACGTGGGGGTTGGTTGCATCCGTGGTCCTCTCGGGGACGTGTAGGTAGAAGTGGTCATCCTCGCTCGTCGGTGTCGTGTTCCGACAGGGACCAAGGTCCCGAATCGAGGCTGCGAGAGTGTACGGTCCCAGCCGATGGGCGGACGAACGGCGCTGCTCGACGGGTACGGCGACGAGTTCGCCTGGTCGCTCTTCGACGCCGCACCCGATGCGATACTGGTGATCGCCTCCAGCGGGGAGATCGCCTTCGTCAACGACCCCGCGACACGGGTGTTCGCGTGCTCGGTGGACGATCTCCTCGGTCGATCCGTGGAGGAGCTGGTGCCGGCTTCCGCACGTCGGTCCCACGTCGGCCTCCGCAACAACTACGAAGCGCACCCGCGCGTCCGCCAGATGGGATCGGGCCTGGACCTCTCGGCGGTCCGACCCGACGGCAGCGAGTTCCCGGCTGAGATCAGCCTGAGTCCGCTCGAGCTCGGCGGCGCCAGCTTCACCGTCGCGGCCGTGCGCGACGTGACCGAACGGGTCCTGGCCGAGGCGGCCTACGTGGAGAGCCAGGACGCGCTGCGAAGGGCGGAGATGCGGATGGCGGTCGCCGAGGACCGCGACCGGATCGCCCGTGACCTGCACGACACCGTCATCCAGCGGCTCTTCGGCACCGGCCTCAGCCTCCAGGCGGCGGCATCGCTGGCCACTCCTCCGCTGCGCGAACGCCTGGAGGCCGCCGTGTCGGACCTCGACGAGATGATCTTCGAGCTGCGGACGACGATCTTCTCGCTCCAGGGAAGCCGTACGCTGGCGGGCGGGCTCCGTGGCGAGCTGCTCGACGTCGCCACCGAATGGGGCGTGGCCTCCGGCGTCGATGTGCGGGTGCAGTTCGACGGCCCGATCGAGTCGCTCGACGGCCGGATCGCCAACCACCTGGTTCCCGTGCTCACCGAAGCGCTGTCCAACGTGGCCAAGCACGCCCACGCTCAGAGGGTCCGGGTGGCGGTGACCGTCGGCGACGACGTCGCCGTGGTGGTGACCGACGACGGCGACGGCCCGTCCGGCGAGGTCTACGGCGGGTCGGGGTTGGCCAACCTCCGGGCGCGAGCCGAGGAGCTCGGCGGGTCCTCTTCGCTCGTCCCAGGCGTGGAGGGTGGCAGCCGGTTGCTGTGGCGGGTGCCCCGGTCCTGAGCGCGCCACCCTGACCGCCGCCCTCATCAGGGGGCCAGTGGCATCAGGGGGCCAGTGGCGTCAGCGGTGCTGGCGTTCGGCCAGTCGGGCCGCGTAGACGGCGGCCTCGGTGCGACGGCTCATCCCCATCTTGGCGAGGAGGTTCGAGACGTAGTTCTTGATCGTCTTCTCCGCCAGGTGCATCTCGTTCGCGATCTGGCGGTTGGTCATGCCGTCCGCGAGCAGATCGAGGATCCGTCGCTCCTGGGGCGTCAGGTACCTGAGGCGCTCGTCCTCGTCGGGCCCACGGCGGATCCGCGCCGCCGCCCTCTGCTTGAGCACCGGGTCCAGCAGCGATTCGCCGGCCGCCACCCGCGTCACCGCGTCCACGAGGTCCGACCCACGCACCTGCTTGAGCACGTAGCCGGACGCACCCGCGACCACGGCGTCGAGGAGGGCGTCGTCGTCGGGGAACGAGGTGAGCATCAGGCAGGCCAGGGCGGGGAGCTCCGAACGGAGGTCTCGGCACAGCTCGATGCCGGTCCCATCGGGCAGCTGCACGTCGAGGACTGCCACGTCGGGAGCTGCGGAGGGAACAGCGGCCAGCGCATCGGCGACAGACCCCGCCTCGCCGACGACGGCGAGGTCGCCGGTGCCCTCGAGGAGGTCACGCACCCCGCGGCGGACCACCTCGTGGTCGTCCACCAGGAAAACGGTGATGGGCATGGGCTGATTCCTGTCGCTGGGTGCCGGAGCCGTGGGGACAGGCTGCACCCTGGGAGTCCTCCGGGGACAGGGCACAAGGTCCCGACGGCCGGAGCGCGCCGATCGCAGAAGATGATCGCGGGCACCGGCAGGTCTGCAACCTGCGGTCCGACCCCGGGAGCGCGCAGGTCGGCTCGATGAGCTGACGAGCCGTCAGATGTGGTCGGCGTGGCGTCGCTACTGTGGGCCCATGCCGTCGGACACAGCTGATCGAGACCAGTTCGACCTCGCGACCGTGAGCGAGGTCGTGGCGTCTGCCGTCCCCGATCGGGAGGCGATCATCTTCGGGGATCGCCGTCTCACCTTCGGGGAGTTGGCCGAACGCAGCCGCAGGCTCGCGTCGTACCTGCACGAACACGGCCTGGGCTGCCACACCGAACGAGGCGACCTGCAGCCCCACGAGTCCGGCCAGGACCTCGTCGCGCTCTACCTCTACAACGGCAACGAGTACATCGAGGGCATGCTCGGCTGCGCCAAGGCCCGTGCTGCATCGTTCAACGTGAACTACCGGTACGTGGCCGAGGAGCTGCGCTACCTGTTCGACAACGCGTCGGCCCGGGGGGTCATCTTCCACGCGTCCTTCGCTCCCGTCGTCACCTCGCTGCTCGCCTCGATGTCACCTGAGGAGCGCGACCGCATCGGCGTGCTGCTCCAGGTGGCCGACGACTCCGGCGAGGCGCTCGTGGCCGGCGCCGTCGACTACGAGGAGGCGCTCGCCGCGTCGGACCCGGCCGGTCCCGGTCTGACCCCATCGCCCGACGACATCTACGTCGTCTACACGGGCGGCACCACCGGCATGCCCAAGGGGGTGCTGTGGCGCTCCGACGACATCTTCATGAACGCCATGGGCGGCAAGGAGGTGGGGACCTGGGTCGAGATGCAGTCCTATGACCAGATCGCCGAGCGGGCCCGCAACAACGCCGGGTTCCGCCTCCTCACCCTGCCGCCGCTGATGCACGGCGCGGCGCAGTGGGCCGGTTTCATGATGCTCAACGGCGGCTCGACGCTGATCATCCCGACCTCGCGGAACCTGGACCCGGCCGAGGTCTGGTCGCTGGTGAGCAAGGAGAGCGTCCAGTCGGTGGTCGTCGTCGGCGATGCCATGGCCCGACCGCTGTTGGATGAACTGCAGGCCGGCGACCACGACACCTCGTCGCTGTTCGTGCTCGGCAACGGCGGTGCCGCGCTCAGCGCAGCGCTCAAGGAGGAGTACCTCGAGGCGCTGCCCGACCTGTTGATCAACGACTCGCTGGGGTCGTCGGAGACGGGCGCGCAGGCATCGACGCTGTCGACCAAGGGGGGCGTGTCGGCTGCCGAGTTCCAGCCCGGACCCGGCGCGACCGTCATCAGCGAGGACCTCACAGAGGTCCTCGAACCCGGCCACGACGGCATCGGCTGGTCGGCCCAGTCGGGTGCGGTTCCGCTGGGCTACCTCGGCGATGCCGACAAGACGGCCAAGACCTTCCCGACCATCGACGGGACCCGCTACTCGGTGCCTGGTGACCGTGCGATCTGGCGGGCCGACGGCGTGATCGAGCTGCTCGGACGCGACTCGCAGTGCATCAACTCGGGTGGGGAGAAGATCTTCGTCGAGGAGGTCGAGCAGGCGATCCTCAGCCATCCCGACGTTCTCGACGTGCTCGTCGCCAGCCGCCCGAGCGAGCGGTGGGGCAACGAGGTCGTCGCGGTCGTCGAGCTCGCAGAGGGCGCGGTGCGCGACGACGACGCGCTGTCCGCGCACGCCAACGAGTCGATCGCCCGCTACAAGCTCCCCAAGGAGTGGGTGTACGTCGAGCGCATCCAGCGGTCTCCGTCCGGCAAGGCCGACTACCGCTGGGCCAAGCAGCTCGCGTCGGACACGATCACCTGAACGACGCGATCACCTGAACGACGCGATCACCTGAACGACGCGATCACCTGAACGACGCGATCACCTGAACGACGCGATCAGGTCAGGTTGGGCGGGTCGATCGCTGCGGAGATCACGGCGAGCACGTTGGGAGCTCGCTCCGCGGTGACGCCCGGTCCGAGCTGCACCACCGACGTCAGCACCGACAAGACGATGCTGACGAGACCGTCGGAGACGACGTCCGGGTCGATGTCGGTCCGCACCTCGCCGGTGAGCTGATCCGCCCGGAGCCGGTCCGCGCACACCTTGCGGACCTCGGCCAGCGCCGGGATGTCGAGCACCCGGGCGGTGACCTCGGGCTCCAGGCCGGCGAGCAGCCGTCGGGCGAGCGGGTGGCGGTCGACGGCGTCGACCAGGGTGACGATCAGGTGCGCCTGCCAGTCGTCGAGCTCGGTGTCGTTGAACACGGAGAGGAACCCCTCGTCGATCACGCCGGCGGCGGCCTCGTCGACGGCTGCCAGGAACAGCGCTTCCTTGTTGGGGAAGTACGAGTAGGCCACGGTCCCGCCGACCCCGGCGTCTCTGGCGATGTCCGCGACGGAGGTGGCCCGGTAGCCGTCGCGGCCGAAGCGGTCGATCGCCGCGGCGAGGATCGTTCGACGAGTCTGCGCGCCCTTGCCGTTCTTGCGGGGCTCGTCTGTCTCGGGCGTGGCGCTCCTCACCCGCTGGATACTACCGCCACCTTCTCCAAAAATGAAGGATTGACGAAATCACTCAGATCATCAAGAGTGGTTGATGTGACCGACCTCATGGAACGCAGTGCAAGCCCCGGCACCGACCCGATGTCCTCGTCCGACGCGGCCGGGGCGGTCCCGGTTCGTTCGGTGCCGACTCGCCGCATCTCCTTCGAGGAGCGCCTGGCGAAGGTCCCCAAGTACTTCGCCGCCGACGAGGACCTCGTCAACAGCCACCTCGCCGTCGCTCTGTCGTCGGTGTTCCCCGACGGAGAGGACTTCTTCGTCCGCTCCGTGCGCCACTACCGGGATCGCATCACCGATCCCGAGCTCAAGCGCCAGGTCGCAGGCTTCATCGGCCAAGAAGCCACCCACGGTCGAGAGCACCGGGTGTTCAACAACCGTCTCGAGGAGCTCGGCTACCCCGCCAAGGAAGGCGAGTGGATCACCCGCAAGATGCTCGGGCTGCGCACACGACTCGCGCCGCCGTCGTCGAACCTGGCCGCCACTGCCGCGCTCGAGCACTTCACCGCCACGTTGGCGGAGGTGCTGCTCAGCGACGAAGCAATGCACGAGCTCTTCGCCGACGACGCGGTCCGTGACCTGTTCCTGTGGCACGCGCTCGAAGAATGCGAGCACAAAGCGGTCGCGTTCGACGTCTACGCCGTCTCCGGTGGCAGCGAACGCATGCGGGTCTGGACGATGGTCGCGCTGCGCTACGCGTTCGTCGGCTCGATGGCGGTGTCGATCGCGCTGTCGTTGGCCAGGGACAAGAGCACCTACCAGAAGGGGCGCCTGCGCACGAGCCTGCGTCGCTTCAAGCGAAACCCGATCGTGTCACGTTCGGTCTGGGAGCGCCTCAAGGAGTACGACCGGGCCGACTTCCACCCCGACGACATCGACACCGACGACCTCGTCCGGGAGTGGCGCGAGCGGCTCTTCGGCGACGCCGGCTCGCTCAACGACCTCCTCGCCGCCCGGCCCGCCGAGCGCAACGCTGCGCAACGGTCGGCACCGACGTCGCCGTCGGCGCGAAGCTGACCCCATGACCACTTCAGCGCTGCCCGCGACATCGCGCGACGAGCTGGCGGGAGGTCACGTCGAGCACCTCGACGTGCTGATCGTCGGGGCGGGCCTGTCGGGCATCGGGGCGGCCCACTTCCTGCAGACCGAATGCCGTTGGGCGACCTTCGCGCTCTTCGAAGCCCGCGGGTCGGTGGGCGGCACCTGGGACCTGTTCCGCTACCCGGGCATCCGCTCCGACTCCGACATGTTCACCTTCAGCTACTCGTTCCGCCCGTGGCAGGGCGCCAAGGCGATCGCTGACGGCGACGCGATCCTCGACTACCTCAAAGACACCGCCGCCGAAGAGGGCATCGACCGCCACATCCGCTTCGGGCACCGGATCACCAGGGCCGAGTGGTCCACCGCCGACGCCCGCTGGACGGTGTCCGCGGATCTGCTCGACGAGGCCGGCGACGTCGTTCACCAGCGTGTGGTCACCTGCTCGTTCCTCTACTCCTGCACCGGCTACTACCGCTACGACCGCGGCTACACCCCTGACTTCGACGGCATGGACGACTTCGGCGGGACCATCGTGCACCCGCAGTTCTGGCCCGAGGACCTCGATGTCTCCGCCAAGCGAGTCGTGGTGATCGGCAGCGGCGCCACTGCGGTCACGCTCGTGCCGGCGCTCGCTCGGCAGGGCGCGCAGGTCACGATGCTGCAGCGGTCGCCGACCTACGTGGTCGCGCTGCCGAGTCGCAATCCGGCCGCGGATCTGATCCGCAAGGTGCTGCCCACCAACGTGTCGGGTCCGGCCCTGCGGTGGTTGCTGTCCCTCGGGAACCTGGCCACCTACCAGCTGTCGCGACGTCGACCTGAGGTGGTCAAGAAGGCGCTGCGTGCTCGGCTGGAGCGCCAGCTGCCCGACGGCTACGACATCGACACGCACTTCACCCCCAGCTACGAGCCGTGGGATCAGCGGGTGTGCGTGGTGTCGAACGGCGACATGTTCCGCTCCATCGCGGACGGTTCGGCAGAGGTCGTGACCGACCACGTCGACCGCTTCACCCGCGACGGCATCGCGCTGCGTTCGGGCGAGCAGATCGACGCGGACGTCGTCGTCACCGCGACCGGCCTCGACCTGTTGTTCATGGGCGGCATGGACCTCATCGTCGACGGCGACAAGGTCGACCCTTCGGACCGCCTGGCCTACAAGGGGATGATGCTCGACGGCGTGCCGAACATGGCGCTCGCGGTGGGCTACACG
>JAPXRJ010000074.1:0-12475 GCA_033813615.1 Microthrixaceae bacterium | reverse complement strand
CTCGGACGTGATACTGACCGTCTCGCCCGTCTCAGCGACTGGGACCTCGGCGGTGAGCGTGGCGAACCGGGTGGCCGGGTCCAGGTCGATCGTCTCGTCGAAGAGTCCGCCCAGTAGCCCGTACGCGGTCAGCGTCACGAGTCGGCCACCGGGTCCGATCTCAACGAGGTTCTCGTCGTAGCTCCGCAACCGCACCTCGACCGGACCGCTCTGCACCTCGCCGAAGATGACCAGCTCGCCGGTGGCGTGCAGTTGCGTGTCGGAGCTGTCGATCACCACCGGCACATCCATCCAGCCCGGGGTGACAGGGTCGACGGTCACCGTCTCGGACCTCGATTCCGCACCGATCGGAACGACCGTCACGGTCGCGGAGGTCGATGCGAGGTGCAGCACCACGTCCGCGGTGTAGCCGCCGGCAACGTCCGGGGAGACGACACGCGTGGTGCTCGTCGTACCTCCCGCTCCGTCGGTCTCCTGCACCACAACGCGAACTCCTGCGGTCTGGGGGACACCGCCGAGGACGATCGAGCCGTGCACCTTGAGCACCGTTGGAGTGAAGTTCGCGTCGAAGTCGGCCACAGTCGTCTGACCCGCCGTGATGCCGTTGACCGTCGTGCGGGGTCGGTCGGCCGTGTAGGTCCCGACGACGAGCTCGACGTCGACGCTCGCCGTCGCTGACGGCACCTCGACCATCGTGGCGTACGCCCCATCGGTGGGGTCGACGACGACTTGGATGTTCTTCGGCAGCTCGAGCTGGGTGCCGGATCCGTCCCGCGGCGTGTAGCGGAGCGTCTGCGGGCTCGGCAGGGCACCGATCGAACCGGTCGCCACGTCCAGACCCGTCAGGTGACCCCGCAGGTCGACCTGCGCCTCACGATGCACGTAGTCGAAGGTTCGGGAGTTCACGCCGACCGAGACGGGGTCGATCACAACGACCTGGGCGTCGGACGTGAAATCCCCCACGTAGACCGTCATCCGCGCCTTCGTCGCGGTCAACGGCAGCGCCCGCTCGACGGCGTATGCGCCCGTCGCGTCGGGCGTTGCGACCGCCGAGTTGCTCGACAGCCAGTCCCCTGCTGCGGAGTAGGTGGTGAAGATGACCTCCGTCGGACCGAGGGGTTGACCCGTTCCATCGAGCAACGTCCCGCTGAGACGTGCGATGGGCGGGTCGTAGGTGGTCGACAGGTTCGACTCGTTCAGCCCCGACTGGACGGAGCTGACGGTGATGCTCGGATAGTCGGCCTGGATGACCCCGACCATCGCCCGGGCGATGAACCCCGTCGTACTCGACGACAGCGGCACCACCACTCGGTAGGCGCCAGTTGCGTCGGGGGTCACGACCACTTGGCGGGTCGCGCCGTTCGGAGTGCCATCGGTCGTCCCCCTGACATCGATGGCCGTCGGTCCGAGCGGTTGGCCCGCCCCGTTCACCAGGACACCGCTGACCGCGGCCAGCGGCGGTCGTTGCGACAGGTTCGCCTCGAACTCGTTCTCACCAGGGTGGGTCGCGAAGGTGAAGGTCGGCCGATCCTCCGGGAACCCGACGACGTTCAACTTCACCTCGACCGAGGCGGTGTTGCCCTGGAGGTACCGCACGAACGAGTACCCGCCTTCGGCGTCGGGGACGATCGTCTGCTCGTAGCGCTTCAGGAGCTTGCCGTCGGAGCTGCTGAGCGTGACCGTCGCCCCGACCGGGTCGACGATGGGGGCGAGGCCGTCGCCGGTCAGGTCGGACTGGAGCCGCCCGGCCATGTGGAGCTGGACCAGGTCTGCGGCGTCGACCGCGAAGTCGGACGAAGCGGCGGAGTGGTCGCCGCCGAGCGGCGCGAGCGACGGCGAGCTCACCGACCCGGTGATCACCGGTGGATCACCGACTGCCCATGACCCTTCGATCGAGATGTCCACCGGGGCCGTGCCCTGGGTTGGGCGATCAACACCGTGACGTGGGTACAGGGTGCACGAGTAGGACCCGTCGGCCCCGGTGACGGCGGCACACGTGTCGAGACGCCCCTCGGTGAAGGTCATGTGCATGCCAGAGATGGGCATGGTCGTCCCGTCGGGCAACGCCGAGGTGACGCGGCCGGTCACCTCGTAGCCGCACGTCGCCCTCGCCAGGGCCGCGTCGTCGGTGCCGGCGGCCATCTCCGTGGCGAGCATCTCGACGACGTAGTCGTGGTCGTCGGGCGACGCGACCCCGCAGATCACCTCGATCCCCGACAGGTAGGCCTGCGCCTGGGCACGCTTGGCTTCGATGTCGGCCGGGTCGAAGCCGTACGACGGGTCGTCGAAGCCGTCGTAGGGTTCGCTGAACAGCGAGTCGGACAGGTTGGTGATGCGCCACGATCCGGCCAGGTTCAACAGATCGGAGCCGTGCAGCCTGATGTCGCGGAGCTGGTACGACGTGCCGTCGCGACCTCGGAGGTCGTTGGTGCGATCGCCGTCGGGTGATCCCAGCAACCCCGTGACTTGGGCACCGGTGTCGAGCGAGAAGGTGACGTTCATGGTGTCGTAGGACATGAACTGGCCCACGGCGATGGAGCCGGAAGGGGTGGTGACCTGCCACACCGGCACCAGCCAGATGAAGTCCATCCCGGCGGTGATCGACACCCCGGACGCGACCTCGATCGTCGACCCGTTGGGCATCTGGGTGACCTCGCCGTCGATCTTCAGCTTGATCCCCGGGGTGGCGGACCTCGAGTACCACTCGAACACGTGGCCGTCGACCCGAGCGGCGACACCGGTGATCCCAGTCGCCTCGGAACCGGACCTGAACTTCTCCTGGCGGGCCTGCACCGCGATGTCCGGTCCGCCCGCGGCCGGCATGGCGTACCAGTACTCGCCCTTGGTCTGGGCGCCGAAGCGATCACCTCCGAACGTCGAGAGGTGAGGATCGCCCCACGACCCAGCGGTGTCGCACCGGTCCTCGTCACCGGGGAGGCCTGCCTGCTCGACCACGAGCGTGAACGAGCCCCGGCCCGTCAGGTCTTCGGCGACGGCCGGCCGGGACGTGTAGGGATACCGGAGGGTGCGCGCTGCCGCGCCGCCGCACGACGGCTTCTGGGCGGGGACGGTGACGGAGATGTCACCCTCGTGGAAGCCGGCGAGGAACGGCATGCCAGCGCCCGTGCCTTCCCCGTCGACGACGATCGGGTGCGGTCCGTCGGTCTTCACGTGGGTGGTGACCGTGCCTCCCGCCGCACCCACGGAGAACGACTTCGGGCTGGCATCCAGGTACGAGTCTCGACAGTCCGCCGACACGTCCAGCGTGTCGGACATGGTCAGACCGGTGTCGCTGTTGAGCGCGGACACGACGATCTGCGCTGACACCGGACCGGACTCCCCGGAGCAGTCGACGGTGACGCTGATCGGCGTCACCGACTCCTCCTCGGCCGTGAAGGTTCCCGAACCCGGGTTCAGGGTGAGCCAGTCCGGCTTGCCGGCGACCATCCAGTCCTCACCGCCGAGGAGCGTGGCCTTCAGGTTGACCGTCGTGGGGAAGCTCGTCTGGTCGGAGCGGAACGAGATCGAATCCCGGTCCAGGCTGAGGTCGGGCTGGAGGCACTTGGCCTGGAACTTGCCGCCGTAGGCGTCGACCGCCTGTGCGGCGCCGTCGATGAAGCTCGGGGCGATCACGAGGATGTCCACCGGATCGTTGCCGATGGTGTCGCAGATCGCCTCGGTGATCGCGAGGCTCCCGTCGACGGTCAGCGCGCTCGCCGCCAGGTCACCCGGCAGCTTCTCGTACTCCAGGAGGTTCTTGCGGACGTAGAGCTTCGCCGAGTTGATCGTCTGGTGGCTCGCCGGAGCATCCCCCTTCAACACGGCCTTCAACCCGAGCGACTCGCCGGGCCGGAGGGTGACCGGGCTCGAGTCCGCGGTGCCGTCCACCGACAGCTCCATCGGCTGATCCAGGTCGGGGTTGATCGGCTCGTAGATCGACACGATCGGCTCTGCCACCTCGAACAGCGTGACGCCGATCGCGTCCGCGATCCCGGCGCCGTCCAAGCCGATCCCGGCGGCCAACCGGGCGAGCGCTTCGCTGCCCAGCTCGCCCTTTGCGTACATCTCGATCGCCGAGCGGGTCTCCGCCGTCTCGCTCTGGAGGACCCTGGCGGTGGTCTCCCGTGCGGTCACGAGCCTCGGGCCGACGACGACGTTCGCGAAGTCGAAGAAGCCGGCGGCCGGGTCGCCGAGCAACGACGCCCATGCTCCCGCCAACGGCCCGCCGACCTGGAAGCCGAACGACACCCTGGCCCCCAGCATCGCACTCATCTCGAGCTTCGCCGGGATGCCCTCCGAGTTGAGCCCCAGCGTGCTGTCGAAGTTCGGGGTGCAGTCCTTGGTCTTCAGGTCCCGCTCGAGCGGGACCACGTTCGAGAACCGAGCCCCCGGCGAGCTCCGAACGATGAAGCCCTTTCGGTAGTCGGTGGTGCCGACGCACTGGAGCGCGAAGTCGATGGACGGACCACCTTCGAGTCCGAGCTCGAAGGTGCCCAACACGTCGGCCTTGACGGCGAACGCCAGCACGCTCGCAGCAGGTCCCATCGGAACCGGCAGCGTCTTCAGGCCCAGGGTCTTGCTGCACTCGGCGGGGATGGCGACCGAAGCCTGGATCTTGCCCGAGAAGCTGACGGTCAACTCCGACGTGTAACCGGCGAGCATGTACACGTGCTCGTCGCCGGGTGCGGCGTCGGCGTCGATGTTCGCGGAGAAGTCGAACCGAGGGTGGAGCGTGTAACGCGGATCCGGGCCCTTCAGCTTGGCGATCGCCGCCTTGAGCTCGGCCTTGCACACGACCGGGCTCGCTGGAGTCGCCTGCGTCCGGACCACAGGGGCGTTCACGGCGGCGCCGACCGCCCGGCTGCGGTGTCCGGCCGCATGGACGGGGGTGCCGTCGGGACCGAGGACGTTCATCACCACGTTCGTGACCGGGACCTCGCACTCCTCGACCGGCGACCCGTCGGCACACGAGGTGACCATCTCGTAGCTCTCGGGCACGACGCCGGTGCGGACCAGCTGGTTCTCGCGGGTCGCCAACTCCTCGGCCGTGGCGTCGAGGTCGACCGGGTCCGGCGCCCACTTCATCTTGGTGTAGAGGTCCGTCAGCGCCAGTCCCTGGACCGTCACGAGGCTGTAGGTCTGGCCGTCGGCGCCCGTCCGCTCGATCGCGGCGACGACCTCACCGGCGATGCCGTTGCGCCCGCTGCTCAGCAGCCTGGCCCCCACTGCGGGGGCGGGTCCTCGGAGGACGTACGGCATCCGGACAGAACCGGGGTCGGTGAGCTCCTCGGGGGTGTCGTCGATCTCGGTGTCGGTATCGGCGGGGACGAACGCCCGGTCCTTGAGCTCCTGCCAGGAGAACGGCCCGACCCCGTCGTCGGTGACGAACGAATCCCGTTGATCCAGGAAGTCGACGCCTGGCGCCGCGCCGGCCAACGGGAAGGCGATCGACGACGACGCGACGACCGTCACGTCAGGCTGGGGTTCGACGGTGTAGATCTCGGCGGTGGCGGCCAACGCCTGGCCGGGAACCCGCGTCGCGATGACGATGCCGCCGATCGCTCCGGTTGCTGTCACACGGAACCGGCCACCGCCGAGATCGTCGACCTGGAACGCCGCATCGTCGCCGAGCACCTCGGTCGTGACGCCGTCCGGAACGTCTGCCCCGGAGGGTTCGCCGTCGGCGTAGGCCCCGACCCCCACCTCGACGGACTGGCCGGCCCCGGTGAACATGACCGACGGCTCGGTGTACGCGTAGGTCGTGGCGGGCTCCTCGGGGGGCAGCGAGGTGGTGCTCGACGTCGTCGTGGGAGTGGTCGGTTCGGGGACGCAGGCCGTCACCACCATCAGGGCCGCGCCGAACAGGACGAGCAACGACGTGGCGACCGCCCCCCGCCGGTGTCTCTGGCTCGTCGGGATCCCCCCTTGCGGGCGTTGCCTCATACCTCGAGTCGCCATGGTCCCTCCGAACACCCTGGAGACGGCTCCCTCGACCGCCTGCTCCAGAAAGTAACGACCTCTCCTAACCGACCACCAACGGTGCAGTTCCCGCTCCTCACGACCCGATATCCCGCTCGAATCGGTACCGTGACTGCTGTGGCGCGCGTTCTCATCCTGGGCACATGCGTCGTTGACGTCGGCGACGCCGTGGTGGAGCTCAGCCCCGTCCAGCGGACGTTGCTGACCCGGCTGGCGATCGCCCGACCGGACTCGGTGCCGCTCGACGACCTGATCGACACCGTGTGGGGCTCCGAGCCACCCGCGACCGCCCGCCCATCCATCCACAACCAGGTCAGCCGAATCCGCTCACGTATCCATCCTGATGCGATCAGGACCGACGCCGACCGCTACAGCCTGGACCTCGTCACCGACGCGGAGGCGGCGATCGATGCGCTCGGACAAGCCGAGACGCTGCTGCAACAGGGTGACCCGGGATCGGCCCACGACCTCGCCCTGCAGGCACTCCAGCTGTTCCGAGGTCCTCCGCTCCAGGATCTCGGCGAAGTACCCGACGCCGTCCCCCACCGGATTCGCCTCGCTGAACTGCAACGGGCGCTGGAGACCGTCCGTCTGTCGAGCGGACTGTCGGACGGGCGGGCCAACTGGGCCGTCGTCGAGGCCGAGCGACTCGTGGCGGACACCCCGCACGATGAACAGCGTTGGTCGCTCCTGGTCCGGGCGTTGCACTCAGCTGGTCGACGCGGCGACGCTCTCGGTGCCTTCGACCGAGCCCGTCGGACGATCACCGGCGAGCTCGGGCTTGCTCCGGGCGAGGAGCTCCGAGCGGCCGAAGCAGCGGTCCTCGGCCACGGTACGACACCGCCCCGGGCAAAGGTACGTCCAGCAGTTCGCAGGAAGCTCGTGGATCGGGTCCTGACCCTGATCGAAGCGGGCATGAGCGTCACCCTGGTCGGCGAGGCCGGCATCGGCAAGACATCGGCCCTGAACGACATCTTCAGGCGGACGGTCCGACAGGAGGCGACGGTGGGACGGGCGGCGTTCGTGACCCATCCCGGTCAGGCCACTGCGACCCTCGACGAACTGCTCGAAGACCTCCAAGCCGAGAAGGACCCCCGGTTGCCCCCCCGTGGCTGCGTTCACCTCGGTCATCAACGAGCTCGCCGAGGCACGACCCGTCGTCCTCCTGGTCGACGACATCGACAATGCAGGCCCCACATCCATGGCCGCTCTCCAAACCGTCGGCAGCCTTCCCCAGGTGGTCGTGGTGGCAACCTCGTCGGTGAACGGACTGAAGGCGTGGGACGAGGGCCAGGAGCTGACGGTCGCGCCATTGACAGGCGACGAAGTCTACGAGCTCGTCGAGCAGATCACCGGGACCGTCCTCCCACCAGCCTCGTTGGCGTGGGTCGAAACGATGTCGGGCGGCAATCCCATGCTCGTCGAGCACCTCCTCGACGAGTTGAACGCCGAGGCGTCGGCGGTCGACCCGGAGTTGCAGCCACAGGTGGCTTCCACTGCTCTCCACGAGGTCGTCCGACGTCGCCTGGACCGGGTCGACGTCGCTATCAGCAACGCCCTCGACGTCGCATCCGTCTGCGGCCAACGGTTCCCCGAGGCACTCCTTCGCTCCCTGGCGTCGCCGACCGGCGTCGACGGCGCACTTGCAGAAGGCCTCCTCGTCGTCGATGACGAGGTGGCGGCCCTTGTCTCCCCTCCGTCCCGGACGCTCACGTTCCGACACGGAGCAGTCCAACAGGTTCTCGAGAACAGCCTCGCTCCGGGGCGGCGCATCGAGGTCCACCACGCAGCCGCCGGTGCTCTGGAACGCCTCAATGCCCCCGCCGCGACCATCGCCGTCCACGCGCTCGCCGCAGCGGAGATCGACAGGGACGGAGCGATCCGCTGGAGCGAAGCAGCCGGCACCGACGCCACGACGATCGGTGCGCATGCCGAGGCCGCCAGGTGGTATGAGCAGTCCGCCGGTGTCGCCTCGATGACCGGAGATGGTGCCCGCCGGGTCGCTGCGCTGATCGCATGGGCGGACTCACTCCGCATGGCCGGCTCGTCCGAACAGGAGGCCGCTCTCTTCCGTGCCCTCGACGCGGCCACCGACCTCGACGACCCGGACCTCATCGCCGACGCCACGTTCGCCCTCCTGCAACTCGGGGCGACGACCGAGTCCGGGTCGATCCACGTACGGGCCATCGCTGCAACGGAGCGGACGCTCGAGGTCGTCAAGGACCCGGACCGACGCGCCAGGGTCACCGGAGCAGCGAGCCTCACGTACTCGATGACCGGGGCGTCCGACAGGTGCCGGCTGCTGTTCCTCGAGGCGGCATCCCTCGCAACCAGCGAAGAGACCAAGCGAATGGTGCTGCCGTTCGCGTTCCTCGCCCTTGGTCACCCCACGGACCTCGATCGACGGGAGGAGCTGACCGACGAGCTGATCGACCTGGCACGACGGGCCGACGACCCGGTCGCGGCATTCGAGGGGCACCAGCTCGCGTTCTCGGTCGCTCTTCAACGCTCGAACGGGCCCCGGCTACGCGCCAGCCTGGCCGAGCTCGACGTCCTGGCCCCGCGCGTGGGCGATGTCGGCCGGCGGTGGGCGGTCCTCTACCACCATGCGGCGTTGGAGCACCTCGACGGTGATCTGGAAGCCGCCGAGACAACAGCCGAGATGGCGATGGAGTGCTTCGCTGCCGTGTCCCCGTCCCGGGCGTTCGCCGCGTATGGCGGCCAGCTGCTCCCGATCCGCATCGCACAAGGTCGAATCGACGAGCTCCGCGGAGCCATCGAGGGGCTGGCCGCAGACCAGCCGGGCGTCCCTGCCTGGCGTGCAGCGTTGGCGCTGGCCGTGGTCGACGAGGACCCGGTTCGCGCGGCCGACCTCGCAAGCTCGGCCCTGGACGATGTCGCCGAGGACTTCACCTGGCTGGCCGCACACGTGATCGGTGGACGAGCCGCTGCCCGAGCAGGGTTCGTTCCGATCGTCGACCGGTACCTCGACCGGTTGCAGCCGTGGTCGGGGCTGGTGTGCTGGCAGGGGACCTGCTCCTACGGTCCCGTCGACACCGTGATCGCCATGCTGCAGGAGGCGGCCGGTCGCCTCGATCTCGCCCGCGCCCATGCGGAGCGCGCACGATCACAGGCGCGCCGCCTCGGCGCGAGCGTGTTCGAGCCCGAGGTCGACGCGCTGCTGGATCGCAGCTCCTGAGACTCGACTCCCTTGGCTCCAAGCGAGCGGGGTCAAGGAGCTGAACGCGTTGATCGCTGAGCGTCCCGATCTGGTGGTGGCGGTCGGGCGGCTCGCCGCCGAGCTGCTGGGAACGGTGGTCGTCGACTCCGGCTGGTCACCGGCGACGAAGGGGCGCTGGTCGAAGGGATGCCATCCAAAGGATTCTCGCCGTTGACCGACGACGTCCTCACTGCCCACCTCCGCGGCACCCAGGCGATCGGCATCTACCCGCCCCCATCCCGGCCGGATGGAGGACGGCGACGTGACCGACCGCTCTCCCCGCGTTGAACCGCCGGGGGTTCAGGCGGGGTCGAGGATGACGACGGGGATCTCGCGGGTGGTTGCGGCTTCGTAGCCGGCGAAGCCGGGGAAGTCGGCCTTCTGCTTCTCCCAGATGCTGGTGCGCTCGTCGCCGGCTGCGGTGCGGGCGGTGAAGGCGCGGGTGTCGGTGCCGATCTCTGCGCTGACCTGCGGGTGGGCGGTGAGGTTGTGGTACCAGGCGGGGTGGGTGTCGGCGCCGGCCTTGGAGGCGAACACGGCGACGCGTCCCTCGCCGAGGTCCTGGTACATCATCGGGGTGATGCGAGCTTGACCGCTGCGGGCGCCGGTGTGGTGGAGCAGCAACAGCGGGGCGCCTTCGAAGTTGCCGCCGACCTTGCCGTCGTTGGCACGGAACTCGGCGATGATCTCGGTGTTCCAGTCCTGGAAGTCGGTCATGGGTCTGGTCCTTCAGGTCGGGGTGTGGATGGGACGAGAGCGTGGTCGCCGAACACCGGCGGCACGGCGCAGGCACCGACGATCTCGCTCAGTAGCGTCGCAAGGGTGCTGCGGTGGTCGGGGGCGAGGAGCGCTACGACCTCTTCGAGCCGGGCGGAGGTCTCGGCGTAGAAGGCCTCGGCTCGCCGTTTGCCGTCGATGGTGAGCGCAACGGTGACGGCACGGCCGTCGGTCTGAGACCGCGTGCGGGTGACGAGACCCCGCTGGCCGACACGGTCGACGAGGCCGCTGACGCTGGACTTGTCGATGCGCAACATGGCGACGAGATCGCCCATGGCCCGAGGCCCGTCCTTCACCATGCACAGGAGCTGGGCCTGCTGGGCGGTGAGGTCATGAGCGGTGGCGACCTGCGTGTAGAGCGACTGGACCAGGAACGAGATGCGCACCAGAGCCTCAGCCGGCTCGAGGTCGAGAGCGGTGCGCTGGTCCTCCGTATCGGTCACATCGAAAGGATAATCCGCCCGCGTTGGGAATCGTTGGGATCCCCATCTAGTTTAGATGGGGATCCCAACGATTTGTCCGACGAAGGGCAGTGGCCGCCGATGAGCCCCGCACCAGTAGTCGAGGCAGCGACGGGTGCGCAGACCGTCATCGACCGCCGCCTTCAACACGGCGAGCCGCTCGCTCTCCCCAGCAGCAGCCAGGCGAACCGCGCGCATCACGTCCTCGTGCCACTCCGCCGCGCCCGCCAGCAACCGCCGAGCGACCCGATCATCGAGCCGCGCGACCACCTCATCGATCGGCTCGACTTCGTCAGATCCCTGGACCGACATCAACTGGACGGTCGCGGTCACCCAGGATGAGCGAAGTCGGTCTGCCGACGTGCGATCGACACCGATTCCTCGCCGCTCAGGCGGCCGATCGATCAGCCCGGTCTGGCCGTGCGGCGTCGGACCTCGTCAGCGAACGCTGGCACGCCCCCTCGTTCGAGCGCGTCGAGGAGCTGGGACAGCGTTGTCGGGGCTCGGCGGTTGGCCGCCGCTTGTTGCGACAACTCCTCGACCACCGCACCGGGCGCGAGGTCGAGCAGGTCGAGGAGGAACGTGTCAGGGTGGATGACCTCGAGGTCGAACTCCTCGACGCTGTGGTCGGGGAAGTCATCGATGTTGAATGTGACGATCGCTCCCGCAGCGGACCGCACTGCGGCAGCGAGCACGTGGCGGTCCTTGGGGTCGCAGGTCAGCCCATCGATGAGCGGCTGGTACCCGGTGATCTCTGCGTCGGGGAACGCTGCAGCCATCTGACCGAGCAGCCGCGCCACCGCGCCGGGACCGATCAGCTCGCTCAGGTTCCGGTGTAGTTCCTCGACGATGTCAGCGGACCAGAGCGCCCGGTACAGGCCGCGTTCGGCCAAGCGGAGAAGCGTGTCCCGAAGGTGGGCCGGATACAGGACACAGGTGTCGAGTACCGCGGCGAACGTCACGGGCCTTCAGCGGGTGCGCTTGGGGGTGGCGGTCAGCTCGTAGAGGTCGACCTCATCTGCGATCTCGACCATCCGATCGAGCGCGGCACGCCGCTCGACGGATGCCCGCTCGCGATACGCAAGGACATCTGCGAGGCGAACGCGACGGTGGCGGCCGGGCTGCTCGAAGGGGATCTCACCGGACTCGAGCAGCTTCACCACCGTCGGTCGGCTCACCCCCAGCAGGTCGGCGGCCTCCTGGGTGGTCAAGCGCTGGTGCACCGGTGCGATCGTCACCGCCTGGCCCTGGGCCATCGCATCGACCACGTCACGCAACACCTCGAACACCTCCGGCGGGAGCACCAGGTGCTCGCCGTTCGGCCCCGACAGCGTGGTGGTCGGCTCCGCGCCGAGTCCGTCGAGCATCGCCGCTAGGGCCGCCAACGGCTCGGCCGGCGGCAGCACGGTTCGTTCGATCATCGGTGCAGCCATCTCGCGGTCCTCCTTCTCGACCACGACCGTACGACCAATTCGAAAGATTCGCAACCCCTCTGTTGGGGCGATGGCCGAGGCCGGATCACCCCACGGGATCCTGTCGGCCGTGGATCGAGCCGTTCCCCCGACATTGCCGAACCGGCGTGTCGGCGGCCATGAGATCGTGCCCAGTGGCGGCCATGTAGGTGCCCGCTGGTGGCCAGCAGTTCTGCCCACTGGCGGCCAGTGGTTCTGCCCGCGTTGATGTCCGTTGCTCGTCCCGGGTCCGCCGGGGCGAGTGCTCCTCCCGCTCGACTGCTCGTTGCTGACGAAGCACATCGAGCAGGAGGAGCAAGTGAAGTCTCGCGAGGAGATCATGAACATTCTGGAAGCGTTCGACCTGACAGGGTCGTACCGAGATGCCGGCGAGTTGGCCGGTTGTTCGCATCACACCGTCGCCCGCTACGTCGAGAAGCGCGACGCGGGTGAGTTGCCCGATGATGGGCCCGAGCGGCGGGGGCGGATCATCGATCCGTTCCTTCCGAAGATCGAGGAGTGGGTCGAGCGCAGCGACGCCAAGATCCGCGCGGACGTCTGCTTCGACAAGCTCCGCGCTGTCGGGT
>JAPXRJ010000073.1:0-12521 GCA_033813615.1 Microthrixaceae bacterium | reverse complement strand
CAGCTCCGAGAGCACCACGGCGATGACCACCGGCAGGATCAGCGCGAACAGGAACGGGGCGTCGGAGCGGTCGCTCGTCGGGCCCGACACCAGCAGCGGCCAGAGGAACATCGCCAGCCCGGCGATGGACGCGATGGCGAGCACCACGGCGGGACGCGTCCGGACCGGAAGCGCCCGCCGTCGGCGCTCCTGCGTCGCTCGGTCGCTCAGCACGACACGTCCCCGGCGCGGGTGGCGGTGAGGGCGAGCGACGCTCGGACCTCCCCGACGGTGAGCCAGCGCAACGGCGCCAGCACCTTGGCGACCTGCGGAGCGAACGCCGGCGAGGCGACCACCACGTCGGCCGTCGCGCCGTCCGCGACGACCTCGCCCTGGGCCATGACCACGACGACGTCTGCGCTCGATGCCACGAACTCCACGTCGTGGGTCGAGACCATGACGGCGTGGCCCGCGTCGGCCAGCTCACGCAGCACCGCGGCGAGGTTCGCCTTGGCCTCGTAGTCCAGGCCGCGGGTGGGCTCGTCGAGCAGCACCACCGCTGGTGACGCCGTGAGCTGGATGGCCAGCACCAACGACAGGCGCTGGCCCTCCGACAGGTCCTTCGGGTGGCGGGAGCGGTCGATCCCGACGACGAGCCGCTCCAGGAGCGCATCGCAGGTCCCGGCCGGTCGGCCGGCGTCGACGTCGGCCTGTGCGCACTCCTCTGCCACCGTCGACAGGTAGAGCAGGTCGCCCGGTGTCTGAGGGACCATCCCGACCAGTCGCCGCGCCTCGGCGGCCGACAGGGTTGTGGTGTCGATGGGGCTGGTGTCGATGGGGCTGGTGTCGATGGGGCTGGTGTCGATGGGGCTGGTGTCGATGGGGCTGGTGTCGATGGGGCTGGTGTCGATGGGGTGTCGGACCGCGACGGTGCCCGCCGTCCGGGGTCCAGAGCCCTGCAGCGACCACATGAGGGTCGACTTGCCCGAGCCGTTGCGCCCCATGAGCGCCACGACCTGCCCGGCGTGCAGGTCCACGTCGACGTCTCGGACCGCGGTCCTCCGGCCGTAGGTGACCGTCACCTTGCGCGCCGAGAGCACCGGGTCGGGGTCCTCTGGTGCGAAGCCGGGGAACGGCGGCGGCACGGTGGCCAGGCGGTCACGGAGCGCGGGTGCCGCTCGTCGGGCGTCGCGCACCGAGAGCGGCAGCGGGTGCCAGCCGACGGTCCGACCCAGCTCGACGACCGGCGGAGCGATCGACGTCGTCGCCAGGATCGTCGCGGGGTCGCCGTGCACGACGCTGCCGTCGCCGTGCAGGTACACGACCCGGTCAGCGAACTGCACGACCCGCTCCAGACGGTGCTCGGCGATCACGACCGTCACCCCCAGGTCGTGGACCAGGCGGGTGATGGCGGCGAGGACCTCTTCTGCAGCGGTCGGGTCCAGCGCCGAGGTCGGCTCGTCGAGCACCAGCACCCGGGGGTGCGCAGTCAGCACCGAGCCGATCGCCACACGCTGCTGCTGGCCGCCGGACAGCGTGCGCAGCGCTCGGTTGCGCAGCTCGGCGATGCCGAGCAGGTCGAGCGTCTCCTCCACGCGCTTGCGCATGACGTCGGACGGGACGGCGAGCTGCTCCATGCCGTAGGCGAGCTCCTCTTCGACCGTGTCGGTCACGAACCCGGACAAGGGGTCCTGGCCGACCACACCGACCACCTCGGCGAGCTCCCGGGGCGGGTGCTGCGCCGTGTCGCGCCCGTCGACGGTGACCCGGCCGTGGAGGGTGCCGCCGGTGAAGTGGGGGACCAGGCCGTTGATCGCGCCGAGGAGCGTCGACTTGCCGGTGCCGGTCCGGCCCACGACCAGGCAGAGCTCTCCCTCGTCGACGACCAGGTCGACGTCGCTGATCGTGGGCTGCGTGGCGTCGGGGTAGGTGACGCCGACCTGGTCGAAGCGGATCACCGGAGCACCGGCCCTCGGAGGTCGGGGGCCCGGTCGGTCGCCTCGTCGGACCCATCGTGACCGGTGTCGTTCAGGGCGGTGTCGTTCAGGGCGGTGTCGTTCAGGGCGGTGTCGTCCTGGTCGATGCCCATGCGCACCGGTGGCGGGGCGATGACCGACGGCAGGGCACCGAGCAGCACCGCCACGGTGGCGAGCGGCGGCAGCTCCGGCCACTGCAGCGGCTGCAGCGACGGGTTCAACAGCGTGGGGTCGACCGACGACGTGACGTACAGGAGCCCTCCGACCGCGAGGCCGGTCGCCGCCACGCCCCACTCGGGCGCCCGCCACGGGTCCGGACGGTAGCGGGAGCGACCGATCCGTGAGCCCGACGCCGCGAAGCCGACGGTCGCGACGGCGAGCCCGGTCAGCAGCATCGGCAGGCCGAGGACCCTGGGGGTCGTGGCGTCGAGCAGGCCGTAGGTGCCCACGCAGACGCCGAGCAGGCCGCCGACGACCAGCGCAGCGGTCCAGCGCCGGGAGGCGTGCGACGCTCCGGCGGTGCGGCCGTAGCCCCGGGAGTCCATCGCCGCGGCGAGCAGGAGCGAGCGGTCGAGGGCATCGGTCAGGACCGGGATCGCCACCTGGCGGAACCAGCGCGTTCGGCGACCGACCTCGCCACGCAGCTTGCGAGCCCGGGCGACGCGCTGCGCGCTCTCGGCAAGCTGCGGTGCGACCGTGAGGGCCACGGTGATCGCGGACCCCACCTCGAACAGCGCGCTCGGCACCGACTTGAGCAACCGCTTGGGGTTGGCCAGCACGTTCGCCGCGCCCATGCAGATGATCATCGTGGCCAGCCGGAGGCCGTCGTAGAACGCGGCCAGGACGCCCTCGAGGCTGACGGGACCGCCGATGCGGATGCCGGCGGCCGCTTCGGGCAGCGGGATCTCGGGCAGTGTGAACAGCACGTGCTCGCCGTGCTGGCCATCGAAGAGCATCCGGAACACCACGCGGATGGCGATGATGACCAGGCCGACGACCAGGTAGGCCGTGAAGCCCTGCGCCCACGGGGCGTCGGAGCGCCGGGCCGACACGACGAGCGCGACGACGGCGACGATGATGGCGAGCAGCAGCGGGTTGGTGGTGCGGCTCGCCGCGGTGGCCATCCCGAGCGCCCACAGCCACCATGCGCCCGGATGCAGGTCGCGGGGCAGTCTCGGGGCCGACGGGGCGAAGGCGCTCACTGCGCTGCGTCGACTCGGCGGCGGACCACCACGGAGGTCCCGGTCAGCGCGCCGATGATCGCCAGCGCGACGACCACGCCGGCCGGCGAGCTCCTCGGCACCGCTGTTGCCCGCTCCGCGCTGGCGCCGTTGATCGCGACCTCCTCGCCGTCGGCGTCGACGACCGTGCTCGCTGTGGTGGCACCGCCCGGTCCCGACGCCGATCCCGACGACCCGGAGGTGCCGTCCTCCACCTCCGTGTCCGGAGCATCGGTCGTCGGCGAGGTCGTCGCGGCGGTGGCCGGGTCCGTGGGAGCGGTCGTGGTGGTGGCCCCGGATGCGCTCGGCGCGGACGGTGCAGCGGAGTTCGGGCCGGTGCCCAGTCCGCTCGCGGCCGCACCCGGTCGCACCGCGCCGCTGGCGCCGGGCGTGGTCGGCGACCCGTCACCGGTGGGTCGGGGCGTGGTCGGCGGCACCGTCGTCGCGGTGGTCGAGGGATCGCAGTCGCCGGCGAGCAGCGCCGTCGGTGCGCCCGGCACCTGAGGGGGCGGTGGGTACCTGGGGGTCGGGGGGTTGGACGCGGTCCTCTTGTAGGAGAACGACCACGCCTCGACGGTGCCCTCCGGCGGTCGCCGGGTCCCCCCGCCCAGGTTCGAGTAGCACCAGCCTCCGCCTCGGGGGGCCATCCAGTGCGACCAGTACGCATGGGCCGGTGATGTGGTCTGGCACGCGTCCCTCAGCGTCGTTCCATCCGGCATCGCCATCCCGGCTGCTGACGGCTTGCCGTCGATGCGGCAGAGGAACCCGGCGACGCGGAGCGTCGCCGTCCACGGGATGCCGGCTCGATCCAGCGCTTCGAACCCGGTGGTGACCGCCACATCGGTGCAGCGGACCCAGATGCCGCCGCCGAGCTCCTGGAAGTCGACGACCACGGTGACGCCGGCCGCGGTCGGACACGGGCCCTCGCTCCATGCTCCGGCGCTGCGGGTGCCCGGTCCGAACGGGCTCAGCACGACGAACGAGAGGAGCAGGCCGGTGGCCGGCACCAGGACCGTGCCCCGACGCCGCGTCACCGGCGGCGCCAACGTCCTGGCGATCCGAGCACGGCGCCGAGTGCGACCAGCGCGACGGAGATGGCGAGCAGCGTCGTCGGGTCCCCGCCGGTGCTCGCCAGGCCGGTGCTCGTAGCGCTCGGCGCCGAGCCGCCGGTGCCGCCGGATTGCTCGAGCTGCGCTGAGTCGACCGACGGAGCGGGGACGCCCACCACGGTGGTCGTCGTGATGTCGGGCAACGTGGTGTCGGGCAACGTGGTGGTGCTGGTCGTGGTGGTGCTGGTCGTGGTGGTGCTCGAGCTCGTCGTCGTGGTGGTCGTGGGCAGCGGCTCGACGTCCTGCGGGCCGTAGGGCGCCAACCCGAATGCCAGCACCGCCTGCGCGGTGGTGCGTCGCCACTGGTCGCCGGTCTGCGTGCCGATCCCGCCGGTCAACGCGGTCGACAGGGCGGCCGGGTTGGCGGCGAGGGCGCCGATGTCGCCGGCGGTGGGGGAGCCGGTCGCGTTGGCGGGGGTGAGCTGGCAACACGCGGCGATCCAGGTGGCACCAGCGTCGGCCCGGTCAGACGCGCCCGCGGCGCGCAGCGCCTGGGAGATCAGGCCCGTGCTGTTGGTGTTCGCCGTCGCGGTCGGTCCGGTGCCGCCGAAGGAGCCGTCTGCCGCCTGGCGCTCGACCAGCCAGGCGAGGCCCTTGTCCAGCGCAGTCGTCACCAGCGGGGTCCGGGGCTCGACCGCCAGCAGCGCCATCACGGCCACGGCCGAGGCATCGGTGTCGACCTGGGCGTCGTCGGTGCAGGCGGCGGTCGTGCCGTAGCTCAGGCGGAACCCGCCCGACGGGCACTGCTGGGCGATCTGGAACGTGACGGCCTGGACCGGAATGCCCTCGGCACCCATCGCGAGGGCGAGCATCGCGATCGACTGGCTGAACCCGTTGGCGCTGTTCCAGGTCGGATCCGGGATCCCACCGTCGGAGAACCGTCCGGCCTGAACCCCCGAGCTCACCATGAGCCCGCGCAGCGCGGCGTCGAGGTCGACGCCCTGCGACACGGCGGAGCGGCCCATCGATCGCAGCGCGAGCAGCACCTTGGCCGTCGGGCCGGCCTCCCTGACCGTCGTACCGTCGTTCTCCCACGTGGTGGCGACGGCGCTGTTGAGATCCAGCAGGTCCGTCGCGGTCTGCGCTGCGGGGTTGGCGGTCTGGCCCGCAGCAGCGAAGGCGAGGATGGTGTCGGCGGTGAGCCCCCAGTCGCTCGAGCCCGGGGTGAAGCCGGGCATCGACCCACCGTTGGCGGCGAGCTGGCCTGCGAGCCAGTCGAGCGCGGGTTGGGCAGGCGCCGTCGGTGCGGGCGGTGCCGCTCCTGTCGGCAGGGTGACGCCGATGCCGGCGAGGAACAGCCCAGCGACGGTCGCAGCGACGGCCGCGGTCGTGAACCTCCTCGTTCGGTTCGCGTGCTTCACGTGGTACCTCCCTGGCCGATGGCCCTGGAGGTCCGGTCGCCGTGCGACGAGACAACCCGGGCTTCGGCATCCGCAGTCCTCGACGGATTCCTCGAAGCTCGTCCACCCGGCGGAGCGATCCGGCTCGCCGACGACGACGGTGCGAGACCGTCGTCGTCAGCCCACGGTTGCGGGACAGCGCCGGAATCCGACCGGCTTTCCTCCCACCAGGTGTCTGGCTGTTGACCGGCCCAGTCCAGCACCTGCCGGCGACGCACCGCAAGCGGTCGACCAGGTCGGGCACGCCGGGAGGGATGGCGAGGAGCCGCAGTGCATCCGCCGGACCCGGTGACGCTCGTCACCGACGATCCGGGACGTTGGTAACTGGTCGCCTCGCGCCCCGGCGGCCACGATGGAGTCGTGGCGATGACCGACGACGATCTCGGGCTGCTCGCAGAGGCGGCGTCCATGGGCGACGACGCCGCGTTGCGACAGCTCGTGCTGGCGACCGAGGCCTCGATCCGCTCTGCGTGCCGTCGGCTGGGTTCTCCTGCCGATGCGGAGGACCTCGCTCAGGAGACCTACCTGCGTGCGCTGCGTGCGCTGCCCACGTTCCGCGGCGACGCCCCGGTCCGGGTCTGGTTGCTCTCGATCGCCCGTCACGTCTGCGCGGACCACGTTCGCAAGCGGACGAGGAGAGCGGACATCGACGCCCGCTTCCGGCCCCGGCCGCTGGTGTCGCTGCCCGATGAGCGCTTCGCCGTCGACGATCTGATCCGCTCGATCGATCCGGCGCAGCGCGAGGCGTTCGTGCTCACGCAGGAGCTCGGGCTGTCCTACGACGAGGCGGCGGCGATGTGCGGGTGTCCGGTCGGGACGATCCGGTCGCGGGTCGCTCGGGCTCGAGCAAACCTCGCCGAGCTCGTCGTGGCCGCAGAGGCCGGCTGATGGCCGGTCGTCGGCTGCGGGCCGCTCCTGGCGAACCCCTTGTCGAGGGTGATCCGGACGACGCCGCCACCGAATTGGCGGATCGGGTGGTGGCCGCAGCGGGATCGGTGGATCGCGGCGGGGTGTGGTGGCTGCTTCGGGCGATGCTCGCCGTCGTCGCGATCGCGTACCTGGTCGTCGACGTGGTGGCCTTGCTCCTCGACGACGGCCCCGACAGCCACGTCGCACACCACCTGGGCGTCTTCGAGGTCGCGTACGCGGTGACGTTGCTGTGCATCGCGGTGCGCCCGGCCCGGGCCCGGGCGCTGGTGCCCTTCACCGTCGTGCTGGCGATCGGAATGGTCGTGTTCGCCGTCGTCGACGTGGCCGACGGCCACGCTCCCGCCTTCGGCGAGCTCAGCCACGTCCTCGAGCTCGCGGGTCTGGTGCTGGTGTGGTTGCTCGCCACCCGTCGTGGGTGGCCGGGGAGCGCCCGCAGCCAGGTGACGCCCGCAGCCCGGTGATCGCTCCAGGGGCCTTCCCGCTCCCCGGTCGCGATCGTCGTCGCAGCGCGGGTCAGGACGCGTTGCGCAGGAGCGCCTCGTTCGGCTCGGGCGGCAGCTCGGTGAGCGGGTCGGCGATCTCGGCGACCGTCGGCCCGATGCGATCAGCGACCGGCCCGAGCGCGTCGAGGTCGAACCCGTAGAGCTCCGCCGCGTTCTCCGACAGGACCTTCCGGATGTCCGCGGGGTCCCAGTCGTGGAAGAGCTGGCGCAGTGTGAGCTTGGAGTACGGGTAGCTCGCTTCGTCGTGCGGGTAGTCGCTGCCCCACATGATGCGGTCGATGCCCACGGTGGCGAGCGCGGCCCGCACGTCAGCGCTGGCAGGGAAGCTCAGCCCGAACCAGCAGTTCTGACGCACGTAGTCCGTCGCGCTCTTCGGGAGGATGTGCTCGGGCTTGAAGCGCAGCTCTCCGATCGAGCCGGTGGCCCGGATGGACTCCAGGTGGCGGTCGAGCGTGGTGACCAGGCTGGGCAGCCACGAGCAGCCCTGCTCGGTGAGCACGAACTTGAGGCCCGGGAAGCGCTCGAAGGCACCCGACAGGAGCATGAACAGCAGCGGTCGGTGGCTGAAGTACGGGACCTCGGCGATCATCATCAGCGCCGAGGACGGCGTGCGCTCGTACGCCGGCAACCCGGTGCCGCCGTGGCAGTTGATCGGCACGTCGAGCTCTTCGCACACCGCCCACAGCGGGTCGTAGACGGGGCTGTTGAGCTGCGGGATCCAATCGACGTCGGGCGGGTTGTTCGGCAGCAGGATGCCGCCGGTCAGACCGTGTTCCTTGATCCAGCGAACGTCGTCGATGGCGTCGTCGACGTCGTTCAGGAAGATCTGGCCGATCCCCTTGCGGCGGTCGGGCGCCTGGGCGCAGAAGTCGACGAGCCAGCGGTTGTGGGCCCGGATGCCGGCCAGGCGGTGCTCGTACTCGTCGGCCTTGGGCGGACGGGCGAAGAGCACGAAGCTCGGGAAGAACGGCGGGACCGTGTTCGGGAAGATGACCTCCCCGGCCACCCCGTCGGCATCCTGCTGCGACGTGCGCATCTCGTCATCCCAGTTGCGCAGGCGCCGGGTGTCGCCGAGGTCGCTGAACGGGTTCTTGTACTCACCACGCCAGGCGTCGAAGTCGTCGAGGTACTTCTCCTCCAGGTACTCGCGGTACATCGCGTGGCTGCCGCCGGCATGGGTGTCGGCGGAGATGACGACGTAGTGCTCGTCGGTGGCGTCGTTGGCGGTCATGTCGTCCCCCTTGGAGCGGTCGGCGGGCGGAGCCGCCGGAAACTGGAACCGAATTCTAGTCCGTCGCACATCGCCAGGTGGCGGCGGTGAACGCCGGTTGCCCCAGGCCCCAGGCTCAGCTCGGCGATGCCGCGGTCCGCATCGACGGAATCTTGTGTGTACCGGTGTATACATCTGGCCAACCCCGGCGGATCGAGACCACCGGGACACGACCAGAGGAGATCTTGCGATGTCTCAACAGCCAAGCAAGTGGGCCGCCGGCTTCGCCGGCTTCGCCGGAGTCATGCTCGTCGTCATCGGCTTCTTCCAGGCCTGCGCAGGCGTGGTGGCGATCGCCAACGACGAGTTCTTCATCGCCGGCCAGGAGTGGGTGTTCAAGTTCGACGTGACGACGTGGGGGTGGATCCACCTCATCCTCGGAGTCGTCGTGCTCGCATCGGGCTTCTTCGTGTTCACCGGCAACGTCGCGGCGCGCGCTGTCGGCGTGGTCGTCGCCGCTGCGAGCATGCTCGCTGCGTTCCTGTGGCTCCCGTGGTACCCCGTCTGGGGCGTCATCATCATCGCCCTGGACGTGGCGGTGATCTGGGCGCTCACGTGCCACGGCCACGACATCGAGAAGCTCTCCTGAGTCCGCCAGCCCGGGTGCGCCTCCGAGGACCGGTCGTCGGACACCACCGACGGTCGGTCCTCGGCGGCGACCCGGGCGATGGCAGCGTGATGGACGGTGTCGAGATGCCCGATGCAGCAGAGGCCCCCTCCGCCCGATCGAGGCCGTCGTCGCGATGCTGAGCCCATGAAGTCCATCAACCTTCGGCGACTCGTGGCCGCCATCTGGCGTGACCCGGACGGGAGGCGGTGGCTGATCCTGTCGCAGGCGGCGCTCGCGGTGATGGTCGTGTTCGACCTCCTCATCCCGCAGGCCATCCGACGGATCGTGAACGACGGCATCCTCGGCGGTGACCTCGACGTCGTGATCCGCGGCGCGGCGGTCATGGCGATCTTCGCTGTCGCCTCGATGCTGTTCGCGACGCTCAACGCGTGGTTCGCGGCCCGGGTCGGCGAGACGGTCGGCCACCGCCTGCGCATGTCGTTCTACCGACGGGTCGCGGACCTGTCGTGGGGCGACGTCGACCGCCTGGAGACGAGCGATCTGCTGGTGCGCCTCACCACCGACGTCAACCAGGTCCGGGTCGTCACCACCAACAGCGTTACCACCCTGCTGCGCGCGCCGCTGATGATCGTCGGGGCGTTCGCGATCCTGCTCGCCATCGACGTCCGTCTCGCGTTGGTGATGTTGGTGTTCCTCCCTGTGGTCATCGTGGTGCTGGCCGGCTACCAGCGATTCGGCGCCCCGCTCTACAAGGCGGTGCTCGGACGCTTCGACGGCCTCAACCAGGTACTGCAGGAGAACATGGCGGGCGTCCGCGTCGTCAAGGCGTTCGTCCGCTCGGACTATGAGAACGCCCGCTTCGATGGCGAGAACCTCGCCCTCCAGGCAGCGGCGACCTCCGCGCAGCGAGCGGCTTCGTTCCTCAACCCAGCGCTGCTGCTCGTGGTCAACCTCGGTCTCGCCGCAGCGCTGTGGGTGGGTGGCGGCCTCGTCATCGACGGCGCGCTGGAGCTGGGCTCGGTGTTCGTCCTGCTGAACTACCTGGTCGCGGTGATGATCCCCCTGATCCTGCTGTCGGTCCTGCTGCCGCAGCTCGCGTCCGCCGACTCGTCGGTCGGGCGGATCACCGAGGTCCTCGACGCGGTGCCCGAGGTCGAGGACCGTCCCGGCGCACCGTCGCTCGCCGCGGCGGCCGGCGCACCGGTCAGGGGCCGTGTGGTGTTCGAGGACGTCACCTTCGCGTACCGCGACCCCGACGGCGTCCCCAACCCGACGCCGGTGCTGCACAACATCGACCTCGTCGCCGAGGCCGGCCAGGTGGTCGCCATCCTCGGCTCGACCGGGTCGGGCAAGTCGACGTTGGTGAACCTCATCCCGAGGTTCTACGACGTCACCGGCGGTCGCGTGACGGTCGATGGGGTCGACGTCCGTGAGGTGTCCCGTGCGTCGCTGCTCGAGACGGTCACCCCGGTGCTGCAGCAGCCCAGCCTGTTCAGCGGGACCGTCGAGTCCAACCTCAGCCTCGGCGCGGGAGGCGGCGGAGGGGTCGACGGTGCCGCCGTCGACGGTGCCGACGTGGAGCTGGACGTGGTGACCGCCGCCCGTGCCGCGGCAGCAGCGGACTTCGTCGAGGACCGCGGGGCCGGCTACCTGAGCGAGGTCAAACGCCGCGGCGCCAACTTCTCGGGTGGGCAGCGGCAGCGGTTGTCGATCGCCCGTGCGCTCGTCCGCCGCCCCAAGGTCCTGATCCTCGACGACACCACGAGCGCGCTCGACGTCGCGACCGAGGCGCGGGTCCAGGACGCGATCCGCGAGCTGATGGCCGACAGCACGGTGTTCCTGGTGGCGCAACGCATCAGCGCGGTCCTGACCGCGGACCTGATCGTCGTCCTCGAGCAGGGACGCATCGTCGCGAAGGGCTCCCACTCGGAGTTGCTGCGGACCAGCGAGCAGTACCGATCGATCTACGAGTCCCAGCTGGGACCGGTGCCCGCCGATGCCTGACGACACGCTGAGCCCCTCCACGCCGACGGTCGCGTCGGGATCGCTGCGTCGGCTGTCCCGCTACCTGCTGCACGCGCCCGGGCGGCTCGTCCTCGTCGTCGCGTTCAGCCTGACCGGCACGTTCCTCGCACTCGTGCCCGCGGTGCTCGTCGGCGTGATCATCAACGGCCCGATCATGTCCGGCGACACCACCGAGCTCGCGCGACAGCTCGCGTGGCTGCTGCTCGCCGCCGTCGGCGGGTTCCTGGCGCTGTGGTTCGGAGGCCGCGTCCTCGCCACCGCGGCCCAGGATGCGATGTACCGCCTCCGGCGCGAGGTGTTCGAGCACACCCAGACGTTGTCGCTGCGGTTCTTCGATCGTCAGCCGATCGGCGACCTGATGAGCCGGGTGACCAACGACTTGGACTCGGTCGGCCAGCTGTTCGACAAGGGCCTCTACCCGGCGGTCAACGCCGTGTTCACGCTCCTCATCACCACGGTGCTCATGTTCGCAGTGAGCTGGCAGATGTCGATCGCGGTCGTGCTGATCGCACCGGTGATCCTGGTGATGATGCAGCTCACGTCGCGCTACTCGGGGCCGGCGTTCGCCGCGCTCCAGGAGCGGACCGGCGCGCTCAACGGGGCGGCCGAGGAGCTGATCACCGGCGATCGGACGGTCAAGGCCTACCGCAGCGAGGAGCGCGCGGCGGCGAAGCTCGAGCAGCTGAGCCTCGAGGCTCGGGAAGCGGGCACGCGGGCGAACTTCGTGGCGCTCACCGCGATGCCCCTCTCGGCGATGCTGTCGAACCTCGATGTGGCGCTGGTGGCCCTCGCCGGTGGTTGGCTGTCGCTCCGCGGCACGATCGACGTCGGCACCGTGGCGTCGTTCTTCATCTTCGCCAGGATGTTCGCCCGCCCGCTGAACCAGTTCGCCCAGATCCTCAACATGGCGTTGCTGGCCGCTGCCGGTGCCGGCAGGGTGTTCGAGATCCTCGACGAGGAGCCGGAGATCACCGACCATCCCGGGGCGGTCGCGATCGACCACATCGACGGGGACGTGGGGATGGACCACGTGGACTTCTCCTACGTGGCCGGGGTCCCCATCCTGCGTGACGTCTCCCTGGACGCTCGGTCGGGTCAGAAGATCGGCCTCGTCGGGCCGACCGGTGCCGGCAAGAGCACGATCATCAACGTCATCACCCGCTACTACGACATCCAGTCCGGTGACATCTGCATCGATGGTCGGAGCATCTACGACCTCCAGCAGGACCCGCTCCGCGAGCGCGTGGGTATGGTGCTCCAGGAGCCGTACCTGTTCACCGACACGGTGATGGCGAACGTCCGATACGCGCGCCTCGACGCCACCGACGAGGAGTGCATCGACGCCGCGAAGGCGGCGAGCGCGCACGCGTTCATCGAGACGCTCCCGCACGGCTACGACACCGTCCTCGCTGGTGGCGGCGCCAACCTCAGCCAGGGCCAGCGGCAGCTGATCACGATCGCCCGGATCGTCCTGGCGGACCGACCGGTGCTGATCCTCGACGAAGCCACCTCGAGCGTGGACACCCGGACCGAGATCC
>JAPXRJ010000072.1:0-12711 GCA_033813615.1 Microthrixaceae bacterium | reverse complement strand
GAGGCGCCGAGGACCTCGTCGACGACGACCTGGGGCTGCGCTACGAGTCCATGTGCGACCCACGGCTCAACGGCCGCCAGTCGCTGGACCTGGCCTTCCGGGTCGCGGAGCTGCTGCGGGCCTGAGCCACTGAACGCCCCGGCGCTTGGGTGCCGATCAGAGCGACAGGTGCTCGACCAGGAACGACGTCCAGGCGGCGTCGGTCGCCACCCGGTACTTCGCGTAGAGGTCCAGCGCGTGGGTGCCCTCACCGAGGTGGTACAGGGTTTGCACGGGTGTACCGACGGCCTCGGCAACTTGTTCGGTCGCCAGCGTGCAGCTGAACAGGACCGCGTCGTCATGCTCGGAGGCCAGCAGCGAGATCGGCGCGTCCGCGCCGTCGATCCACTCGGTCTCGTAGTTGCAGCCGGAGGCCGACAACGCTGCGGCCACCGTCGACGGCTGGTCCAGGTGGTCGCCGACGACACCCGGATCATCGGCGCGCTGCGCGAGGTTCACCGCGGTGATCGCCCCGGCGGAGAATCCACCGACGGCGATGCGCGACACGTCGACGCCGTAGGTCGCGGCGTTGGCCCGCAACCAGCGCACCGCCGCCTGCGTGTCGTGCTGCGCCGCGCGGATGGCCGCCATGCATCGAGCCCTCTCCGCCGCCAGCTCGGTCGGGTCGCTGATCCGATCGTGCTGCACGTCCTGACAGCGGTTGCCCGGGTCGAGCCGGTAGCTGACGTTGAGCGTCACGTAGCCACGGCGGGCGTAGGCCGCGGCGACTCCGGCGACCGATGAGCGGCTGCCGGCCGCGAACCCGCCGCCGTGCACCCAGACGATCGCCGGTCTCGACACCAGCGTGTCGCCGGCGGGCTCGTACACGTCGCCCGACAGGGTCACCGTCGAGCCCGTGATGAGCGCGGGTGCGGTCGCGTACGGGAGGTCGAGGTGCGACGTCGTCGACGCGAACACCTGGTCCACGTAGCGGGTGTCGCCGCTCGGCGGAGCGGCGCAGCCCGCCACCAGCAGCGCCACCACCACGATGGCCGAGACCGTCGCCACGTTCCTCACACGTCGTCGCATCCCGCAATGGTGAACCAACCGGGCTGCGGTCGTCTCGTCGGCGGGAATGTTGACCCGATGGGTCGGGTTTGGGAAACTTGACCGGTTCGGTCGTGAATCAGCCGCGATCGCTCACCCTCCCAGCGGCCAGTCCGCTCAGCCACGAGGACCCACCACATGACGACGATCGAGATCGACGAACAGGGCGCGGCGACCATCGACGGGATCGGGATCGACCCCGCCCAGGTGGCCGACATCCGCAAGTTCGAGGCGCAACTGGCGCGGTATCTGGCCGGCGAGCTCGACGAGGACGTGTTCAAGGTCTTCCGCCTGGCCAATGGCATCTACGGCCAGCGCCAGGGCGGCCACAACCAGATGGTCCGGGTCAAGGCGCCATACGGCGCGATCGCTCCGGACCAGCTCGACCGACTCGCCGACATCTCGGAGCGCTACAGCCGCGGCTGGGGCCACCTCACCACCCGCCAGAACGTGCAGTTCCACTACGTGCAGCTCGAGCAGGTGCCAGAGGTGATGTGGGAGCTCGGCGAGGTCGGCCTCACCACTCGCGAAGCGTGCTCGGACACGGTGCGCAACGTGATGGGCTGCTACCTGGCCGGTGCGTGCCCGCACGAGGTGCTCGACATCCAGCCGTGGGCCGAAGCGACGTTCCGCCACTTCCTGCGCAACCCGGTCAGCCAGCGGTTGCCCCGCAAGTTCAAGATCAACTTCTCGGGCTGCGCCACCGACTGCGGTCAGGCCATGTTCAACGACGTCGGCGTGGTCGCGGTCAGTCGACAGCTCGACGACGGCAGCACCGAGGCCGGCTTCCGCGTGTTCGTCGCCGGCGGACTGGGCGCCAACCCCCACGCGGCGTTGGCGATCGAGGAGTTCACCGCCCGCGAGGAGCTGCTGCCCACGATCGAGGCGTGCGTGCGGGTGTTCGACCAGGCCGGCAACCGCAACAACAAGCTGCGAGCCCGCATGAAGTGGCTCGTCGACGAGCTCGGCTTCGAGGAGCTGCAACGACGGATCCTCGCCTCCCGCAGGTTCCTGCTGGCGTCGTCGTCGTGGCCGGGTGGGCTGCCCGCCCAGGTCCTCGATGCGGGCGACGCGCCGGCCGGTGCCACGAGCTCGGGTCCGGTCACCGCAGTCGGTCAGGGCACGCCGGTGTTCCTCACCGGCACGTCGGACTACCAGCGCTGGGAGCAGGCCAACGTCGTGCGCGGCGCCGCCAAGGGCACGGTGTCCGCTGTCGCCTGGTCACGCCTCGGCGACGTGACCGCGGCGCAGTTCCGCGGGATCGCCCAGATCGGGCGGGATTTCGACGCAGAGATCCGCATCACCCCACGACAGAACTTCGTCTACCGGGGCCTGAGGGACGACCAGCTCAAGGACCTGTTCGCTCGCTTGTCGCAGATCGACATGGCGCAACCGGGTGCCGAGCTGTCCCGCGACGTCGTCGCCTGCCCCGGCGCCGACACCTGCAACCTGGCGGTCACCCAGAGCCGAGGTCTCGCCTCCGCGATCGGCGAGGCGCTGGAGGCCGCCGGTCTGGCCGAGGTCGACGGCGTTCGTACCAACATCTCGGGTTGCACCAACTCCTGCGGCCAGCACCACGTGGCCGACATCGGGTTCTTCGGAGCGGAGCGCAGGGCGCATGGCAAGTCGGCTCCCGGCTACCAGCTGCTGCTCGGCGGCTACGTCGGCCAGGAGCGTGCCGAGTTCGGCCAGAAGGCGCTGCGACTGCCAGCCAAGGCGGCGCCGCAGGCGGCGGTCCGCATCATCGGTCGCTTCGCCGAGGAGCGCTCCTACGGCGAGTCCTTCAGCTCCTGGCTGGAGCGCAGCGGCGGCGCCAAGGCGATCGGTGCGGAGCTCAAGGACCTCGACGAGTTCCCCGAGCCCGACGCCAACCCTGACTTCTACGTCGACTACGGCGAGACGGGCCCGTACGAGGCGGTCATCGGCGATTCGGAGTGCGCGGTCTGATGGCGCTCACCATTCCCGTCGCGGGCGAGTCCAGCGGCATCGACCCGTCTCCGGGTCCGTTCGTCCCCGCCACGTACACCGACGACGAGCTCGCAGCGCTGAACGCCGAGTTCGAGCAGTCCTCCGCGTCGCGCATCGTGCAGTGGGCAGCCGACCGCTTCGGCCCGCACCTGGCGCTCGCCGCGTCGATGACCGACGCCGTGCTGATCGACCTGGCCGTCAAGGTCGCCCCCGCGATCGAGGTCGTGTTCATCGACACCGGCTACCACTTCCCCGAGACGCTGGAGACGGTCGAGACCGTCCGACGGCGCTACGGCCTGAACCTGCGGATCATGACCGTCGCACCCCACGACGAGGAGCTCTGGAAGGTCGACCCGGAGAACTGCTGCTCCGCGGTGAAGGTCGGCCAGCTCGACCGAGCGCTGGCCGGCAAGGCCGCATGGATGTCGGGGCTGCGACGCGACGAGTCCGAGAACCGTGCCGACTCGCCGATCGTGGGCCGCGACGTGCGTGGACTGATCAAGGTGAACCCACTGGCCACCTGGACCGCGGACGACGTCGACGACTACATCGAGCGCCACGACGTGCCGATCAACCCGTTGATCGACCAGGGCTACCCCTCGATCGGCTGCATGCCCTGCACGTCCAAGGTCGCGCCGGGCGAGGATCCCCGATCCGGTCGGTGGAAGGGCCGCGGCAAGACCGAGTGCGGCCTGCACCTCGGTTGACAGCCCCTCGAGACCGACGACAACCTGCGGTCGTGGCTCCGACGACCGTTCCCGGATCGACCGACCCGTCGGCGTTGCCGGTCGACCCGGCCGACGGCGGGGTGCCGACCCGTCTGATGGTCCTCGGTCTGGCCCACCGCGACGGATCCGTCCACGGTTCCGAGCTCTACGCCGTCGCCGCGGAGTGCGGGATCTCCGACGAGACCGTCCGCTCCTGCATGCGGCGGCTGATCGCCGATGGGCTCTTCGTTCGCCACGGCGAGGGTCGTGATGCCGTGTTCCGCGCCACCGAGTCGGGGCTCACCTCGTTGGAGGTCACCCACCAGCGCCACCTCATGGCCTACGCCCAGGACGCGGCGGGCCGCGGCTGGGACCGCCGGTGGCGGCTCGTGGCCTTCGCCATCCCCGAGTCGCGACGAGGGGCGCGGGACGCGTTCCGCGACCACCTGCGAGCCCTCGGCGGTGCTGCAGTCCAACCCGGCCTCTACGTGTCGCCGCACCCGTGGTCCGGCGAGGTGCGCGCCGAGGCGGATCGCCTGGACATCGCGAGCCACGTCAGCGCGTTCAGCACCGAGGACCTCGAGGTCGGCGGCGAGACCAACCCGCGTGCGTTGGTCGACCGCCTGTGGCCGCTCGACGAGGTCGCTCGCCGCTACGAGGACTTCATCGAGACCTACCGGAAGGTGCCCGATGTGCTCGAAGGCATGCGCCGCCGCCACGAGCGGATCTCCGAGCACGACTTCCTGCCCGGGGCGCTGCACATCGCGATCCGCTTCAACGAGTGCTTCGAGATGGACCCTCTCCTGCCGCCGGAGCTGCTTCCCCGTCCATGGCCTGGCCGCGCTGCACGCGACGTGCTCGCCCGCTGTCGGCGCATCGGCGTGCTCGCCAGGGAGGACAAGGCCGGCCCCGCGCTGTTCCACGTCTTCGACGACGCCATCGCCCACCTCCCCTGACCCGCCCCTCCCGACACCCCCCTCCTGGCCCGTTCTGTTCGTCGTTTCACAACGAAAACGTTGTGAAACGACGAACAGAACGGGAACGGAAGGGGGAACGGGGGAGGGACGGGGTCTGGTCAGACGAGGTGGTCGACGAACCGCTCGAGCTGGCGCAGGTTGCGGCACTCGAAGGTGCCGTCGCAGTGCACGCCGTACTCCCCGACCACCGAGTCGCCGGTGTCCCAGTACGCCCTGGGCTCGGGGTTGAGCCAGTAGACGTGACGGGCCTTCTGGCGCATCTCCTTGATCACCCACGACTGCGTCGCGTGGTAGTTGTTGCGGGCGTCGCCCAGGATGATGACCGTCGTCTTGGGCCCGATCTCCTTGCCCCAGCGGTTCCAGAACACCTCGAAGGCGTGGCCGTAGTCGGAGTGGCCGTCGACCCACACGACGTCGGCCTCGGTGTTCACCCGGTGGATCGCCTGGACGATGTCCTCCTCGCCCTCGAAGAAGCGGGTCACCTCGTCGATGCCGTCGATGAACACGAAGCTGCGGACGCGGGAGAACTGGCTGGCGATCGCGTGCACCAGGTGCAGGGTGAAGCGGGCGAACGCGGCGACGGAGCCGGAGATGTCGGCGATCACGAAGATCTCCGGCTTGGAAGGGCGCGGGTAGCGGTACTTCGGCTCGGCAGGAACGCCGCCGTAGCTGAGCGAGTGGCGCACGGTGTTGCGGAAGTCCAGCGAGCCCTTCCGCCCGTGACGGCGCTTGCGGGCCAACCGCACCGCCAACCGCCGGGTCAGGGGCTGCAGCGCCTTGCGCAGCGAGACCATCTCCTCCCGACTGGCGTGCATGAAGTCGATGTCCTCGGGCAGCGGCTTGCGCAGCGTCTTGGCCATGGCATCGACGCCCCGGTCCGCGACCAGGCGACGACGGATCTCGGATTCGATCTCCTGCTTGAGCTGCTCGATGCGATGCTCGTACTCGTCGTGCTCGAGACGTTCCTCCAACGACGTCAGCTGCTCGGGCGCGTCGGAGCGGGACTGCTCCATCAGTCGCTCGAGCATGCCGTCGAGATCGAGGTTCCGCATGGTGCGGTAGAGGTAGTAGGTGCCGCCGACCGGACGCCCGGGCTCCATCCCCGCGTAGCGCTTGACGGCCTGGCGAGCCATGGCCCGCACCATCGCCTGGTCGCCCTTGAGCAGCGCCTGGTACAGCGCCTCGGCCAGCTCCTCGGGGGTCATGCCGTCGGCGTGGCCGCCGGAGCCGTCGCCCTTGCCGGCGCCTTCCGGCAACTCGCCGACCTGGTCGTCGTCGAGCTCCAGTTGCGGACCCGACGCATCGTCGTCGATCGAGAACTCGTCGCCGCGGAGGGAGAAGTAGACCTCGAAGACAGTCTCGAACGCCCGCCAATGGGCATGGTTCTTCACCAGCGTGGCGGCCAGCGCGTACTTGAACGCGCTGCGATCGTCGAGCGGGATGTGGCGCACGGCCTCCATGGCGTCGAGGTTCTCGGTCAGGCTCACCGGCAACCCGGCGCTGCGGAGCTCTGCGATGAAGCCGTTGAGAAGGTCGAGCAGCGCCTCGCCGGCGGCCGCGGGAGCGGCGACCGCGACCGCAGCGTCGGCGTCGGCGTCGGTCACCGCCTGAACGCCTGAGGTTCGCCGGCCAGCTCCTTGGCCGCCTTGGCGATGTCGGACTGGTACTTCAACAGGATGTTCACCGTGCCCACAGCGGTCTCGGCATCGACGTGATCCTTGCCGAGGAGCATCAGCGTGCGGGCCCAGTCGATCGTCTCGGACACCGACGGTGCCTTCTTGAGCTCGAGCTGGCGGATGGAGCGCACGATGCGGGTGATCTCGTCCGCGAGCGCCTCGGTGACGCCGGGGACCTTGGTGAGCACGATCTCCTTCTCCCGCTCCATGTCGGGGTAGTCGACGTGCAGGTAGAGGCAGCGGCGCTTCAGCGCCTCGGACAGCTCGCGCGTGTTGTTGGAGGTGAGGAACACCATCGGGATCTGCTTGGCGGTGATCGTTCCCAGCTCGGGGATCGACACCTGGTAGTCCGAGAGGATCTCGAGCAGCAGCGCCTCGGTCTCCACCTCGACCCGGTCGACCTCGTCGATCAGCAGCACCACCGGATCGTCGGCACGGATGGCTTCGAGCAACGGGCGGGTGAGCAGGAAGTCGTCGGAGAAGATGTCCTCCTCGATCTCGTCCCAACCGGCGGTCTCGCCCTCGCCCCGAGACGCCTGGATGCGCAGGAGCTGCTTCTTGTAGTTCCACTCGTAGAGCGCCTTGGACTCGTCGAGCCCCTCGTAGCACTGGAGGCGGATCAGGCGTGCGCCGGTGATCTCGGCGACGGACTTGGCGAGCTGGGTCTTGCCGGTGCCGGCCGGTCCCTCGACCAAGATCGGCTTGCCCAGGCGGTCGGCCAGGTACACGATCCCGGCGATCGAGTCGTCGGAGAGGTAGTCGACCTTGCGCAGCCGGTCCCGGACGTCGTCCACGGTGTCGAAGCGCGGCTCGGACTGCTCGGTGCTCATCTGCGCAGACTACCGACGGCCCCGACCCTCTCCCGTTCTGTTCGGCCTTCCACAACGAAAACCTTGTGAAAGGCCGAACAGAACGGTGCGTAGGGTGGGACGCCATGAGCGCTCAGCTCGTGGCCCGTGCTCTGACCGCCGAGCACGGACCCCGCACCCTCTTCTCCGACGTCGACGTGACCGTCGCGCCCGGCACCGTGACCGGGCTCGTCGGCGCCAACGGTGCCGGCAAGTCCTCGTTGCTGCGGATCCTCGCCGGCCTCGACCTCCCCGCCGCCGGCGACGTGTCGCTCCAACCTCCCGAGGCGGCGGTCGGGTTGCTGCCCCAGGAGCTCGAACGCCGCGACGACGAGGACGTCACCGGCTTCCTCACCCGCCGCACCGGGGTCGCCGACGCCCAACGATCGCTCGACGCGGCGACCGAGGCGCTCGCCGCCGCGACCGACGGGGCCGACGACGCCTACGCGGCGGCCCTCGACCGTTGGTTGTCGATCGGCGGCGCGGATCTCGATGTGCGCATCCCGCAGGTGGCGGCCGAGCTCGACCTCCGCGCCGACCTCGACCAGCCGATGACCACGCTGTCGGGTGGCGAGGCCGCACGCGTCGGGCTGGCCTCGTTGCTGCTCAGCTGCTTCGACGTGCTGCTCCTCGACGAGCCGACCAACGACCTGGACGTCGCTGGCCTGGAGCGACTCGAGCGGTTCGTCGCCGACGCCGCCGTCGGCATCGTGGTGGTCAGCCACGATCGCGAGTTCCTCGCCCGGACCGTCACCCAGGTGCTCGAGCTCGACCGCCACCAGTCCACATGGAACCTCTACGGCGGCGGCTACGAGTCGTACCTGGAGGAACGCAAGAGGGCCCGCCTCCACGCCCGGGAGCGCTACGACGACTACGCCGAGAGGGTCGGCGCGCTCACGGAACGGGCGCGCACCCAACGAGCGTGGGCCGACAAGGGGGCGGGAACGGCACGCAGGGATCGCTCGGAGCGCGACAAGTTCATCCGCCACCACAACGTGGCGACCTCCGAGCAGCTGGCAGCCAAAGCTCGTCGGACGGAGAAGGCGATCGAGCGCCTCGAGGAGGTCGAGGAGCCGCGCAAGGAGTGGGAGCTGCAGTTCTCCATCGCTGGGGCACCGCCGTCGGGTCAGGTCGTCGCGACGGCGTCGGCAGCGGTGGTGCGCCGCGGCGACTTCACTCTGGGACCTGTGACCATCCAGATCGATCGCGGCGACCGGCTGGCGATCACCGGACCGAACGGCGCCGGCAAGTCGACGCTGCTGCGGCTGCTGCTCGGACGGGTCGAACCGGATCACGGTTCGGCCGGGTTGGGCGCCTCGGTCCGCGTCGGCGAGATCGACCAGGCCCGCGCCGCCTTCGACGGCGACCGTGCCCTGGTCGACACCTTCATCGACGCCGTCTCCGAACCCGCCCGCGACCGCAACACCGCATCGGCATCCGACACGTCGACATCGGACATGTCGACGTCGGACGTCCGCACCCTGCTCGCCAAGTTCGCCTTGAGCGGCGACCTGGTGACGAGTCCGACGAGTCGGCTGTCGCCAGGTGAGCGCACCCGCGCCGCCCTCGCGCTGCTGCAGGCGAGGGGGACGAACCTGCTGGTGCTCGACGAACCGACGAACCACCTCGACCTGCCCGCCATCGAGCAGCTGGAGCAGGCGCTCGACAGCTTCGACGGCACGCTGCTCTTGGTGAGCCACGATCGCCGGCTGCTCGACACGGTGTCGGTCGACCGCCGACTCGCGGTGGACCGAGGCACGGTCACCGAGCTGTGAGCACCGAGTCCCTCAGGTGATCTGGCGCACGAAGGTCCGGTTGATGCCGTCCTCGGCAGGCTCCCACTCGGTGAAGCCGAGGTGTCGATAGAACGCGACGGCCCGGTGGTTCGCTTTGCTGACCCCCAGGTGCACACCGTGGCTGCCGAGCGAGGCGAGCTGGCCGACCAACCGCTCGATCAGCTGCCTGCCGAGACCCATGCCCTGGGCTTCGGGCAGCAGGTCGATGTGGAGGTGCGACGGGAAACGACGCTCGAGCTCCGACTCGACCCCGGAACCCGCGGCGTTGCTCCGGTCGTGGACGAGCGCGACGAGCAGCTCGTCGAGCGAGTCCACGGGTGCCGACCCGACCGGATGCCGCTCGCGGGCCGCAGGCCAGTACCGCTCCTCGGCCGCGGATCTGAACGCGGCGCCGTCGAGCGCTCCCAGCACGTAGCCGACCGGGCGGCCGTCGCCGAACACCACCACCGACGCCAGCTCCGGCTCCACCACCAGGTAGGGCAGGCACCAGAGCGCCCCCATCAGCGATCCGTCGACCAGGTGCTCGGTCGCGTCGCCGCCGGCGTCGCCGGTGCGCAGGCACACGTCCATCAGCGCGTCCTCGTCACCGGGCCGGAACGGCCGGATCCGGGCGCCGGCTCCGGGCGACGTCGGGTCAGGCGAGGACACGGCAGCGGTGGACTGCTCTGCGAGCTCGTCGAGCAGCAGCCGAGCCTGCTCGTCGGATCGGATCCGGATGCGCTGTTGGCCCGGAGGTCCCTGCTCGTCGAACGCCGCGCCGTAGGTGGCCCGGTACCCGGGGTGCTTGACCCACGACCAGAGGACGATGTTCTGCTCGGGGTCTCGGCTGAGGAGGCTGGTCCAGTGCTCACGGTTGCCGTTCCACAGCTCCTCACCGCGACCGACCCGTCGCAGCGTCCGGCGCAGCACCCGTCCGGTGGCGGTGAGGCGGGGCGGGTCGAGCCACACGACCGCGTCGGCGCGCCCCCACACGATGTCCTGGACGCTGGAGTAGTTGCCATCGATGACCCACCGATGACCCGCGACCAGCTCGCGCGCCTGGGCGCGGAACTCCTCGTCGTCGGGGTGGGTCCAACCCGGCCGGTGGAACATCGAGTCGAGCTCCGTGAAGGGAGCATCGATCGTGCCGGCGAGCGCCCGTCCGAAGGTGGACTTGCCCGACCCGGGGACGCCGACGACCGAGATCCGCTGCGGCACCACGGTCACCTCGTCAGCGATCCGGCCACCGTCCGTGCCACCCCTTCGACCATCGGGACCCCCTCGGCCAACGAGCCCCAGCCGTCGGACAGGATCGCGATCGAATACCCGCCACCAGCGGGATCAGCCACGTAGCCGACCGAGTTGACCCGCCACCCGCAGCACGCGGAGGGGGCGAACCCGTTCTTGTGGCCCACGTCCCACTCCGCGGGCACACCGGAGCGGATGCCCCAGCTCTGGTCGGGCCGGACGTTGCGCAGCTCGAGCCACAACAGGCCCTTGCGGATCGGTTCGAGCAGATCGCCCTGCATCAGCCGGTGCACGAACCTCGCCTGGTCCTCAGCCGTCGTCGAGGTGAGTCCCCACTTGGGCTCGGTCTCGACGGTGTCGGTCAGTCCCATCCTGGCGCCCCAGTCGGACATTCCTCGAACACCGCCCAGGGCGCCCCACAGCGACGTGGCCGCCGAGTCGTCCGACGCCCGGATCATCGGCGAGATCCGATCCTGCTCCCATCGGCTCACCGACAGGTTGCGGTCCTGTGCCCGCAGGTGGATGGCGGCGGCGATCTCCAGCTTGACCACCGACGCCGTGCTCACCCGAACGCCGGGCCACAGGTGGTACCAGCAACCGGTGCGGTCGTCGTACGCCGCGGCGGTCACGTGATGTGCTGCGGCGCCGGCGGCATGGAGGAAGGCCTGGACGTCCGCGCTGAACGGGTCCGGTCGGCACTGACCTGTCGGCGGACCGACCGGCGGCTTCGGCGGCGTGCAGGCGACGAGCGTCAGGAGCGCCACGCACAGGATCGCGGCGGGCAGCAGCGACAGCGTCGAGCGACGCCGGGGCACGTTCCTCAGCTCCTGACCTGACCGTCGCCCCGCACGACGTACTTGGCGGTGGTCAGCTGCGCCAGACCCATCGGGCCGCGGGCGTGCAGCTTCTGGGTCGAGATCCCGATCTCGGCGCCGAAGCCGAACTCCTCCCCGTCCACGAACCGGGTCGACGCGTTGAGCAGCACCGCGGCGGCGTCGACCTCGTTGAGGAAGCGCTCGGCGGCGACCACGTCGCGGGCGACGATCGCTTCGGAGTGGCCCGAGGAGTGGGCGTTGACGTGGGCGATCGCCTCATCGAGGTCGTCGACCACCTTCACCGACAGCTTCAGGTCGAGGAACTCGGCTGCGAAGTCGTCCTCTGTGGCCGCGCCCATCCGGGGCACGAGCGAGCGGGCACGGGAGTCGCCGACCAGCTCGACGTCGGCCAGCGCGACGTCGATCCTCGGCAGCAGCTCGGCAGCGATCCGGGCATCGACCACCAGGGATTCCGCCGCGTTGCACACCGACGGCCGCTGGGTCTTGGCGTTGACGAGGATCGCCTCAGCCATGTCGAGGTCCGCGGACCGATCGACGTAGACGTGGCAGTTGCCGTCGCCGTCGATCACGAACGGGACGGTCGCGTGCTCCTTGATCGAGGCGATGAGCGAGGCGCCGCCCCGAGGGATGAGGCAGTCGACGAGTCCGTCCTGCTGCATGAACTCGACCGCTGCTTCACGCGAGGTGTCCTCCACGACGATGACCGAGTCCTCGGGGAGCCCGGTCTTGGCGACCGCACCCCGGAGGACCTCGGCGATGGCCAGGTTCGAGTGGATCGCGGTGGACGAACCGCGGAGGAACGCCGCGTTGCCCGACTTGAGGCACAGTCCGGCGGCATCGGAGGTCACGTTCGGGCGGCTCTCGTAGATGATCGCGACGACGCCGAGCGGCACCCTGACGCGACTGATGCGCAAGCCGTTCGGTCGCACCCAACCGTCGAGCACCTCACCGACCGGATCGGCCAGACCGGCGACCTGCCGCAGCCCACCGGCCATCGCGGCGATGCGTTCCTCGCTCAGCCGGAGGCGATCGATCAGGCCCGACGCGATCCCGGCATCTGCCGCCCCGGCGACGTCGAGCGCGTTGGCGGCGAGGACATCCGCGGTCCGGGCCTCGAGCAGATCCGCGGCTGCCAGCAGCGCGTCGTCCTTGAGCGCGCTCGACGCGGTGGCGAGCGCCCGTGATGCCGCTTTGGAGCGGCGAGCCAGCTCGGGGATCGGGGTGACGGCCATCTCCGAAGGCTACCGATAGCCTCCACCGCCGTGGGAACCGGTCCCCTGGATGCAGTCGTGACGTCCTTCGTCGACGACGTGGGGGCGGCACTCGTCGAGGCGACGAGCGGGCTGAACGGCATCGACCGGGATCGCTTCGCCGACGACGTGGCCCTCGAGGCGCTGAACCTGACGACCGCCATGATCGACGCCGATGATCGCCACACCGACGAGGAGCTCAACGCACTCATCGACGCGTTCGGTCCCCGCCTCGCCGACACCCAGTTGATCCGCGCCACGCCGGAGACGCTGCGGGGATCGACGATGCTGGCGGGGCACCGGGTGTGGTTGGAGGTCGACTCGGAGCTGTTCGGACTCC
>JAPXRJ010000071.1:0-12781 GCA_033813615.1 Microthrixaceae bacterium | reverse complement strand
GGTGTACGTCGGCTATCTGCGCCGCAAGATCGACCGGCCGTTCGACCGCAACGACATCGAGACCGTGCGCGGGGTCGGCTATCGCATCGGCACCGGAGTCGATGGCTGACCTCGAGCCGCTGACGGGCGCGACACCGTCCACCGGACCGCCCGAGCACGCCGGCGGGCCCGTCGGTGACGAGCTTGCGGGGCCCGACCAGGAAGTGGGCCCCGGGCCGCGGCGGATCCGGCGGCGGACCAAGATCGCCAACTCCGTCCGCTTCCGGCTGACGGCAGCGGTGGTGCTGGTGGTCGGGGTGTCGCTGCTCGGCGGCGGCACGTTGTTGACCAAGTGGGTCGAGTCCACGCTCACCAACGAGCTCCGGTCGCGAAACGAACGGGTGCTGGCGTCGATGGCCGACGCTCTCAGCAAGGGACGGGTGCCCGCCGAGCTGTTCTCGACGCCGTCGGAGCTTGAGGGCCAGCTCAACGACCAGATGTCGGACTCGTTCCTGGGGCGGGCCCGGGACCTCGAGCAGGTCATCTCGACGACGTACTTCTACCTGGACGGCGAGGCGTTCACCCAGCTCAAGGTGCGTGGCGTGGACGCCCAGGGTCGCCTGGTCCTCTTCGGTCGGGTGGGCCCAGCGCTGCCCGCTGATGAGGACGCTGTCGAGGTCACCAGGACCGTCCCGACCCAGTGGGGCGACCTGACGATCCACGCGGTGTCCCCGCTCGACGAGATCGATCGGTCGGTGGGTGCGCTGCGCGCCGCGCTGTGGATCGGCCTTCCGCTGCTGGTGCTCGCGGCCGGCGCGATGACGTGGGTGATCACCGGCCAGGCGCTGGCTCCTGTGGGGGCCATCACGCGGCGGGTCCGAGAGCTCAGCAGCACCAACTTGGACGCCAGGGTCCCGGTCCCGCCCACCGAGGACGAGATCGCTCTTCTCGCCGTGACGATGAACGACATGCTCGACCGGTTGGAGAAGGCATCGGTGAAGCAGCGCCAGTTCGTCTCCGACGCCAGCCACGAGCTTCGATCACCGGTGGCATCGATCCGCACTCAGCTCGAGACGGCGCTGCGGTACCCCGATGACGTCGACTGGCCGTCGATCGCCCGGACCGTGCTGGCCGAGGACGACCGGTTGGACCACCTCGTCGGCAACCTGCTCGCCATGGCTCGACTCGAGGAGGGACGGTTCGGCCCCCGGACCGAAGTGGACCTCGACGAGTTGGTCATGGTCCAGCGCCCCCGCATGACGGCCGTGCAACTCGACCTGTCGTCGGTGTCGGCCGGCCGGGTGTGGGGCAACCGAGACGAGCTGACGAGCGTGGTGCGCAACCTGCTCGACAACGCTGCTCGCCACTGCAACGACGCGGTGGCGGTGTCGGTCCAGGAGGAAGGCCCGTGGGTGGTGCTCACGGTGAGCGACGATGGCGCCGGCGTGGAGCCGACGGCTCGATCCCAGATCTTCGAGCGCTTCGCCCGGCTCCAGGAGGGCCGGGCCCGGGACTCCGGTGGCACCGGGTTGGGCCTGGCGCTGACCAAGCGCATCGTCGAACACCACGGCGGACGGATCCACGTGGAGGACGGTCCGCTCGGCGGCGCGCGGTTCGTGGTCTCGCTGCCGTCCGCCAGCTGGACCGGCGCACCCGACGACGATGTTGTCGCGGCGGAGATCAGCGACGGCAGCACGTGAGCTGATCGGGCGCGGAGCCGTCTCAGCAGCTCGGCAGACCTCGGTTGACGTTCAGCGTTGAACGCCATAGAAGTGCCTGAGGGACGTTGGACGGGTCGTCCGCAGCGACCAGGTCACGGGAGGTGTTGATGGTTGACGGAGACCGCAGGCGCGTGCTCGGCACCTCGTTGCTGACCAGTTCGCAGCCGACCACTTCGAAGTTGGGCGCTTCGTGGCTGGCCGATCTGCTCGATCTGCTCGAGCCGGTGGCGGTCATGACCTCGGTGCGCGACTCCGAGGGGAGGATCGTCGACTTCCGGTATCAGCTGGTGAACGAGGCGTTCGCCCGGACCTTGGGCGAACCGGTCGATGTGCTCGTCGGTGCCCGGCTGCTCTACCTCTACCCGTCCCATGTGGAGCTCGGTCTGTTCGACGCCTTCTGTCGCGTGGTGGAGACCGGCGAGCCGTTTGTGAGCGAACTGCCGTGGTTCGACGAACGCAACCTGAGCGCGTTCCTCGAGGTCGAGATCCGTGCGTTCCAGGACGGCTACGTCGTGACCGGTCGTGACATCACGGAGGCCAAGATGGCCGAGCAGGTGACGCGGATCTTCGACTTCTCCCAGGACGGCATCATCAGCACCGACGTCGCAGGTGTGATCACCGCGTGGAACGCAGGAGCCGAATCGCTCTACGGATACTCCGAATCCGAGGCGCTCGGCTGCCACATCTCGATCTGCGCCCCGGACACGACCGATCCCGGCTGGAACGGCCTGATCGGACGGGTCATCGCGGGCGAGGTCCCGGTCCCGTTCGAGGTCGAGCAACGCCACCGTGGAGGAACGCTGCTGAACGTGGAGGTCGCGGCGACCCCGATCATCGGCGCCGGAGGGACACCGATCGGCGCCTCGCTGGTCCAGCGCGACCTCTCCGAGCGTCCGGTGTCGGTCCCGACGCTTCCGGGGGCACCGGATCCCGACCCCGCCGCATCGACGGAGCATGCAGTGGCCGTCGTCGGGCCGGCGTCGACCGCGGCCGTGACCACGGAGGTCGAGGTGTGGTGCAGGTTCTCGCACCGTTGGTTGGCCGGGTTCGTGGTCATCGGCGTCAACCCCGACGGGACGGTGCTGGTCCGCAGACCCAACGGCTCGGTGCTGTCCGAGGCGCTGGCTCCCGACATGATCCGGCCCGCGACCGGCTGGACGGGGTAGGCGCAAGCGCAGCGGCGAGCCGCCTTCCAGAAGTCGTCGGGTTCAGCGTTGGCTGACGAGCGCGTCGTCCACTCCGGGAGCGACGCCGCCGTGTGCGGTGAGGAACCGCTCGAACGCGGTGCGGGGCATCGGTGGCGCGTAGAAGAACCCCTGGACCAGGTCGCAGCCGGCCTCGGCGAGGAATGACCGCTGTGGCTCGGTCTCCACGCCCTCGGCGACGGCCACGATGCCCAGGTTGTGAGCGAGGGTCAGGATCGCCCGCGTGATCGTGCCGGAACGGTCGTCGCGGAGGTCGCCGACGAACCGACGGTCGATCTTCAGCGTGTGGAACGGCAGCGTGTGCAGGTACGACAGCGATGAGTAGCCGGTGCCGAAGTCGTCGAGCGCGATGAGGAACCCCATGTCGTCGAGGACCGCCAGCCGCGCCGCTGCGGCCCGGAGGTCCTCGACGAGCAGGCTCTCGGTGATCTCCAACTCCAGCTGCGACGGCGACACACCTTCTTGATCCAGGGTCGCGGCGAGGCGGTCGGTGAAGTCGCGCTGCTCGAACTCGGTCGGGGAGATGTTGACGGCGATGCGGGCTCGGGGAGGCAGGATGCCGTCGCGGTTCCAGCCGGCCACGTCGCGGGCCACGGTCGACAGCACCAGGTCGCTGACCGCGCTGATCGCTCCGGTGGCCTCCGCGGTCGGGATGAACACCGACGGCGGTATCGGGCCCTCGTCCGGATGGTGCCAGCGCACGAGCGCCTCGGCCATGGCGACCGAGCCGGTGCGCAGGTCGATGATCGGCTGGTAGTGCACCTCGAGCTGCCGTGCCGCGGCGGCGCGGCGCAGGTCGCGGTCGAGTGCCAGGCCGGTTCGAGCAGCGGCGTCCAGTCCGGCTTCGTAGAAGCGGAGGCGGTTTCGGCCCTCCATCCGACCGGCCACGAGTGCACGCCCTGCGGCCGACACGAGGTCCTCGGCGTCGGTGGCGTCGGCCGGTGATCGGGCGACGCCCACCGACGCGGTCAACCGCACGTCCAGGCCGTCGAGAGGGATCGGTGTCTGCAGCGAGCGCTGGAGCTCGTCGGCCAGACCTCGCAGCCGCACGTCGAATGCCAGGCTCGGACCGGCCCCGCTGACGATGACCACGAACTCATCGACGCCCACGCGGCCGAGGTGCAGTTCGAGGTCCGTGTCGTCGACGGCGACGAGTGCCCGCAGCCGGTCAGCGACCTGCACCAGCACGGCGTCACCCACGGCCGGGCCGAAGGTGTCGTTCACCGTGCGGAACGAGTCGAGGTCCGCGTGCAGCACCCCCACTCGGCGGCCACCCTCGGCCAGGGCGTCGGCCAGGTGCGCGTAGGTGGCGCTGCGACTGCCCAGACCGGTCAGCTCGTCGGTCTCCGACAGGGCGCGGATCTCGCTCCGGAGGCTCACCTCGGTGGACATGTCCTCGAGCACGACGACCGCGCCGCCCGGGATCGGGTGTGCCGTCATCCGGGAGTGCAGTCGCTCGCTGCGACTGAGAGCGACCGACCACGTCGGCCCGACCACGGGCTGGCCGGAGCGCAGGCAGATCACAGCAGCGGACTCCTCGGGCGCGACGGCACGATCCCCGACGTCGCGGAACATCCAGGGCGGGTCGAACACAGAGCGCTGGCGCACCTGCGCCTGGGTTCGACCGACGAGCCGGCAGAACGCGTCGTTGGCCTGCTCGATGCGCCCCGAGGGGTCGACGAGGGCGACTCCGTCGGTGAGCACCTCGACGGCGGCGCGGAGTCGAACGTCGGTGGCGTCGGCCGCCGCCCGGCTGGTGACGGTCACGACGTCGGTCTGCACCGTTCGATGACGGCCCAGGTCCAGATCGGTCGGCACCGAGCGGCCATGCCGTGCGTTCAGCTGCGTTCGAACGCGATGGCGCCGCCCGCCATCGACGTGGTCGAGCAGCTGTCGCCAGCCGTCACCATCGAGCGGAGGGTCCATCCGAGCGGGGAACGACGTGCCCACCAACTCGTCAGCGTCCGCTCCCACGGCGGTGGCCCCGGCCCGGTTGACCGACAGGACCGTGCCGTCAGCTGCGAGCGCCCACACTCCCTGGTCCAGGTGGTCGAGCAGGATCGCCGACACGTCGGTCGGCGCGCTGCGGGGCGGCGCGGTCGACGGTCCGTCCTCGTGTTCGGACGCGCGCTTCGACGCGCCTGTCGGCGACGCAGCGTGGCGCAGGTCCTCGTTCGACGGATCGGCCGGCAAGAGGGTGGCTCCGGTGTCGGCGGCCCGGCCCGTCCGGGGCGCCGATGTGGGGCAACACTACGAAGCGGCTCGCTGCGATCGGTGGACCCTTCCGGGTGTTCCCCGACTCTGATCAGACCCTGCCGGCGGCTCGGGCGGCGGCCTCGGCGGCGGCGAGCTGACCCTCCACGATCGCCAACCCGGCGTCCCAGAATCCAGGGTCCTCGAGGTCGCAGTCGACGATGCGGCCGAGCTCGGCGGGCTCCATGGAACCACCGGCCGACAGCAGCTCCAGGTACGACGGCACGAAGGAGGCGCCGCGCTCCTGGTAGCGGGCGTAGACCGACAGCGCGAGCAGCTGGCCGTAGGCGTACGCGTAGACGTAGCCGGGGGTGCCGATGAAGTGCGGGATGTAGCTCCACCAGGTCCGGTAGCCGTCGGTGATCTCGACCGAGTCGCCGAGCATGGCCTCCTGGCTAGCGGCCCACAGCTCGCCGAAGCGTTCGCTCGACAGCTCGCCGTCCTCACGCCGCGCCGTGTGCACCGAGTGCTCGAACCGGTTCATGGCGACCTGGCGGAACACGGTCGCGATCGAGTCCTCGAGCGTCGAGGCGAGCAGGGCGAAGCGCTCGTTCGGGTCATCGAGCTGGGCGAGCAGCGCGTTGTTGGTGACGGTCTCCCCGAAGACCGAGGCCGTCTCGGCCAGCGTCAGCGGCGTGGACTGGTGGAACACGCCCTGTCCGCGTGAGAGGTACGCGTGCAGGCCGTGACCCAGCTCGTGCGCGAGCGTCAGCACGTCGCGGTTGCGGCTGGTCCAGTTGAGGAGCAGGTACGGGTGGTGCCCCGGCACCGTGTAGGCGCAGAACGCGCCGGGCCGCTTGCCGGGGCGCACCGGCGCGTCGATCCAGCGCTGGTCGTAGAACTCCTGCACGATCTCTGCGAGCTCTGGAGAGAAGCTGGCGTACGCGTCGTGGACGAGTGCGGAGGCCTCGGTCCAGCCGATCTCCGACTCGTCTGTCGCCACCGACGCCATGCGGTCGTAGTCGGCCAGGCGTTCGAGGCCGAGCACCTGGGCCTTCAGCCGGTACCAGCGTTGCGCGATGTCGTAGCGGCCGACGACGGCGTCGACGAGGGCCTGCACCGAGTCGTCGGTGGCCTCGTTGTCCAGGTTCCGGGCGGAGATCCATGAGGGGTAGCCACGCAGCCGGTCGTCGGTCGACTTGTCCAGCAGGAGGGTGTTGAACACGAACGTGCGGGTGCGCAGCCCGGGCTCCAGGCCGTCGGTCACCGCAGCTGCGGCGGCGCGGCGCACCGAGCGGTCGGGGTGCTGCAGGAGCGACAGGCCTTGCTCCAGCCCGACCGTTGCATCGCCGTCGGACTGGCCCAGCGCCGTGGCGGCGGGTCCGGCCGGCACGTCGACGGTGATGGCCGATGTGAGCTCGTCGAACAGCCGCACCCAGGCGCTGGCGCCGGAGGTGGACTTCTCGGTGAGCAGCACCTCCTCGGGCTCGGTGAGGATGTGGTCGCGGTAGCGGCGCGCCGACCGCAGGTGGTGGGCGCAGAAGTCGAGCACCGGATCGGCGAGCAGCTCGTCGACGTGCTCGTCGGACAGCGCGGCCCACTCGATCTGGAAGAACACGAGCTTGGCCGCGATGGCCGTGCCCCGCTCCTGGACCTTCATCATGAGCGCGCCGCGCTCGGGGTCCTGGGTGTTCTCGGAGAAGCGGAGCATGGCGTAGTAGCCGGCCCGGCCCTGCAGGTCCTCCAGCTCGGCGGTGCGTCCCATTGCCTCCGCGAGCGCTCCGGCGCTCATCTCGCCGATCGTCCCGCGCAAGTTGGAGATCTGGTCGGCCAGCACGTCGGAGCGGTCCAGGAGGTCGTCGACCGTCGTGCCGTCGAGCAGCGGGTCGAGGTCCCACGCCACGTCTGCGGCGGTGAGGTCGGCGTCGGGAGCGTCGGAGCTGGTGCCTTCGGGGTGGGCGCTGGTGTCGAGCGGGGCGTCGGTGCTGGTCACGCCGTCAGGCTACGGGGGTACGGTCCGGGTCGTGGACGCAGCGACGACGACGAGCTGGCTGGCGGTCGAACCGGTGGTCGAGCGGATCGATCTGCGACGGGGCTCGTGGGTCGACGTCGTCCGCGGCCTGGTGCCCGAGGCCGGCGGGGTCTACCGGGACCTGCTCGGCGGTGTCCCGTGGGAGGGGAGCCGGGTCTTCCGCTACGAGCGCTGGATCGAAGAGCCCCGTCTGGGCGGCTGGCAGTCGGGCGGCGACCGCCACCCGGCGCTGGTCCAGGTGTCGGACTGGCTCGCCCGGCGGTACCGCGTCGACTTCGACGGCGTGGCGCTCGCCAAGTACCGCCACGGCGCCGACAGCGTCGGGTTCCACCGCGACCGGGAGATGCGCTGGTTGGAGGACACCGTGATCGGCGTCCTGACGTTCGGCGCCCGGCGCCCGTTCCTCATGCGGCCCATCGGCGAACGTCGCAGCGCCCACGACGACGACATGGTCGACGACCTCGGCCGCACCTTCGACCTGTCGCCCGCCGGCGGCGACCTCATCGTCATGGGTGGGCGCTGCCAGGCCGACTGGCTCCACGCGGTGCCCAAGGTGACCGGTGGTGCGGTCGTCGGCCCCCGCATCTCGGCGCAGTACCGATGGACGTCGCGCAAGGGGCGTCCCGACATCCAACCCGGTTTCCGCGCCCCGCGCCTCTACAGCCGCTGACCGGCTGACCGAACTCGGGCACAGACGACCACGCAGCGGTCGCTGGTGCCCAAGAACGCCGATGGGCAGAAGCGAACAGGTGTTCGATAGGTTGGGTTCGTGGGCTTCAACAACCCCGACGTCCCGTGGTCGGAGATCGAGCGTCGGCTGTCGGACCGAGGCGCGCCCCCGGGTGAGTCCGAGCGCGCTGGCGATGCTGGCGGTGCTGGCGGGCAGGACCGCAGCGCGGCCGACTGGTGGGAGAAGGACCCGATGGCTCGCCGCCATCGGGAGCCCCGGCAGCCGGGCGACGGGGGCGACAGCCCGGCGTGGTCACGCCATCGGGAGGCGTACCGGCCCCCGGCCGACCTGGCCGCTCGTGCCGATCGGATCGAGCGCGTGCCGTACGCCGAGCTGCACTGCCACTCGGCCTTCTCCTTCCTCGATGGCGCGTCGCAGCCCGAGGCGCTGGCCGAAGAGGCTGCCCGGCTGGACCTCGACGCGCTGGCCATCACCGACCACCACGGCTTCTACGGCGTCGTCCGATTCTCTCAGGCGGCCCGGGAGCTGGGCCTGCCGACGGTGTTCGGTGCCGAGCTCACGCTGAACGCCCCCGAGGCCCGGCCCGGTCCGGCGGACCCCACCGGTCGCCACCTGCTGGTCCTGGCCCGTGATGCCGTCGGATACGCCCGGTTGGCGTCGCTGCTGTCGTCCGCGCAGATGGCGGGGGAGAAGGGTCGGCCCCAGGTGTCGTTCGCAGACCTGGCCGAAGCGGCGTCGGGTCGGGCCCGGGGGCATTGGGCGGTGCTCACCGGATGCCGCAAGGGGACGGTGCCGGCCGCGCTGGTGGAGCACGGGCCGGCCGCCGCCGAGCGGGAGCTGCGCAGCCTGGTTGCCGCGTTCGGCGTCGAGCACACGTTCGTGGAGCTGTGGGACCACGGCCTGCCCCTCGACTCTGCCCGCAACGACGCCCTGGCCGAGCTCGCGGTCCGGGCCGGGGTGCAGCCGCTCGCCACCAACAACGTGCACCACGCCACGCCGGCAGACCGCGACCTGGCCGCCGCGCTCGCCGCGGTCCGTGCCCGACGCAGCCTCGACGAGATCGACGGCTGGCTGCCTGCCGGTGGCCAGGCGCACCTGCGCTCTGGTGTCGAGCAGGCCCGGCGCTTCGTCCGCTACCCGGGAGTCCTCGACGCTGCGGCCGAGCTGGGCCGGGCCTGCGCGTTCGACCTGCGGCTGGTCGCTCCTCGTCTGCCGCCGTACCCGTGTCCGCCTCATCCCGACGATCGCTCCGCCACGCCCATGACCGAGGCCCGGTTCCTCCGATCGCTGGTGGAGGAGGGTGCCACCCGTCGCTACGGCCCCCGTCACGCCGAGGGCGTGACCGGGGCGTGGTCGCAGATCGACAAGGAGCTCGACCTCATCGAGGCGCTCGGGTTCCCGGGCTACTTCCTGATCGTGTGGGACATCGTCGAGTTCTGCCGCAAGGAAGACATCCTCTGCCAGGGTCGCGGTTCGGCAGCGAACTCCGCGGTGTGCTTCTCGCTCGGGGTCACCAAGGCCGACGCCGTCCGGCTGGGCCTGCTCTTCGAGCGGTTCCTGTCGCCCGAGCGCGACGGCCCGCCCGACATCGACCTGGACATCGAGTCCGGTCGGCGAGAGGAGGTCATCCAGTACGTGTACCGCCGCTACGGACGCTCCCACGCAGCGCAGGTCGCCAACGTGGTCACGTACCGGTCCCGCTCCGCAGTGCGCGACGCGGCCAAGGCGCTGGGGTTCGCGACCGGTCAACAGGACGCGTGGTCCAAGGAGCTCGACCGCTGGGGAGCGGTGCCGGCGCCCGAGGGCGCGAGGTCCGCGGGCGTGAGCGTCCCCGAGCCGGTGCTGGCGCTCGCGCAGCGCTTCGAGGACCTGCCTCGACACCTGGGCATCCACTCGGGGGGCATGGTCATCTGCGACCGGCCGGTGGTGGAGGTGTGCCCCACCGAGTGGGCACGGATGGAGAACCGCTCGGTGCTGCAGTGGGACAAGGACGACTGCGCCGCGGCGGGCCTGGTGAAGTTCGACCTGCTGGGCCTGGGGATGCTGTCCGCCCTGCACGGATGCCTGGACCTGCTGCGGGACCACCAGGGGATCGACGTCGACCTGGCCGAGCTCCCTCAGTCCGACGCCGTCTACGACATGTTGTGCCGGGCCGACTCGGTGGGCGTGTTCCAGGTGGAGTCGAGGGCGCAGATGGCCACGCTGCCCCGTCTGCGACCCCGCTGCTTCTACGACCTGGTGGTGGAGGTGGCGCTCATCCGGCCCGGCCCCATCCAGGGCGGGTCGGTGCATCCCTACATCCGTCGTCGCAAGGGTGAGGAGCCGGTCACCTATCTGCACCCGCTGCTGGAGCCCTCGCTCACCAAGACGTTGGGCGTGCCGCTGTTCCAGGAGCAGCTCATGCAGATGGCGATCGACGTGGCCGGCTTCAGCGCAGGGGAGGCGGACCAGCTGCGTCAGGCCATGGCGTCCAAGCGCTCGGAGCGTCGCATGGCCGAGCTGCGCCAGCGGTTCTTCGACGGTCTCGCCGTCAACGGCATCGTCGGCGACACGGCGGTGGCCATCTGGGAGAAGCTGGCCGCATTCGCCAACTACGGCTTCCCGGAGTCGCACTCGGTGAGCTTCGCCTACCTGGTGTACGCATCGGCGTGGCTCAAGTACCACCATCCGGCCGCCTTCTGCGCCGCGCTGCTCGACGCGCAGCCGATGGGCTTCTACTCGCCGCAGTCGCTCACGCAGGACGCGGTGCGTCACGGCGTCGACGTCCGGACCCCCGACCTCAACGCGTCGGTCGCCGGTGCCACCCTCGAGCCGACCCCGCGGGTTGGGGTCGGACGCGACGACTCGGACCCGGCCACGTGGGGGTTCGACGGGCCGGCGGTGCGGCTGGGGATCAGCTCGGTCCGCGGCATCGGCGACGACCTGGCCATCGAGGTCGCGGCGGGTCGGCCGTATGCGGACGTGGGTGACCTGGCCCGACGGGTCCGGTTGAGCACCGCCCAGATGGAGGCGTTGGCCACGGCGGGTGCGTTCGGCTGCTTCGCAGACCCCGAGGGCAACCCGCTCGAGCGTCGTCAGGCCATCTGGACCGCGGGTGCAGCCGCTCACACCGGCGACGACCGACTGCCCGGCATCGTCGTGGGCATGGAGGCGCCCCGTCTGCCGGGCATGGACGAGTGGGAGGAGTCGGTCGCGGACCTGTGGTCCACCGGTGTCGCCCCGGGTGGGCACCCGACCCGGTTCCTCCGAGAGGACCTCGACGCCCGGGGCGTGCTGCCCGCTGTGGCTCTCCGCGACGAGGCCGACACCACGATCGTGAAGGTGGCCGGCGTGGTGACGCATCGTCAACGGCCAGCCACCGCGTCGGGCGTCACGTTCCTGAACCTGGAGGATGAGACGGGGCTCATCAACGTGGTGTGCTCGATCGGGTGTTGGACGCGCTTCCGCACGGTGTTGCGCTCGGCCGCCGCACTGGTCGTCAGGGGCAAGCTCGAACGCAGTCCCGACGGCGTGATCAACGTGGTCGCTCACCACGTGGCCCCGCTCCAGATCGCTGTCGGCACCCCTTCACGCGACTTCCGGTGACCGAGGTGGGACCGAACGGCCTCGACGTTGGTCCCGCAGCGTCGAATCGCGCCGATCGCCGGTGACCCGCCGCTACCGTATGAGCCCGCCGCTACCGTATGAGACGGAAGAAGGCCGCCACACCCACTCGTGCGCCGACAGGAGACCTCGATGCCCATCCACGGTTCGCTCTTCACGGAGTACGCGGAGACCGCCGGTCAGGACCCGTTCACGCTTCAGAACAAGAAGATGCTGAAGATCCAGATGCAGTACGGCCCGGTCAACTGCAAGCTCGGATCGATGGTCGCCTACCAGGGCGACGTTCGGTTCCAGAACTCCGGCTCGGGCGGGCTCAACAAGATGCTCAAGTCCAAGCTCACCGGCGAGGGTGTCAACATGATGGTGGCCGAGGGCAGCGGCGAGCTGTTCGTGGCCGACATGGCCTCGGAGATCCAGTTGTTCTACCTGGAGAACGACATGGTCTCGGTGAACGGCAACAACGTGCTCGCGTTCTCGTCGTCCATCGAGTGGGACATCCACCGCGTCAACGCCGGCCGAGCGTCGATGATGGCCGGCGGCATGTTCAACGTCAGCCTCCGCGGCACCGGCTACGTGGCGGTCACCACCAAGGGCGATCCGGTCTGCCTGGACGTCAGCGGCGCACCCACCTACGCAGATGCCGAAGCCGTGGTGCTGTGGACCTCGGGCGTCTCGATGGACGTCCGGGTCGACACCGGTGGCCTCAAGTCGATGTTGCGCGGCGGTTCCGGCGAGCTCATCCAGATGGCCTTCGGCGGACAGGGCTACGTGATGGTCCAGCCTTCGGAGTCGGTGGTGGAGGGCGGTGCCCAGCAGAACCAGCAGCAGAGCTCCGGCGGCGGGATGCTCGGCAACCTGCTGGGCGGCTGATCGCCTGGAGTTGGTCCCACCTTCGATCCGTCCAGCCCTCAGCCTTCGATGGCGGTCGGCGATGGCGCTCGGCGGTGCTCGGATGGGGTGCATCCACCTGTGCACCTGCTCGGGTGGGTGACGATTGACCGATCTTGGTTCTTCAACGCGCCCGCAGATCTGCCGATGGTGTCAACGTGGCTGGGCATCGTTTCGTTGAACCTTCGGTGTCGTGGACGAGGGTGCTGTCGATGAGTCGGGGCGACCGCCCCTCCAAGCGATTCGTCCCGTCCAGGCGATCTCTCCTGGCGCTGGTTGCTTCGGTGTCGGCGGTGCTGGTCGCTGTCGTCGGTCCGACCACGGCGTCTGCCCAGGACCCTTCGACGACCTCTGGTACGGCCTCGACGGATTCGGCGACGGCGGCATCTGACGCGGAGGACACCGCAGTGCTCACCGAGAGCCGTGACCAGGTCCTGTCCCGAGTTGCCGGCATCGACACCCGGATCCG
>JAPXRJ010000070.1:0-12885 GCA_033813615.1 Microthrixaceae bacterium | reverse complement strand
CACCTTGCCCTGCACGTCGATCGACAAGGTGGGGTCGTCGTCGACGGCCACCTTCAGGCGGTCCCCGACCCCGTTCGCCGTCGAGTCACCGGCGATCACCACCTTCAGCGGGTCGGCCGCCGTCGGCGCCGGCAGCGCCGGCAGGGTGGTGGTGGTCGCGGACGGGGTGGTCGTCGGCACCGGGAACTCGAAGTCCTCGTCCGCCTGGTTGCGCCCGAGGTGTTCGGCAGCCCAGTCGTACGGACGGTTCAGCGACACCAGGTTGACCACGCGGTCGAGCCCACCGGTCAGAGCCATCGCGACGCTGCGGGGCCAGCCCAGCGCCATGCCCTCTGCCGACTCGGCGAGCCCGCCCGAGCCGAGCACGGCGAACACCACGAGCGCGAGCACCGTCGCCTTCCACACGGCGGTGGCGGGCATGGTGTTGCGAACCCGCCGCGCCGGCGCGCGCCCTGGTGCTGCGCGCTCATCCGAGCGCGGCGGTGGGGTGGTCGGCCGCGGGTCGTGCTCCGATCGCTGTTCGTGGTCCACTCCGGTGCGCTCCATCAGAACTGGAAGTAGATGAACGGCGCGACCCCGATGGGGCCGAGCAGGTTGACGACGACCAGGAACACCCCCACGCCCACGCCGAGCACGGCGGGCGGCAGCTGGGAGGCCCTGAACTCCAGGGCGTCGCCCACGCGCCGCGGGACGAACTGCCCGACCATCCCGACGACGATCGTGACCAGCACCAGCGGGGTGACGAGGTCGCCCACGCCCCAGCGCGTCACGATGCCGACGAGGTAGCCGATCGCCGTCGGCAGGTCGACCGCCCTGAAGAAGATCCAGCCGACGGTCACGAACGCGAACACAGCGAGCCGCGACAGCCAGAGGTTCGGCTCGGGCCGAACCTGCGGTCGGGCCATGATCCTGGTGGCGCCGTCGTCGGCATCGGTCTCGATCGGCGCCGTGCCGGTCTCCGCCGGCGCATCTGTCCCCGTCGCATCGGGGTCGCGGAGATCGATCGCACCCCGTCGCCACGGCCTCGGCGGCCGCTCCCGCCACTTCCGCTCCGCGACGAGCCCGACGCCGTGGTAGAGCCCCCACACGATGAAGGTCCAGTTGGCGCCGTGCCACAGGCCGCCGATCGCCATCGTCAGCACCAGGTTCCGCGACTCGGCCCGCTCGCCGCCGCGGTTGCCGCCGAGCGGGATGTACACGTAGTCCCGCAACCAGCGTGACAGCGTCATGTGCCAGCGACGCCAGAAGTCCTGCACCGACGTCGCCGAGTACGGCTGGTCGAAGTTGTCGGGGAACCGAACCCCCATCAGCATGGCGATGCCGATCGCCATGTCGGTGTAGCCGGAGAAGTCGGCGTAGATCTGCACCGCGTAGGCCACCGCCGCGACCACGAGCTCGCCGTTCGGCGATTGCCCGGGGGAGGCGAAGACGGGATCCACGATCGCGGTCGCGAGGTAGTTGGCGATCACGACCTTCTTGAACATTCCACGACAGATCAGGCGGGCTGCCCGGACGGCGTCGACGCTGTCGCTGTTGCGGCGACGGCGCAGCTGCGGCTCGAACTCCGACACCCTCACGATCGGCCCGGCCACCAGGTGGGGGAAGAACGAGAGGTAGACCGCGAAGTCGAGGAACGGGATCGGCTCCTGCTCCTCCCGGTACACGTCGACCACGTAGCTGATCGCGCAGAACGTGAAGAACGAGATGCCGACCGGCAGCCCGACCTTGATCAGCAGGGCGGTCGGCGCCAGTCCCGCCGGCTCCAGCACCGCCAGGAGCGAGTCGACGAAGAACCCGTAGTACTTGAAGAAGCCCAGGACGACGAGGTTCACCACCACGCCGAGCACCATGACCGCTCTGGCGCTGCGATCGGTCCGCGCCCGGGCCAGGGCGTGGACGACGAGGTGGTTCGCGACCGTCGAACCAGCGAGCAGCAGGCAGAACCGGGCGTCCCACCACCCGTAGAACACGTAGCTGGCGGCCAGGACGAACAGGCGCCACTGCAGCGGTCGGTCGCTCAGGCGCCACGACACGCCGAGGACGATCACGAAGAAGACCGCGAACGTCATCGTCGGGAACAGCACCGCACCATTGAAGCCGCGGAACCCGCCCCTTCCCTGCATCCCGGACGGGTTGCCGTCGCGCCACTTCCCTCGACCGTCGACCCCAGATGCGACTACCGTCACAGGGACAGGGTTTGTTGTCGGGCACGTGGGGACGCGCGGCGGGGCCAGCAGCAGGACGTCGACATCCGGGGGGAGCGACGTGGAACATCGGGCAGTGACGATCCGCGCTGAGGCGGGGTGGCTCGTCGAGCGACGCTGGGGCCGACGTCGGCCATGAGCCGAACGATCCCGCTCCGGCTTGCGCCGGTCGTGCTGGCGCTCGCGCTCGTGGTCGCGTCCACGAGCTCCGGTGCGGCGTCGTCGGACGGCTTCCACACCGGTGATGCCCAGGCCAGCGCCGACACCCTGACGCTCAACCTGAATGCGGCCAACGCCACGATCGGCATCACCGCAGGTCGGTCGCTCGCGTCGTATCAGGACCGGACCGCGCAGGCCGAGGGCCGGGCGCTCGACCTGGGCGTCCTTCCGTTGCTCCTGTCCGGCGAGCAGTGCGACGGGTTGCCGGGCCTGCTCAACGCCGACACGCTGCCTCCGGTGACCAGGACCGACTCGTCCGAGGCGGGATCCGTCGGATCGCACTACACGCAGGTCTTCCTGCCAGGTGAGTTCGAGGGGCCGGCAGGGGCGCCGATCGGGTTCCAGGACGTCGCTGCGACCCCGACGCCGTCGTCGAGGGCGACGACGGAATCCGCGCCGCTCGAGGTCTTCCTGCTGTCGATCGACGGCGGTCGCACCGAGGTCACCACCAGCCTGCAGGGCGACGTCCGCGAGGCCCACGCAGTCGCCACGGCCCAGCAGCTCCGGATCCTGGGTGGCATCTTCACCTTCAACCAGCCGCGCTGGGAGGCCACGGCGCGCTCCGGTGCCCAGACGGCGGCGACCGGGTCGTTCACGTTCGCCAGCGCCAGCGTCCTCGGGGTCCCCAAGCCGGCGGAGGAGGCCCTTGCCGACCTGCAGGGCTTCAAGGAGAGCACGGAGAAGTTCCTCGCTCCCCTGGGCGTCCAGTTCAAGATGCCGAGCGTCGAGGTGCGGGAGGACGGCGTCCGGGTCACCCCGATGGGCTTCCGGATCGAGAACCCGCCGTTCGGGGCCCAGGTCATCCTTCCTCTGCTGGGCCAGAACTCGGAGGGATTCGAGAGCTGGCGCAGGGACGTCGCCGCTCAGGACTGCCGCAACGAGACGTTCCTCACCGTCGTCGACGTCCTCGTCTCGGCGCTCGGCGGCGCGGGCTCGATCGAGGTGCTCGCCGGCGGCGTGGACGTGGCCACCCACGACACCGACTACTCGGTCCCGCCGATCCCAGAGCTGGTCGTCGACAACCCCCCGAGCAGCGAACCGATCATGTCCGACGTCATGGTCGACGACAGCACCTACGACCTCGGCGACATGGGCACCTACGACGACCTCGGCGCGTTCGAGACGTCGAGCGTCCTGTCCGACGCCGTCGCCCTTCCCGCCGGTGCGGTGCCGGCGACGACGGCGGGCAGCTCGGAGCGGACCGTCCTGCCCGCAGCGTCGCTCAACCGCTACGAGGACTCCTCTGCGGGGAGCGCTGGGGTGGTCGTCGGTGTGCTCGCGCTGCTCGGTGCGCTCGCGATGGCGATCGCTGACCGGCTGCGGAGTCGGAAGGCGTTGCGGAGGATCGTGTGAGGACCGGCGGACGACACAGGACGGTGGGCGACGTGGGCAAGGGCGGATGTGATGGCTGACCGGGCGAAGGACCGACTGTTCCGGGGCTACGGACCCCTGATCGGCTTCGCGGCCGTGTTCCTGGCCGTCGCGGTGCTGGTGCCGTCCCAGCAACGGGAGGTGCGGATCGAGGCGGCAGGTTCCGGGGAAGCGGTCGACGAGATCGCGGGCACCGACGACACGCTGGCCACCGACGTCGCCGGTGCGACCGAGACCGTTCCGGGAGCCGATGCCGCCGCTGGCGGCGAGGCCGGTGCAACGGGCGGCCAGGCCGGGGGCAAGGCGGGCGGTGGGAACGGCACCGCCACGTCAGGTCCGGCCAGGGTGGCCGGATGCGGCGCCGCACAGGTGCCCGGCGATCCGTACTCCCCGCCCTGCGTGCAGTTCTCCGGCGGCAACGGCGGCGCCACGTCGCGGGGTGTGACCGGCGACAAGATCATCGTGTCGGTCCGCGTCGGCAGCTTCGCCAACGGCATGCTCGATGCGGTCTCCAAGGTGGCCAACGCCAAGATCCCGAACGAGAGCTCCGCGGTGATCACCAAGACGGTCGCCGGGCTCGTCGACTACTTCAACAAGCGGTTCCAGTTCTACGGCCGCAAGCTCGAGCTCGTGCAGTGGGACGGCAAGGGCGACGTCCTGAAGGAGACGACCGGCGGCGGTCAGGAAGGGGCGCAGGCCGATGCGCTGAAGGTCGCCCAGGAGATCCAGGCCTTCGCCGACGTCTCTGCGGTCTCGCCGGTGTACGCGGATGCCCTGGCCTCCAAGCAGGTCATCAACATGGGCGTGCCGTACACGTCCCGGGAGTGGATGACCCAGCGCCGGCCGTGGTCGTGGAGCCAGTTCACCGATTGCTCCACCGTCGTCGAGAGCGTGGCCAGCTACTACGCCACCAAGCTGGCCGGTCAACCTGCGGCGCTCGCGGGTGGCGACCTCAAGGGCCAGCCCCGGCGGGCGATGATCATCGCCCCGGAGAACTCCTGGTACCAGGAGTGCGTGCGGGCCGGCATCTCGCTGCTGCAGAAGGCCGGCAAGGCCGGCGACCTGGTGGACTCGCTGAAGTACCAGATCGACATCCCACGCATGTCGGACCAGGCCAGCTCGCTCATCCAGAAGCTCAAGGCGGAGAAGGTCACCACCGTGGTGTGCGGATGCGATCCGCTGCTGCTCACGTTCCTGACGGCCAAGGCGAAGGAGCAGAACTACCAGCCCGAATGGGTGATCACCGGGGTGGCGCTGGTCGACAACGACATGACTGGCCAGATCCTGCAGCCCGACCAGTGGGGTCGGTCCTTCGGGGTCAGCTTCACCGGCGCCCCGCAACCGGCCGGCCAGGGGCTCGGCTACCGCGCGTACAAGTCGGTGCGCCCCGACGAACCGTCGATCGGCGTGGAGTTGATCTACAACCAGCTCTACCTCCTGGCGATCGGCGTCCAGGGAGCCGGGCCGAACCTGACGCCGCAGTCGTTCGAGAAGGCGATGTTCGACTACCCCAAGCGGACCGGCCCATCCGGGACGTGGGGCTTCGGACCGAACGACTACACGACCACCGACGACGCGCACGAGGTCTTCTGGAACCCGTCGGCCCCGTCGGTCCAGACCCGCTCGGCCGGCACGTACCAGGACCCCAACGGCGGAGCCCGCTTCCCGATCGGCAAGTGGCCGGCGACGCCGCCGCGATCGGCGTTGGGATGAGCGTCGATCACCGCCGCACCGACGTCGATCCACGGCTGACCGCGTCCGCACCCGGCGGACCGCGACCGTCGGGCGCCGCGGCCCCACCAGAGCCGCCCTGGTACGACGACGGGTCCCACGGCGGGGGAGGTGGCGGCGACCACGGTGACCGACGGTCGCCGGCAGCAGCGTACGCCGCCGCCCCCGTGTGGGCGAAGGCGTTGCTGTGGACGGTCGGCTTCGGGGTCCTGTGGCTGGCGCTCGGCGCGCTCCTGCCGTCGGGCGCACCGCTCGGCGTGGTGCTCTCGGGCGCCATCCTCGGCTCGGCGACCGGTCTGACCGCCGTCGGCCTGATCCTGATCTGGCGGGCGAACCGGGTGGTGAACTTCGCCAACGGGGCCATGGCCGGTGTGGCCGGACTCACCGCTGTGCACCTCTTCGTCACGTGGGGGTGGCCCTACTGGACCACGTTGCTCGTGGCGCCGGTGCTCGGCCTGGTCGTCGGCGCGTTGGTGGAGATCGTCGTCATCCGTCGCTTCAGCGAAGCACCACGACTCGTGCTGACCGTCGCCACGATCGGCCTTGCCCAGCTGCTCGGTGGGATCGAGCTGCTGATCCCCTCACGCATGTTCGACGCGTCGGGCATGGTGCTCGGCGCCTACGAGACGCCGCTCAACTCCTTCGAGACCGATGTCGGTGCCGTCGTCATCAACGGCAACCACCTGCTGACGCTGGCCGTCGTACCCGTGGTCGTGGTGGTGCTGGCGTGGTTCCTGCGGCGATCGCTCGCCGGCGTGGCCATCCGAGGAGCGGCGGAGAACACCGACCGGGCCCGCCTCCTCGGCATTCCGGTCCGCAACCTGACCACCGCCGTGTGGGCCATCGCCGGCGGACTGGCGGCGCTGACCTTCGTCCTGCAGGCTCCGTTCCAGGGCGCGGCGCCATCGGCCGCCGCCGGTCCGGCGATCCTGCTCCCGGCGCTCGCCGCGGCGATCGTCGCCCGGATGGAGTCGCTGCCGGTGGCCTTCGGGGCTGCGGTGGGCCTGGGCGTGATGCAGCAACTCGTGCGCTGGAACACCGACACGCCATCGCTCGTGGACGTGGCGATCCTGGTCGTGATCCTGGTGGCGCTCCTCCTCGGCGAGCGGAGCCGATCCCGAGCGCACGACGCCGACGGCGGGTGGCGCAACGCGGACCTGGTCCGCTCGCTGGCGCCGGCGGTCGCCGCGCTCCCGCTCGTGAGATGGGCCAAGCGACTCGGCCTGGTGCTGGTCCTCGTGGCGGCCGTGTTCATCCCGATGCTGCTGGGACCGTCCGACGCGTTCTCCATGTCGATCATGGCGGTGTGGGCGATCGTCGCCGTGTCGCTCGTGGTGCTCACCGGCTGGGCGGGCCAGATCAGCCTGGGTCAGTTCGCCATCGTCGGGGCAGGCGCGATCGTTGCCGGCAACCTGGTCGCTCGGTGGAACGTCGACCTGTTCCTGGTCCTCGCCGTCGCCACCGCGACCGGTGCGCTCGTCGCGGTGCTGCTCGGCATCCCCGCGCTGCGGATCAAGGGACCGTTCCTCGCTGTCGTCACGCTGGCGTTCGCCGTGGTGCTCGACGGCTACGTGCTGAACCCGAACGTGTTCCCCGAGCTGATCCCCCAGACCGTCACCCGGCCGCTCCTCTGGGGGCGGGTCGACCTGGAGGACGAGCGGGCGATGCTGTGGTTCACGCTGGCATGGCTGGCGGTGTGCATCGCCGTCGCCCGCAGCGTGCGGCGATCACGCTCGGGACGGCTGCTGATCGCGGCACGCGACAACCGCAAGGCCACCGAGGCCGCGTCGGTGTCGGCCCGCTGGGCGACGCTGCAGGGCTTCATCTTCTCCGGCGCGCTGGCGGGTCTGGCCGGCGGCCTGCACGTCCTGCTGCTGCACGGCGCACGTGAGGGCAGCTACCAGGTGGTCCAGTCCGTGGAGGTGTTCTCCGGCGCCACGATCGGAGGGCTCGGATCGCTCGGCGGGGCCATCGTCGGTGCCGCAGGCCTTCGCGGCGCCCAGGACCTCGACGCGACCATCCGCCTCGTCGGCGCCGGTGTCGGCGTCCTCGTGGTCCTCTGGTTGGTGCCGGCCGGACTCGCCGGACTCGCAGCGCGCGTGCGCGACCGAGTCGTGTCCCCGATCGCCCGACGTGCCGGACTCGACCTCGAGGGCCAACCCCTCCCCCCCGACAGCTCCCCCACCCCGGCGCCACCGCCGTTCGCGGGGACCGTCGAGCACCCGCTGTGGAACCAGCCGCACGACGACGGCCAGGTCCGCTCCAACCCACCGCAGGCCGACCAGCCGGCATCGCTGTTGGCGGCGTCGGACCTCGACGTCAGCTACGGCTCGCTCCAGGTGCTCTTCGGCGTCGACCTCGAGGTGCGTGACGGAGAGATCGTGGCGCTGCTCGGCACCAACGGAGCCGGCAAGTCCACGCTGCTCAAGGCGATCTGCGGACTGTCCTCGTCGTCCGGCTCGGTCATCCTCGACGGCGAGCGCATCGCCGGCCGCGCGCCGGAGCAGATCGTCCGAGACGGCGTCGCCCTCATGCCCGGCGGCAAGGCGACGTTCCCCACGTTGAGCGTGGCCGACCACCTGCGTCTGGCGTGCTGGACGTTCCGCAAGGACACCGATCGCATCGCCGAGGACCTGGCCGAGGTCCACCGGCTGTTCCCCATCCTCGAGGAGCGTGGACAGCAGCTCGCCGGCGACCTGTCGGGAGGCGAGCAGCAGCAGCTGGCCCTGGCCATGACCCTGCTGCTCCGACCCCGGGTGCTGCTCATCGACGAGCTGTCCCTTGGTTTGTCGCCGCTGGTCGTCGCTGCGTTGTGCGACGTGGTGCGGACCTTGAACGCAGGCGGCATGACCATCGTGGTCGTCGAGCAGTCGGTGAACGTCGCGCTGACCCTCGCCGAGCGAGCCGTGTTCATGGAGAAGGGGACCGTGCGCTTCGAAGGTCCGACCCGGGACCTGATGGAACGGCCCGACCTGCTCCGGTCCGTGTTCATCGAGGGTGCCGGCGGAGCGGACGACTCCGGCGCCGACACCGGGGGTTCTGGAGCCGACGAGGCCGATGAGGTCATCGCCGCGATCGACCTCACCGCGCTCGACAGGAGCGCAACCGACAGGACCGGCACCGACATGGCCGACTCCATCACGACCGCCACCGACACCGACGGATCCCGTGCTGGTGAGCGCACCACCGGAGCGAGCACGGTGCTGCGATGCCGTGACGTCACCAAGCGCTTCGGAGGAGTGCACGCCCTGAGCCACGTCGAGCTGACCGTGCACGCCGGAGAGATCGTCGGGTTGATCGGCCAGAACGGCGCCGGCAAGACCACCCTGATGGACTGCGTCTCGGGCTTCCATCGGATCGACGGCCGCCCCGACCACCGCGGCCACTCCGACGGCGGCCAGATCACCTTCCGCGGCGTCGACGTGACGGCCTGGACGCCCGCCGAGCGCGCCCGCAGCGGCATGGGACGCACCTTCCAGGAAGCACGGCTGTTCCCGTCGCTGACCGTCTCCGAGACGCTCGCCGTGGCCTGCGAGCGCAGCGTCGGCAACCGCTCGATGGTGGCCGACGCCACCCGGCTCCCCGCGTCCTACCTGGCCGAGGACGACACGATGGCCCGGGTCGAGGAGCTGACCCGGATGCTCGGGCTCGCCCGCTACGCGCACACGCCCACGTCGGTGCTGTCGACCGGCACCCGCCGCATCGTGGAGCTGGGTTGCCTGCTCGCCGAGGACCCGGTGCTCATGCTCCTCGACGAGCCGTCGGCCGGTGTGGCGCAACGAGAGACCGAGGCGCTCGGACCGCTGCTGCGCCGCATCCGCGACCACACCGGTGCAGCGATGCTCGTGATCGAGCACGACATGCCGCTGCTGTCGGCGCTGTGCGACCGCCTGGTGGCCATGGAGCTCGGCACGGCACTCGTCGAGGGGACGCCCACCGAGGTGCTCGAGCACCCCCTGGTGATCGCGTCCTACCTGGGCACCGACGCCGCGGCGATCAACCGCTCCGGCGCCGCGGTCAGTTGAGCCGCGACCCCGGTCGGGCCTCCCGGCGACCGAGGTGCCGATCCCTGGGGCGTCAATCCTCGTAGCGAAGGTGGACGTACGCTTCGGGCGCGCACAGGTTGAGCGTGAAGCTCTCCTGCAGGTACAGCCGGACGTGTTCGCTGTCGTGGTCGCTGTAGCCGATCGAGAAGTCCTGGCCGATGACGATCTCGGCGTCGCCGCCGCGTTGGCTGGCGACCACCGCACCGTCGATGCCGGGAGCGAAGACGACCTCGCCACCGAGGATCAGCTCCAGGTGCTTGAGGACCGGGTAGCCCCCCATCTCCGATTGCTCGACGACGCCGGTGTAGCAGCGCGGACCCAGCGCGATCGCATACGGTCCCGCGATGCCGCCGGTCTTGAGCTTGGCGACCGCCTGGGCGACTGCGGACGGGTACTTCTCGTAGTCGGCGTCGATGACGATCGCCTCGTTCGGCGTCTCGTCGACGATGCCGGCGATCCCGCCGGCGGGGAAGCCGTGGAAGATCGAGCGGTCCTCGGCGACCGCAGCGTCGCGCGCTGCGAGTCGCACCGGGTCGAGATCGGCATCGCAGGCACCACGGTCGATCGCGTCCAGCTCGGCGCGCGCCACGGTGAACGGCACCTTCAGCTCCACGAGGGGGTTCACGTCGCGGACACGGGCATCCACGTCACCGACGACGACACCCACGTGACGGGTGCGACCCGTCGACTCGGCGGCGTGCTCCCAGCCCTTGGGGCCCGTCACGTCGAGCAGACGACGACCCGCCAGCACCTCCTTGAGGGCGCGGGTGGCCTCCTGGTCGATCTGCGCCCAGGCGGCGTCGGTGATCGGTGCCTTCTCACGCAGCAGGTGGTTCATGACGCATCTCCCTTGAGGTCGCCGATCGCCAGGGAGCCGTCGCTGCCCGACGTCGGGTCGCTGCCATCGGCGGCGTCGGTGCCGCCACCCTCGGCCATGTGCTCGATGTCGATCACCGATCCGGTGCTGAACAGGTAGGTCCGCAGGTGCCGGTCGAGCACCGGGTCGTGGCGACGCAGCCACTCGAGGGTCATGGCCGCGTGCTCCTTCTCCTCGTCGCGGTTGTGGGCGAGGATGGCCGCGAGCTCCGGGTCGGTGGCGACCGCCACACGCTGGTCGTACCAGTCGACGGCCTCGAGCTCCTCCATGATCGACGTGATCGCCCGGTGCCGGTCGATCACCTCCGGCGGGAGCCGGGCCGGGTCCTCGTGGAGTTGTTCCGAGCTCATTCCGCTCCTCGCTCGACGTCGATGGCACCTGGCGTACGGTCCCGATCGGACCGTACCCGCTCCGCCCCGCTCGCAGACTACGCCCCAACGACAGCACGCCCCAACGACAGCACGCCCCAACGACAGCACGCCCCAACGACAGCGGGCCCCGACCGATGGTCGGGGCCCGTGGCGCTGCCACTTGCGTTGCGGTGGAGGTGATGGGAGTCGAACCCACGACCTCCTCGATGCGACCGAGGCGCTCTAGCCAGCTGAGCTACACCCCCGCAGGGTTCGACATCATAGCGGCGCCGCGCGCCGGGCCACAGATGACGCCACCGCACCAGCCAGGCGACGTCGGCGCCGTCAACGCACGACCAGGCGGCCTGGTCGGATCACTCCGGGCTCGCGGCACTCGACGTCACGCCAGCGCCGCGGCGAACGCAGGGCGACTCTCGGCCCACCATGCCCGTCGGCGGTCGAAGGTGGCCTGGCCGCCGATCTGCTCCCACATCTCGACGAAGCCCGGATGGCCCGCTTCCACCTTCGAACGGACCCACTCGCCGCCGTGGGCGATCGAACGGTCGAGGATCGTCAGGAGCTCGGCCCGACCGGCAGTGCCGAGCACGACGGCCGCCGCGTCGTCGTAGGCGTCGCATGCGACGCGGACCCGGCCTGGACGATCGGCCGGCAGGAACCCCACGCGTTCGGCGAAGCCGTCGTCGGTGACCGGGACGCACATGCGCACGAACGCAGCCAGGTCGTAGACCGGGCGGCCCGGAGCAGCGAAGTCGAAGTCGAGCAGGCCGACGGCCTTGCCGCCACGGAACACCACGTTCTCCGGACACACGTCGTTGTGGCACACCACCAGCGTCGACCGCTCGAGATCGCCGGCACGTGGATCGACCATCTCGTCGCTCCAGGGTCCCGTCGGGTCGACCCGGGCCGAGGCGCTGTGGAACCGGGCCAGGAGGCGGGCGACCGAGGCGATCGCCTCGTCGCTCTGCACCCACGCCGGGAACGGCGGGACCGCGACGTCGCCAGGGATGAAGACGAGTCGCTCCCTGCCGTCGGCGTCGACGCCGACGGGCTCGGAGGCACCGTCGAAGCCGACGGCGCGCAGATCCCGCAGGAAGCGGTGGATGGTCGGAGTGCGCCGGTTCGAGGGCCGCAGCACGTGGGCCCCGACGCGGACGACCGCTCCGGCGTTGGCCACCCCGCCCTGCAGCACCTCCTCGTCCGGCAGCTCCTCCTCGTCGGGCAGCACCTCCTCGTCCGGCAGCTCCGCCGAACCGGATGGTGCGCCGTGCTCTCGTCCCGTGTCCACATCACGAGTCTGGCCGCTCCGAGACCGTGCACCCCCGCTTCGCGTCCCCCCCTTGTTCTGTTCTGCAAAATCGACCCTTTTCCGTCGGTTCTGCAGAACAGAACGAGCGGTGGAGGGTGCGGAGATGTCAGGACGGAGCGGGGCTGGACTCGATCGCCTGCTGCAGGCGGAGCTGCAGGACAGCCGTCGTCAGATCGCCGCGACTGCGCTCCAGCACGGCCCGCAGCGCGTCGAGCGTGCGCCGCAGACCGTGGGTCACGGCATCGGGGAAGTCCACGGTGCTCAGGGCGTCGTAGGTGTCGTCCATCAACCCGAGGAGCTCCTCGGCTCGGGCCACATCGCCTTCGCGCAGCCGGTCGAGGAGATGACGACGGAGCTCGCTCGCCGCTTCGGCGAGCCCACGCAGGTAGGCGGCGTCGCCCACCTGCAGCTCGGTGACCGACGGCACCGCGGAGCCATCGACGAACGCCCGCACCGCGCGCGCCTCCACGTACTCCTTCTCTGCGTCGTGGAGGAACCCGGCGTGCTCGATCTCGGGGTGGCCGTCGAGCGCCGCCTGCACCGCGCGCAGCCGAGACGCCGCCTCGACGACGAGCTCGTCGGCGGTGTCGAACTGCAGGCGGTGGACCGCCTTGATGGAGCTGCCGCAGGCACGGATCACGGCTCGACAGCCCGGCAGAGCGACCTCTCGAGCGGCGTTGGCCGATTCGAGCGAGGAGCGGATCGCGTCGACCCGGGCGAGCAGGTCCGCACCGGGAGCGCCGTCCGCTCCCCTGCTCAC
>JAPXRJ010000069.1:0-12900 GCA_033813615.1 Microthrixaceae bacterium | reverse complement strand
TCGGGCAGATGCGCGAGCAGCAGCGACGTGCCCCGGTCGAGCTTGCCGGCGGAGAACACGCCCGGCATCCAGCACAGCTGCAGCGGCCCGGGCTCGATCTGGGTGAACCGCGGCCAATCCCAGGGCATGGACGGCTCGTCGTCGGACGGTCGGTCGCCGGACACCACGGTGTTCACCAGGCGTGCCCGGCGATGGGCGAGCGACGTGGTCGTGGGACCGAGCACCCGCTCGAACACCTCCAGGATCGAGGTGTGCAGGTGCTTGACCATCGAGGACGAGACCACGACGGAGCCCGAGTGCAGGCTGGGGGCGAGCGAGCGGAGCTGGTGCTCGAGCATCGCCAAGGTGCGCGCCGGGCGGATGAGCGCGACGTCGATGCGCTCCGGCGGCGCCGTCAGCGCGTCGACGACGTGGAGGTTCGCAGGGTCGACTCCGCTGGCGGTGGCGTTCGACGCGATGGCCCGGCTCGAGCTGTGGCGATCGACCACGACCGTCGGTGCGAGCTCCGCGAGAGCGATGCTCAGCGCTCCGTGGGAGTCGCCGACGATGACCGTCGTCGCGCCGGGTGACACGTCGAGATCGGCCACCCGCTGCAACAGCAGCTCGTCGGCGGCGTCCCACGCTCGCAGTGCCGTGCGACCTCCGGTCGGACGCGTCAGCGTGAAGCGGCCCTGCGGCACCGTCATGGTCGTGTCGTTCGGTGGGGGTGTGTCGTTGGGTGGGGCTGTGTCGTTGGGTGGGGGTGTGTCGTTCGGTGGGGGTGTGTCGTTCGGTAGGGGCGTGTCGTTGCTCATGGTGGGCCTGTCGTCGGGGTTCGTTCCGGTCACGGTGTCGCTTCGAGCCGGCAACTCAGAAGCGCTCGCGGCGGACCTTCGCCTTGCGACCCTTGATCGTGGTGCGCCGCATGGCCGCGACGACGTCGTCGGCGAGCGCTTCGGGCACCTCGACGAGCGAGAACCGGTCGGTGATCTGGATGCCGCCGATGTCCGAGCCCTTGAGGGGCGACTCGCCGGCGATCGCCCCGACGAGGTCCTTGGGGCGCACGCCCGCCTCGCGACCGACACCGACGAAGAGACGTGTCGTGTCGCCCGACGCGGACGACCACTTCTCCCGATCGCCCTTGCGGCCCTTGGCGCCCTTGTCGCTCCGGCTGCCCGTTCGGTCGTCGCGGTGCTTGTTGCGCTTGGCGCCCTTGTCCTTGTGGCCGCCGCGATCCTTCTGGCGGTCTCGGTCGCGACGCTCGTCGCCCAGGTCGGGGATGTCGGCGGTGTCACCGTCGCTGCGTGCAGTCAGCTCGTCGATGAGCTCGATCGCGGCGAGCGTCACGTCGATCAGATCGGTCTCCTCGGTGAGGATGTCGAGCACCGCGCGGTAGCGGTCGAGGGAGTCGCTGTCCACGTGCTCGCGCACCAGGGCCGCGGTCTGCTCGAGTCGACGGCTGCGAAGGTCGGCGACCGTCGGCACCCGTTCGATCGCGATCCGCTGACCGGTCAGCCGCTCGATGTTCTTGAGCAGCCGACGCTCGCGGGGTTCGGCGAGCGTGACCGCCACGCCGTCACGGCCGGCACGTCCGACGCGGCCGATGCGGTGCACGTAGGCCTCGGGTGCGGAGGGGACGTCGTAGTTCACGACGTGGGTGAGGCTGTCGACGTCGAGGCCCCGCGCCGCCACGTCGGTCGCGATCAGCAGCTCAGCGGTCCCGGCGCGCAGCCGGCCCATCACGCGGTCGCGCTGCTCCTGGTTCATTCCGCCGTGCAGGCCCTCGGCGCGGTAGCCGCGCCCGTTCAACGTCTCGGTGAGCTGGTCGACCTCGACCCGAGTGCGGCAGAACACGATCGACGCGGCCGGTGCCTCGACGTCGAGCAGACGCCCCAGCGCCGCGGCCTTGTGCGAGCGCGGGACCACGTACGCGATCTGGCGGACGCGGGGCGTCTCGCCGCTCGGCGCGGGCTCGGGGGCGATCTCGATGCGCTCCGGGTCGGTCAGGTGGCGCCGGGCCAGGCGGTCGATGCGCGAGGGCATGGTGGCGGAGAACAGCACCGTCTGACGGGTGTCGGGCGTGGCGTCGAGGATCGCGTCGATGTCCTCGGAGAAGCCCATGTCGAGCATCTCGTCGGCCTCGTCGAGCACGACCGTCGACAGCTGCGAGAGGTCGAGCGTGTCCCGGCGCAGGTGGTCGATCGCCCGCCCGGGCGTGGCGACGACCACGTCGACGCCGCGCTGCAGTGCGTGGAGCTGCCGTCCGATCGGTTGGCCGCCGTAGATCGGCAGCACCCGTGCGCCCAGGCCACGGCCGTAGCGGTGCACCGCCTCGCTCACCTGCATGGCCAGCTCGCGCGTCGGCACCAGCACGAGCGCGAACGGGGTGCTCCGGCTCCCAGCGGTCGCGAGGCGCTGGAGGATCGGCAGCGCGAACGCTGCGGTCTTGCCGGTGCCGGTGGCTGCCCGGCCGAGCAGGTCACGCCCTTGGACGAGCGGCGGGATCGCTTCGCGCTGGATCGGCGTCGGCTCCTCGTAGCCGAGCTCGTCCAGCGCGGTGAGCAGCTCGGTGTCGAGGCCCAGCGCCTCGAAGCCGTCGTCGGCGGGTGTGGTCGCTTCGTCGTTGCTCATGGTTCGCTCCAGCGCTCGGTCGCGCACGCCCACGGTGGCACGTCCGGCACCGTCGCACGAACCTGGGGACCCTCGACGATCGATCACGAACATGTGTTCGGTCCTTCGGTGCTAGGGTGCTGCGCCGTGGTGGCGTTCCAGGGCTCGCTCCTCGATCTGAGCACCGATCCCTCGATCGGGCCGGCATCGGTGCCGCTCACGCCGGCGCCGGATCGGATCGAGCTGAGCCACGGCGCCTGGATCGAGCACCGGCCCGGGTGGGTCCTCGGAGCCGACGATCTGTTCTTCCGGCTGGCCGACACGGTGCCGTGGAAGGCGGAGCGGCGCCGGATGTACGACCGGGTGCTCGACGTGCCCCGGCTCGTGCGCTTCTACCGGTCGGGCGAAGCGCTGCCGGACCCGACCCTCGTCGAGCTTCGGGATGCCCTGTCCGCCCACCACGGCGTGGAGCTCGGCGAGCCGTTCACGTCGACCGGCATGTGCCTCTACCGCGACGGTGGCGACAGCGTGGCCTGGCACGGCGACACCTACGGTCGAGGGGCGAGGACCGACACGATGGTCGCGATCGTGTCGCTCGGGTCGCCCCGGACCCTGGCGCTTCGACCCCGTGGCGGAGGTCGGCGCATGGCCTTCGCTCTCGGCCACGGCGACCTGCTCGTGATGGGTGGCAGCTGTCAACGCACCTGGGAGCACGCCGTCCCCAAGACGGCCCGGCCGGTGGGGTCGCGCATCAGCGTGCAGTTCCGCCCGCGCGGCGTGCGCTGACGGTACGGTCGCCGCGGTGCAGCGCGACATCCTCGACGACGCCGGACCGGTTCGGCTGTCGGAGTCCTACCCGAGCGTCGGCGCCGTGCACGGCCTGGCCGTGTTGCACCGGCCGACGGGCCTGCGGGGGAGGATCGACAAGTTCACCGGCGAGATCGTCCAGATCCGCGACCCGGCCGGTCGTGAGCACCGGTTCCGCAACCGGCCCGGAGCGTTCGCCGTCCAGGGCGAGACCGTCACGCTGGTCCGTCCTGCTGCGCCGAGCTCAGGAGGCGCGGGCAGAGCCGACGGCGGTCTCCGGCGCAGCGCGTCCGGAGCGCTGGTCGCGGAGGACGGGCGCGCACGGGTGGCCCGGGCATCGCGGATCTGGGTCGAGGGCAGCCACGACGCCCGCCTGCTCGAGCGCGTGTGGGGCGACGAGCTCCGGGAGCTCGGCATCGTGGTCGAGCCGATGGGTGGCATCGACGACCTGGCCGACCGGGTGCGCGACTTCGGCCCGTCACCGCAGCGTCGGCTGGCCGTCGTCGTCGACCACCTGGTGCCCGGGTCAAAGGAGACTCGGATCGCTCGGTCGGTCGAGGGGCCCCACGTGCTGGTGGTCGGCCATCGCTACGTCGACGTGTGGCAGTGCGTGCGGCCGGTGGCGCTGGGCATCGACGCCTGGCCCGAGGTCCCCCGCGGGGAGGACTGGAAGACCGGCGTGTGCGCCCGGCTCGGCTGGGGCGACGCGCAGTCGGGGTGGCGAAAGGTGCTCTCGGCGGTCGACACGTTCGCCGACCTCGAACCCGACCTGATCGGCGCGGTCGAGCGGTGCCTCGACGTGCTCGCCGAGGCCGACTGAGCATCCGGGGGCGACGTCAGCCGGCCACGTCCCGCGCGGTGACGACGTGGGTGACGGCGACCCGGACCAGCAGCTCGCCCACGACGCCGTTGCGATCCCCGTAGGCCTCGGCCTGGTCCTCGCCCATGTAACGACCGCCGATGCGACCGGCCCACGAGCGGACCTGTTCGAGGTCGTCGACCAGCGTGGCGGTGCCCGACAGCACCGCGAAGCTGAACGGCGCCCGGTCGTCCTGCACGACCAGGGTCACCTCCGGGCGCAGGGCCATGTTCCTGCCCTTCACGGTGTCGGCGCCGGTGTTGAAGACGAGTGCCCCCCGAACCAGGTCCGGGCCGTCGAGGTCGTACCAGACCGGTGCCGCGTGCGGCCGTCCGTCGGGCCGGGTCGTCGCGAGCACTGCCGGCCGGGCCGGTCTCGCGAGCAGGAACGCGAGGAGCTCGTCGTCCTCCATCGGCTGGTAGCTCATGGCCCGAGTCTCGCTCGTACCGAGCGTCAACCCTCGTCGTCGTCGTCGAGCACAGCCTTGCGGATGTCGTTCATCGCCTGCTCCAGGCCCTTGCGGATCCGCACGCTCATGTCGCCGGCGCTCGACGCGGTGCTGGTGACGCTCTCCCGGGCGTCGAGGTAGCTGTTGCGGAGCTTCTCGACGAGCGGCGCGAGTCGGTCCCGACCGGCCATCGCCCCGAGGTGCAGCTGGACCTCCAGGTCGTCGATGCGACCTCTCCACTGGTCGAGCTCCAGTTCGGCGAGCTGTCCCTGCAGCTCCTGGATCTGGGTGCTGAGCGCCTCGATCCGGTCCTCGATGTCGGTGATCCTCTTGTCGGCCATCGTGAGCTCCTCGCTGGGCGTCGTGCGGCACGACCGTTTCGCGTGCATCGCATCCGGCACCATCGGAACACTCCGGCGGATCCTGCGCCAAGGTCGAAGGTCCCGAAGCTCCGACGTGCCACGATGGGCCGATGACCGGCGACGAGTCCACGGACGCCTCTCGTGGGGTCAGGACGGTGGAGGACCTGCTCGCGAACCGGCTGCGCCAGCTGGGCGTGCGTCGCAGCTACGGTCTGGCGATCGCCGGTCTGGACCACGTGCCGGTCGACGATCCCGACCTCGCCGTCCTGCTGGCAGACGCCGACGGCCGCCTCGGCCACGCCGATGGCTCAGGTCGCCTCGGAGCGGCCACCCTCGCCGGACCCATCCTGCACCTGAGCTCGGAGCCCGGCGGGACCGCACCGCTGCAGAGCATCGGGTCGGCCGAGGAGCTGGTGGAGGCGCTGGTCGATCCGCCGGGGATCGACCTTCCCGGGACCCTCGCGCTGCACCTGGACCTCGACCTGAGCGAACCGCTCGATCACGACCCGCTCCCGGAGTCCACCGCGGAGCGGGCACCGGTGCTGGTCCTCGACCCGTCGCTCGCCGGGCTGCGCATCGTCGTGCTCGCCGGGCCCGGGGTGGTGCGGACCTATTCCCACGTCGGGCTCCGCAACCTGTCCAGGGCGGCCGGCGCGCCGATCCTCTCGACCTTCGGGGCGATCGGTCTCGAGCGGTGGGACAGCCCCTATCACGCCGGTGTGGGCGGGCTGCAGGTCGGCGACCTGGCGCTCGGCGGGCTCGACGACTCCGACATGGTGATCGCCACCGGACTCGACCCCGCCGAGGTTCCGGCCGGCAGGTTGTCGTCGCTGGTTCTGCAGGAGGTCCCGCCTCGCCAGCTCGGCGCACTGGTCAAGGACTGGCAACCGCTGGGTGCGGTCCCCGAGGGGCGACCGTCGGTGCGCGACGCGCTCGCCACCGTGCTCGGACCGCTGTGGGAGGACGACGGTGCGCCGCTGCGCGGGGCGCGCGCCGCGCTGCACCTGGCCGGCTCGCTGCCCGACGACGGCGTGGCCGTCGCCGATCCCGGACTCGCCGGGTTCTGGGTGGCGAGGGCGATGCCGTCGTCGTTCCCGGGATCGGTGTGCGTGCCGGCCACGGTCGAGCCCGGCTTCGCCGCAGCAGCAGCGCTGGTCGCAGCGCTCGACGACCGTCCCTGCCTGGCGGTCACCGACGCCGCCGGTGCCGCCCACGACGCCACCGCGGCGGTGCTGCAGTTGGCCGGATTGCTCGGTGTGCCGGTCGGGCTGCAGGTCTGGGGTGACGAGGGCGAGCGCTCCGGTGCCAGCGACCACGTCGGGCTGCTGGCGTCGCTGCTGGCCCAGGACCGCCATGACGCCGCGTCGCTGGTGCGGGTGCCGGTCGACCTGGCCGTCCCCGACGAGCTCGTGGAGCGTGCCGGTCAGATCGTCGCCTGGCCCGATGCCCCGCCCGCTTGACCCGGCGATAACCAGACACGGAGGTCGGCGACCGGTTCGACGGTCGAAAACGAGAACCTGTTGCAGAAATCTGGGAACATGGCGGGCGGCGAAGTGAGGGCAGCCGTGCACGGATGGTGGCGTGCCCCCGGAGAGGAACGATCAGTGGTCACCGCGAGCGCGACGCTCACCGAGTCACAGCAGGCCCGGCGCGAGCGGATGCTGCACGCCGCCGAGGCCCTGGCCCTCCAGGGCGGGTGGGACGCCGTGCAGATGCGAGAGGTGGCCCAGCGCGCCGAGGTCGCGCTCGGCACCCTGTACCGGTACTTCCCGTCCAAGGAGCACCTGCTCGTGTCGGTGATGCTCGACGAGGTCGACCAGCTCGCGGACCGCCTGGCCGTCCGCCCACCGCAGGGCGACGATCCTGTCGAGCGTGTGGTGGACGTGCTGCAGCGTGCCAACCGTGCGCTCAACCGGCAGCCCGACGTGACCGTCGCCATGATCCGGGCGCTGGTCGCGGGCAACCCCGACGTCGCTCCGGTGGTCGCCAAGGTGCGCGAGTCGATGCTTCGCATCGTGTCCGACGCCTTGGGTGCCACCGTCGACGACGATGCGGACGTGCTGACCATCGACCTGCTGACCGACGTGTGGCTCGCGGCGCTGGTGAGCTGGATCTCCGGTGTCGCCTCGTCGGACCAGGTGGCGCTCAAGTTGGAGGCGGCGACCGGCGTCCTGCTGGGCTGATCGGTTGGGCGTGCAGTCAGTTAGTCGGGGGCGTCCAGGTCGGTGATCGACCCGTCCACGCTCACGCCCGGAACCGGAGTGATCAGCGATCCGCCGACGTCGCGACGATCCAGCGCCACCGTCGTGAAGTCGACGTCGTAGGAGCCGTCGGGCAGCCGCAACGAGCGCAGCGTTCGGACGGCACCGCCCACGTCGCCCGATCGTGCCGCATCGAGCGCTGCGCTCACCTGGAGCGCGGCGATCCCCGCGGCTGACGGGTCGATCGCGATCCGGGTGATCACCCGGTCGTCGCCGCCGGTCGACGTGGCGGTCACCAGGATCGGCAGTTCGGATCCGTCGTCGAGCGGCGCCTCGATGCGGACCGACCAGGCGGCGTCGACGGAGTGCTGCCCAAGACCGAGCACGTCGGCGATGCCGGTCTCCGCATGGTCCGAGGACGCCAGCTCCCGTGCCGCGGCAGGTGTGCCGACCAGGGCGGCGGCGACGTCGCCCTCCGCCTCCATCACCAGCGTGCGCGCACCGTCGGCCTCGGCGACCCCGACCCTGGTCTGGGAGGAGATCGACGTCGCGAGCGCCGGGCCGACCCAGCTCCCTGTCGCCGCCCAACCGCCGGCGGCGCCCTCGACGCCGATGAGCTGCTCGGTGCGGATCGGGTCCCCCAACGCCGCGCCGACGGCCCGGTCGACGATCCTCGACGCTCCCGGCAGCGCCACCGGCAGCGTGCGGACACCCTCGCGGGCGGCCAACCCGGCCACGAGCAGGGCGAGGTGGTCGGCGTCGACCGAGTACGTCTCGGACTGCACTCCCTCCACGAACGCTGACGCGCCCGCGGTCGCGCCCTCGCCGGCGCGCATGTCGCCGGTGTGGACCTCGACTCCGCTGCCCGTCGAGGCGTCGACGCCGAGGCCGACCTGACGGCTGTAGGTCACCTGGCGACGATCGCCGACCTCCTCGATGGTGAGTGTGCCCTGCAGCGATCCCGCCAGCAGCTTCACCGATCCGGTGAGCTTGCCGTCGATGACGGTGGCGTCAGGCAGTGGTTCGAACCGGGTGGCAGCGGTGGCGCCGAAGGAGCTGAACGAGGCCCGACGTTGCTCAGCGGCCTGGTGCCGCACCTGGCGGCCGAGGGTGCGCAGCGCGGCGGCCCGCTCCTGCAGCCGGCCGCGGTGTGCCGCGCTCCACGACCGTCGGAACCGCTCGGCGTCGGGCCCGGACCAGCCGGAGCGCCCCAGCGCGACGTCGATGCGTCGAGCGGAGCGGTCCAGCTCGCCCGACGCACTGGACAGGGCGCTGGCGAGGGCGTCCAGCGCGTCGGGGTCGGCACCGATGGCGGTCATGGGTCCGACGGTACGGGTCGCACCACGGTCCGTCACCGGGGACCGGTCCCCGTTGACAAGCGGAGGGAGAAGGAGGGAGTGCTGCCGCGACGACGGCCGCTCAGATCCTCACAGTCAGTCGAGCCCGAGCACCCGGACGGCGTTCTCCCGGAGGAACTTCGGCCACACCTCGTCCTTGAACGGGACGTTCGGCAGCTCCGACATGATCCGCTCGTAGGTGAGCCCGGCCGGGAAGTAGCCAGCGTAGATGATCTTGTCGGCGCCGCGGGTGTTCGCGTAGTCGATGATCGCCTTGGGGTAGTGCTTCGGGGCGAAGGCAGAGGTGGAGTAGAAGAGGTTCGGCCACTTGAGCATGAGCTTCACGGCGAGCGCCTCCCACGGCTCGGCACCGTGGCGCATCACGACCTTCAGCTCCGGGAAGAACCAGCAGACCTCGTCCAGGTGCTCGACCTTCTGGGGCTCCAACGGCAGGCGCGGACCGGGGACGCCGACGGTCACGAAGATCGGCAGGCCGAGCTCCACGCACGTGGCGTAGATCGGGTAGTAGGGCGCGGCGTTGATCGACGTGCGAGCACCCGCCGGGAAGGTGGTCACCGCGACCAGGCCGAACTCGTCGTGGAACTGCCGGATCCGCCGGACCTCGTCCATGCCGTTGCGGGGATCGACGTCGACGCAGGCCAGGAACCGGTCGGGGAACGAGCGGGCGGCGCGGGCGGGGTCGTCGCGGACCTTGCTGCCCACGTTGATCATCGCCTGGGCGATCCCAAAGCGGTCCATGTTGTAGAGCGTGACGGCGACGGGATCGGCATCGGCATCGATCTCTGCCGGGATGTCCTTGAACATGTACTGCGCCGGCATCTTGAACGTGCCGCTCTCGGCGTCGCGGAGCTCCGGGGACAGGAACTTGTAGATGTCCTTCCGGTCGTGGCTCGGAAGGCCGATCATGGTGTCGATGATCTCGATGTCGTCCGGCATGCCCATGGAGTCGAACGCTACCGCCGGGGAGGGCAACGAGGTCCAGCTGCACGGTCCCGCGGTGCGGTTCGACCCGACGGTGCGGTTCGACCCGACGGTGCGGTTCGACCCGACGCTGCGGGGCCTGACGAGGAGGACACGTTGAGTCGTCCGACGCTGCAGCGGTTCTGGAACCTGCTCGGTGACGTCGTCTCGTCGCCCTCGTCGTCGCGGAGGCTCGACGCGTCCGGGCAGCGGACCCGCGGGAGCCCCCCGTCTGCCAACGGTGCGTCGTCGTTGCACCTGCGCTGGGACCTCGACGCGTCCGTCGGGCTCAGGGAGGTGTCGGTCACGCTCGAGGTGATCGAGGCGCCGAGGGTCGACCGGCTCTACTTCTGGGCGCTCCAGGCCGACTTCTGCGAGGGCCCGGCTCGCGGGCCGGGCGCCGGCTCGGAACCGGCTCGGAGCCTCGGACGCTCGACGGGCGGCGCGCACCTGGGCCTGCAGTGGCACCCGCAGCATCCCGGTGCCACGGCGGTGAACTGGGGCGGCTACGACGCGTCGGGTCGGGAGCTGGGTGGTTCGGCATCGTCGTTGCCGTCCGCGCTCGCCAACGTGAACACGCGCGACCTGGTGTGGCATGCGGCCACGCCGTACCGGTTGCGGATCGCCAGGGTCGACGGCCCGGGCACCGGCTCCTCCCCCGACGACGGCGCGGGCACTGCCGGGTCGGTCGTCCGGTGGCGTGGGAGCGTCACCGGCCCCGACGGTCGGACGGTCGACATCCGAGACCTGCACACATCAGGAGACCGGATCGGCGGGGTCGTGATGTGGTCCGAGGTGTTCGCCCGCTGCGACGACCCGACCGTTGCGGTGCGGTGGTCGGACCCGGAAGCGGTGACGGTCGACGGCGCCTCGGTCGCCCCCCGGCGGCTGTCGGTCAACTACCAGTCGGTGGCCGACGGCGGCTGCACCAACACCGACTCGCGCGTCGACGGCATCGGCGTGGTCCAGTCGACGAACGTTCCGAGGACGACGCGCCAGGGCGACATGCTCGCGACACCGCTGCAGGGTGGCCCGTCCCCCGAAGCGTGAGGTGTGAGGTGTGAGGTGTGAGGCGCTGAGCGGTGACGTGCACCACCGTCTGCGGCGACGGTCGACGCTCAGGTACGGTCCGGGCCATGACGGGGGAACCGAGCACTGCCGCGGCGCCGGCCGCGCACACCTACAACCTGGCCGATCAATGGGAGGCCGTCGTCGATCGCGTCGCTGACAGGGAGGCTGTCGTCGCCGGCGACCGCCGCCTGACCTATGGCCGGCTCGAGGAGCGGGCGAACCGCCTGGCGAACCACCTCGCAGCGAACGGGATCGGCCCGGGCGACTTCGTCGGCTGCTACCTGACCAACGGGACCGAGTACCTGGAGACGATGCTCGCAGCGTTCAAGCTGCGCGCGGTGCCCGTCAACATCAACTTCCGCTACGTGGCCGACGAGCTCCGCTACCTGTTCGCCGACGCCGGTCTGATCGCTGTGGTGTGCGACCAGCAGTTCGCCGCACGCGTCGCCGAGGTCGCCGACGACGTGCCGACGCTGCGCATGACGCTCGTGGTCGCCGACGCGTCGGGCGAGCCCGCTCCCGAGTTGGCCGACGGCTCGCTGCCCGGCGCTGTCGACTACGAGTCCGCGCTGGCCGCAGCATCGTCGGAGCGGCCCGCGGTCGAGGACCGGGGCGACGACGACCTCTACGTGATCTACACCGGCGGCACCACGGGCATGCCCAAGGGCGTCGTGTGGCGGATGGGTGACGCCTTCTTCGGCTGCATCGGCGGCGGCGATCCCTTGCGCATGACCGGTCCGGTGGGGTCGCCCGAGGAGACCGTCGAGCGGATCATCGACTTCGACTTCACGTTCTACGCGCTCGCGCCGATGATGCACGCGGCCGCCCAGTGGGTCTCGATCATGTGGCTGCTGTGCGGAGCGAAGGTCGTGCTGCACCAGGGCCGGTTCGACCCCGCAGCCATCTGGCGGACCGTCGCGGAAGAGAAGGTGAGCGCGATGACCGTCGTGGGCGACGCGATGGCTCGACCGCTGCTCGACGAGTGGGACGCGAACGGACCCTTCGACGCCAGCTCGCTGTTCTCCCTCTCCAACGGTGGCGCCCCCATCAGCGCAACCGCCCGGCAGCGGATACAGGCGGCGCTGCCGAACGTGGTGTTCTCCGACGGCTTCGGATCGTCGGAGACCGGCATCCAGGGCAGCCAGCGGCTGCAGCCCGGCGAGGATGCCGGCAACGTCACCCGCTACGACAGCGTCGCAGCGGGCACGAAGGTCCTCGACCTCGACGGCAACGAGATGCAGCCGGGCACCGGAGAGATCGGCCGCGTCGCCCACACCGGTTGGATCCCGCTGCGCTACCACAACGCGCCGGAGAAGACCGCAGAGGCGTTCGTCGAGATCTCCGGCCGTCGCTACGTGGTCTCCGGTGACATGGCCACCGTCGAGGCCGACGGCTCGGTGATCCTGCTCGGCCGGGGGTCGGTCAGCATCAACACCGGCGGGGAGAAGGTCTTCCCAGAAGAGGTCGAAGGGGTGCTCAAGGGCCATCCGGAGATCTACGACGTGGTCGTCGTCGGCGTACCTGACGAGCGCTGGGGCGAGCTGGTCGTCGCCGTCGTGCAGCCGGTCGAGGGCGCTGCGCCCACGCTCGAGAGCATCGCCGGGCACTCCCGCGAGCAGCTGGCGGGCTACAAGGTCCCCCGTCGCGTCGTCGTGGTCGAGAACGTCGTCCGGTCCCCGGCGGGCAAGGCCGACTACCGGTGGGCCAAGCAGACCGCCACCGACGCCTGATACCGCCCTTTCCCCCCGGGGTGATGCACAGCGAAGCGGGGTGAGGAAGAGCGCCGCCTCGTGGGGTCGGGCCCGACTGCGGCAGAATCGTCGGCTTGATCACCGTCTCCGGACTCTCCAAGGCCCACGGCGGCCGCACCCTGTTCTCCGACGTCTCGCTCCGTCTCGTCCCGGGGCGCCGCGTCGCGCTCGTCGGCGGCAACGGCGTGGGCAAGACCACGATCCTGGAGATCGTTGTCGGCCTGCAGCGGGCGGACTCCGGCGAGGTGCACATCGCCAAGGGCAGCCGCGTCGGCTATCTCCCGCAGGAGCTCACCGAGCAGGTCGACGGCACCGTCATCGAGGAGGTCATGCGAGGTGCCGCGCACATCACCGACCTGGAAGGCCAGCTCACCCGCCTGGCCGCGGACGTCGCCTCGACCGGTCCCGGCGGCGCAGATGAGGACGACGACGCCCACGAGCACGCGCTCGCCGCCTACGGAGAGGTGCAGCACCGGTTCGAGACGCTGGGCGGC
>JAPXRJ010000068.1:0-13126 GCA_033813615.1 Microthrixaceae bacterium | reverse complement strand
CGGTTCACCGCGCTCCTCAACGGCGGTCGGATCGAACCCATCGGCGCCGACGGCAACCCCATGGACATGTTCCGCGACTCGATCGTGTCCGGCCGTACCAATCCCATGGGCATCGGACTCGAGGTCCGCCGCCACGGCGACACCGTCACCGCCACCACCACCCTCGGTCCCGCGTTCGAAGGCGCCCCCGGCCGAGCCCATGGCGGTGTCGTCGCCGCCATCCTCGACGAGACCATGGGCTACGTGCTCCCGATCATCGGCGAGCTCGCCTACACCGCCAACCTCAACATCGACTACGTCGCCCCCGCGCCCCTCCACCAAGAGCTGCGGGTCACCGCCTCGCTGCGCGACCGCGCCGACCGCAAGCTGTGGATCGAAGCTCACGGCGAGTCCGACCAAGGCACCTTCGTCCGCGCCGAAGCCCTGTTCCTCGCTGTCGACCTCACCAAGTTCGCCAACGACCCCACCAACTGAACGAGCCCACCATGCCCGAGCCCGTCACCCCTGACCACTACGACGCCGAGACCGCCGCCGCAATGACCACCCTGGCCGGTCAACTCGACGGTCTCCCGACCTACCTCGGCATCCGCACCACCCACGTCGGCCCCGCCGTCATGACCGCCGAGCTCGATGTCCGGCCCGAGCTCCTCAACCCCTTCGGCACCCTCCACGGCGGCGTCGTTTCCGCCCTGGTCGACCACGTCCTCGGCGCCGTGCTCTACCCCGTCATCGAACGCGGCCGATGGGCCGCCACCACCGAGTTCAAGCTCAACCTCCTCGCCGCGGTCCGCGACGGCACCCTCACCGCCCGGTCCACCATCGTGTCGCTCACCCGCCGCACCGCCGTCGTCCAGGTCGAAGTCGACAACGACGGCCGACCCTGCGGTCTCGCCCAAGGAACGGTGCTGATCGCCCAACCCCGTCAGCCCGACGGGGACCGCTAGTGGCGGGGCTGGCCTGCTGGCGCGGCAGCGGCGAGGAGAAACCAGTCGACCACCGACTCCACGAACCCCCGGTCCAGCCCGGCGTCGCCTTCGAACAGATAGCCGAACAACACGGGGCCCACCAGCTGCGCGACCGCCACGCCGGATTCCACCCGCACGCCGAGCTCGCCCCGCTCGACCCCTGCCGCCACGATCTCCTCGAGCACACGGGCCCCGTCGGCCCTCATCGCCCGGTTCAGGTCCGCGAGCTCGGCGTCGTCGCGGGCCTGCTGGCCGATCGCGATCATCACCCGGCCCAGACCCGTCGACGTCACCGCAACCCGGAACGCCTCCAGCTCCGCGATCAGATCGGACCGCAGATCGCCCTCAGGTGCCGTGTGCACCAGCCGCGCCTCCTCACCGATCAGGTCCCGCAGCAGGTCCAGCCGCTGAGGCCAATGCCGGTAGAGCGTCGTGCGCGCGTATCCACTGCGGTCTGCGACCCGGCTGACGGTCACCCGCTCCCACCCTTCCTCGAGCAACACCTCGCGGGCGGCGGCGAGCACGTCGCGCCGTGTGCGCACCACCCGGGGATCCACATCGACATCGGGCGCCATGCCGAGAATCTACCGCCAGCGCCCGGTACAGGACGACTTGTCCTATAAGGAACAGAGTGTCGTAGATTGGGCCGGACCGGATCCGCCCTGCGACAAGGAGAGCCCGTTGACGATCGCCAAGCCGGATCCGACCGAGGACGTCGGCGGTGTCTCTGACCTCGACATCGTCGAGCACGAGATCGTCGTGGAGAGCAGCGGGCGACGGCGGCTCATCCTCGCGGCGATGTGTGTCGCCCTCGTCGCCGTCGTCGCATCGGTGTCGGGCCTCAACGTCGCCCAGCAGGCCCTCGCCGAGGACCTCGGCGCCACCCAGAGCCAGCTGCTGTGGATCATCAACGGCTACACGCTTGCGCTCGCCGCGCTCCTCCTGCCCGTCGGGGCCATCGGTGACCGGTGGGGACGCAAACCGATCCTCATGATCGGACTCGTCGCGTTCTGCGCCACGAACCTCGCGTCCGCGTTCGCCACCGACCCCGGCATGCTCATCGCGCTTCGCGTCCTCGCCGGCGTCGCCGCAGCCATGGTCATGCCAGTCACCCTGTCGGTCATCACGACCAGCTTCCCCCGCGAAGAACAAGCCAAAGCCATCGGCACCTGGGCCGGGTTCGCCGGCGCCGGCGGCATCATCGGCCTGTTCGTCTCCGCCGCCATCATCGACAACGCCACTTGGCCGTGGGTCTTCGCGCTCCCCATCGCCCTCGCCGCGATCTCATTCGCCCTCACCGCCGCGTATGTCCCTCACTCCGTCGAGCACACCGAAGGCGGCTTCGACGTCGTCGGCTCGCTGCTATCGGTCGTCGCCGTCGGCGGGCTGGTGCTCGCCTTCCACGAAGGCCCCGAACAGGGCTGGACCGCGCCCGTCACCATCGCCGCGATCACCGCCGGCATCGCCGCGACGATCGCCTTCGTCGTCGTCGAACTGAAACGGGACCACCCGCTCCTCGACGTCCGCATCTTCGCGCTCCGCGGACTCGCGGCCGGATCCGTCAACCTGTTCGTCGTCTTCGCCGTGATGTTCTCCCTGTTCCTCGTGCTCGTGCAGTACCTCCAAGCCATCCTCGGCTACAGCGCCCTCAAAGCCGCCTCGGGGCTCCTGCCCATGGCGGTCATGATGATGCCGCTGTCCACCATCGCCCCGACCATCGCCGAGCGCTTCGGGTTCCGGCGCACCCTCGTCACCGGCATGCTCGCCATCGCCACCGGCCTCGTCGTCTTCGCCCTCCAGGCCGACCCCGACGGCGGCTACCTCACCGTCCTGCCCGCCACCCTCATCCTCGGTGCCGGCGTCGGCCTCGCGATGAGCCCCTCCACCGCCGCCATCACCTCCTCGCTCCCCGAGGAGAAGCAAGGCGTCGCCTCCTCGCTCAACGACACCGTCCGCGAGATGGGCGGCGCCGTCGGCATCGCGCTGATCGGCTCGGTCCTCAACTCCGCCTACCGGGCCAACATCGAACCGGCCACCGCTGGCCTGCCGCCCGATGTCGCGCATCCCGTCAGCGAAGGCATCGGCGGCGCGCTCGCGGTCGCCGGACAGATGGGAGATGGTGGCGGGGTACTCGTCGAGTCAGCCCGTCAGGCGTTCGTCGACGGCATGACCCCCGCCCTGCTCCTCGCCGCCGGGATCAGCCTCGCTGCCGCGATCTTCACGGTGGTGCGCGGACCGAAGACCGCCGCCGAAGCCGAACCGCGGCTGCACACACCCGAACCAGCCGACAGCAGCGGGTAACCATGACGTCCGGGCGCTTCGACTGGCCGTGGGCCCACTACAAGGTCGAAGGCACCGGGCCGACCATCGACGAAGCCGTCATCATCCCCAACACGCCCCTCGTCGAGGTCAGGACCTGCCTCGACGATCCCCACAAGCTCGCTGGCTGGTTCGGCGCCACCCTCGACACCGAGCACCACACGCTGACCCTCTCGAGAACACCCAACGACCTCGTGATCGCCGCGGTCAACACCGAGCTCATCGACCAAGGCCGGTGCCACATCCTCACCGGGGTGACCGCGACCGGCCAGCTCCGTGGCTACGTGTCGCTACGGACGGTCGCCTGCCAAGTGACCGCTTCCGGTTCGATGCGACCTGCGGTGGGCTACGGCACCGAAGTATGGACCCACGTCGACCTGCCCAGACGGACACCCCAAGCTGTCGTCGGCTTCCTGCTCCACGTCGTTCGCATCGGCAACCGCCACCTTCGCAGCGAGCTCGGAACCTGACGTGATCATGACCGGTAGTTGGGACATGCAGGAACGCCGCTACCGGGACGGACCATGACCTCGAGCCCGCGCCGAGCGCCGCTCCCGCCGCCAGACGCTTCGTCCGCAAGACTTCGCAGTCCTGCGACACCCAAGACCTCGATCTGCTCGTGTCCGACGTCGCCTCAATCGCCGTCTTCCACGCTCGCTCGGCCTTCACCGTCCGCGTCATCCCACTGACCGGCGGCGCCCGCGTCGAGGTCGGCGACCACGACAGCCGACTGCCCCAGCCGCTCGCCCTCGATCCGAGCCGAGCGAACGGTCGCTGGATGCTCATCCACGAGGTGCTCGCCCGCAGCCGATGGAGGGATCGATGTAGTTGTCGACCATCCACGTGTAAGCGGTACGAGGTGGACGCCCGGACGTGGCGTCTCTTGGTGGGCAGCCACGTGTCGGTGGGGAACTCACCGAGGTGAACCGGACCACGACGCAGCGGTGCCGACCCCGGCGGCGTCCTGCTCGATGCGGGCAGCCAGCTGTTCGGCGTCGTGGCGATCCCTGCCGGCGGGATGCCACCGGCGCCGTTCTGTGCCGGTGAGCGGGTCGAGGCCGTCGTAGGCGACGACGTAGAAGCGGTCCTTGCGTTCGATGATGTAGGCCATCGCCGAAGCTGGGCCACTTCGGAGCCAACCCGGCGAGCCCCTGACATCAGCACGGTTCCAACAGTTCAGCAATCGCTGTACTGTGGGGGGCCGTGCTCGCAACCACGGTTGACCTCGATGCTCTTGGACGGATCGGTACGGCGCTGGCGGATGAAAGCCGCCGCCAGCTGCTCGTTGCGTTGCTGGACGGTCCTGGCTATCCGGCCGAGATGGCTGAGCAGTTCGGGCTCACCAAGGCCAACGTCTCAAACCATCTCGCCTGCCTGCGCGGCTGCGGTCTGGTGTCCACCACTCCCGAAGGGCGCCGGGTCCGCTACGAGCTCGCCGATCCCCGCTTCGCTCATGCGCTCGCGCACCTGGTCGAACTCGCCCTCCCGCCTGCTGAGGGCTGCGCCCACGACCGCAGGAACCGACCATGAGCCGCCCGCCCATGCCCACGGCTGTCGCCGAGCGACTCGGAGCTGACCTGGCCTCAGCCCGGGCCGAGGCCCGTGCAGGTCATCCCGGCGCAGCGTGGGTGCTCCTCGAGGGGGCCCACGTGCTGTCCCAACCGTGGGCGTGGCCCCACGTCAAGGTCCACGCCGCGATGCTGGCCCTCGGCTGGCGCACCCGCGACCGCCACGAGGTCCTTGGCCAACTCCTCCGGATGGTCGTCGCCGGGCCGGGGTCGTTGACCGGCCGCTACCCCGAGGGAAACACCGGGCGGGCATCGGTGCCCGCCACCCAGCCGATGCCGATCCCCGACGACCTCCGCATCCTCCTGGAGCCCGTCGATGGCTGAGATCCAACTCGGCGCAACGGTCCAGACCGCTGATCGGGCCCGCTGGCGGCGCTCCGCGCTGGCGCTGGCGTGGGCGACGATCGCGTGGAACAGCCTCGAAGCCGTCATCGCGATCGCGTCCGGCGCCGAAGCTGGATCCATCGCCCTGGTCGGGTTCGGGCTGAACTCAATCGTCGAGGTCGGCTCCGCGATCGTCGTCGTGTGGCAGTTCTCCGGCGCCGACGCCGAGCGCGAGCAACGGGCCCTCAAGCTCATCGCCGGCAGCTTCTTCGTGTTTGCCGCCTACGTCACAGCCCAAGCGGTATGGGACCTCGTCGCGCGATCCCAACCGGCTGAATCCGTGCCGGGCATCGTCCTCGCCGCGCTCTCCTTGGTCGTCATGCCGGTCCTCGCTGTCGCGAAGCGCCGCGTTGGGCACCGGATGTCGAGTCGCACCGTCGTGGCCGACAGTGGCCAGACCATGCTGTGCAGCTACCTGTCGGCCGTCCTGCTCGTCGGCCTGGTCGCCAACGCGACGCTCGGCTGGTGGTGGGCCGACCCCGTCGCCGCGCTCGTCATCGCCGTGCTCGCCGTGCGGGAAGGACGCGAGGCATGGCGCGGCGAGGTCTGCTGTGACGCATGCTGAGCCCCCGATGAGCGCGCCGTCGTCGGTCCCTCGCCGTGGGGTCTTCCGTTGCCTGGTCGCGGCGGTGCTCTTCGGAGCGTCCGCGCCGGCGGCGTCGGTCCTCGCCGGGGACATGCCCACCCTCGTCCTCGCCGGGCTGCTCTACGTCGGCGCCGCGCTCGCCGTCCTCCCGACCGTTACCCATCACCGGCCCACGCCGGCCGCGCTCCGCGCCGGTGGCCGCCCGCTGGTCCTCGCGGTCGTGTTCGGCGGGGCGATCGGCCCGGTCCTGCTCATCGCGGGCCTTGAGCGCATCCCCGCTGCGACGGCGTCGCTGCTGTTGAACTTCGAGCTGGTCGCCACCGTCGCGCTTGCCGCGTTCGTGTTCCGGGAGCACCTCGGCCGACGACTGGTCGTCGCCGCCTTCCTGGTCTCGCTCGCTGGGGTGCTGCTCGTGTGGGAACCAGGCATGGCGATCGACGTCGGCGGGCTGCTCGTCATCGGCGCGTGCATCGCCTGGGGCATCGACAACAGCGTCACTGCGCGCATCGACCAGCTCAGCCCTGAACAGATCACCTTCACCAAAGGCGCCGTCGCCGGCACCGCCAACGTCGCCCTCGGCCTCGCCGCCGCCACGGCCTGGCAATTCGAGAACGGCCAGATCGCAGCTGCCCTGCTCATCGGCGCCCTTGGCTACGGCGCATCCATCACCCTCTGGGTCAAGGGCGCCCGTGACCTCGGCGCCGCCCGCGGCCAGGTCATCTTCGCCACCGCCCCCTTCGTCGGCGCCGCCCTCTCCTGGATGTTCCTCGGCGAGTCCATCACCACCGTCCAAGCGGTCGCCGTTCCCCTCGCCGCCGCCGGCGTCGCATTATCGCTGCGCACCGCGCACGAGCACACCCACCATCACGCGGTCGTTGAGCACGACCACGAACATCGCCACGACGACCGCCACCACGCCCACGCCCATCCCGAGGTGGTGCACGGCAGTCACACCCATCGGCACCGCCACGATCCCGTCGAACACTCCCACCCCCATGTCCCCGACCTCCACCACGGCCACGCTCACTGAGCAACACCTATCGGTGTTGGGGGCGGGACGGGGGTTGGACCGCCCCGATGGTCTGAGCTGATCTCAAGGACGCCGTCGAAGTCGCCTCACCACCGCGGGGCACTCGGCCGGACCTTCTACACTTACTTCTACACCGCGGGCTGGGATTGGCTAGTCCGCAGTGGTACGGATCGGCACGTCGAATGCGCGAAGCCCCACCTCAGAGGTACTGGAAGACACAGGACGGGATGGGAGAGGACCTCGGCTATCGGGCTCATAACCCGAAGGTCGCAGGTTCAAATCCTGCCCCCGCCACCATCGCAGTCCAATAATGGCGCCGAGAACCCCGGATTTCCGGGGTTCTTGCGCGTCCGGACCCTTGCGGAACCGGGCGTTCCGAGGGGTTTATTGGAGCAGCTCCCACCTTGGTTGCCAGGGTTCGGGTGCTCGTGCTCTGTGCGTGCACACCCCGCGCCAGGCCGCTGCCACCCCGGATCCAGCGGTGTTGGCGTGGGCGGACTGGCGGCGAACGGGCGAAGGCTGCCCTGCCGGGGTGCAGCTGTCAGCAGGTGCCAGGCAGATGGTTGGCGATCTCGCGCGCAACGGGACCGTCCCTCCTGTCGACGCCGCTGGGGCGTCGAGAAGGTGAACCGCCCTGGGTCTGATGGAGGCTCGTTCTATTGGTTTCCAACCCCGGTGGGGCAGGTCTGTTGGGCATCGTAGAAGCCTGCTTCGAACTCTGCTGGGGGCACGTGGCCGCAGTGGCTGTGGAGCCGGTCCTCGTTGAACCAGTGCACCCACGACAGGGTGGCGAGCTCGAGCTCGTCGACGTCGTCCCAGCCGGTCGCGTCGGGCCCGTAGACGCACTCGGTCTTGTAGAGCCCGTTGGTCGTCTCGGCCAGCGCGTTGTCGTAGCTGTCCGCGACGGTCCCGATCGACGGGCGGGCGCCGATCTCGTCGAGACGTTCGGTGAACCGCACGCTGGTGAACTGCGACCCGGCATCGGAGTGCGTGACCAGCCCGACGAGCCGCCGGCCGCCCCGTGAGCGTCGGGCCATCTCCAACGCGTCGAGGACGATGTCGGTGCGCATGTTCGACGCAGCCCGCCAGCCGACGATCCGGCGGGAGAACGCGTCGACGATGAAGCACACGTACGCCATCCCCGACCGGGTCGGCACATACGTCAGATCCGTCACCCACAACTGGTTCGGGGCTTCCGCGGTGAAGTCCCGGTTGACCAGGTCCGGAGCCCTTGTCGCGTCGGGGTCCGAGAGGGTGGTGAACACCTTCTTGCGGCGCCGGCTGACGCCCTGGATCTGCAGTTCTCGCATCAACCGGGCGGTCTGATCCCGACCGATCTCATGACCGGCACGCTTCGCGGCGAGCCACAACTTGTGGGCGCCGTAGACCTTGCGGTTCGCGACCCACAACGCCATCAGGATCGGCATCCACACGGCATCCGACAACGTCCGAGCCGACGGCTCGACCTCACGGCGCTTGGCGGCGTAGTAGCTGCTCGGAGCCACCTGCAACGACGTGCAGATGGGCTCGACTCCGAACTCGCCTCGGTGCTCGTCGATGAACCCGACGAGCTCGTTCATGGGCGGTCGAGCTCCGCCTGGGCGAAATACGCCGACGCCTTCCGCAAGATCTTGTTCGCCCGCTCCAGCTCCTTGTTGCGCTGCTCGAGGTCCTTGATCAAAGCGGCATCCTCGCTCGAGCGACCGGCCTTCAAGCCCTCGTCGACGTCGGACTGCTTGACCCACTTGCGGACCGTCTCGACGCCATAGCCGAGCTGCTCCGCAACGCGTACCACCGTCCCATGCTCAGTGCCGAGCTCCTTGCGCAACTGGCGCACCAGCCGCACCGCCTGGGCCTTCTCATCCTCGGAGTACCGACGCGTCGTCGGCCTCCCCTGCTTCAAATCCTTCGGCATGACTCCATCCTCGTTTCAAAGGTCTGGAGCCTCCAACCAACCCAGGGCGGTTCAAAGGGAACAACCCAGATGTCCAGCACCGAACGCTTCGTCACCCGCCGAGAGGCGGCGCGGATCTGCGGCTGCAGCTACGACTCCATCCGTCGCCGCCAGGCCGACGGCGCCTACCCCAATGCCGTCGCGCGCGACGGCGCATGGGTCATCCCGGTGAGCGACCTCGTCGCCGCCGGCGACCTCGACCCCACCGCACCGACCGAACCAGCACCCCTCGACACCGACGGCAGCGGTGCCGATGCCGTGCGCATCGCCCGACTCGAAGCGGAGCTCGCCCGTGCCGAGGCGGAGATCGAGTTCCAGCGCGGCCTGCTCATGCAGATGGCCACCCGCAACGGCGAGGCGGCCTAATGGCCCGCCGCCTCGCCGGATCGATCCGGGACCTCGACGGCCGCTTCGAAGCAAGCGTGCCCGAGTGCCGAGGCGCGAAGCAGCGCATCTACGCGTACTTCGCCACTCGCGCCGAGGCCGAACGCTGGTGCGCGGAGTCGGTCGCCGCGCTCTACGCGGGTGATGCCGTTGCGATGCCGGCTCGTGCGGCGCCAGCGCCAACGCCTCCGGTTGCCGTCGGGGATACGGCTGGTCCCGAACGTCACTACTTCGCCCGCGGCGCCAGGGCGTGGCACTCCGAGCGCTACCTGCACATGCGCACCGCACAGCCGGAACGGGCGAAGAAGACCGACGACATGATGCGCCTGCACATCGTGCCGTTCTTCACGACCGCCACCACGAGACCCGATCAGCTCACACGGGGCGTCGTCATCGACTTCCTCCTGCGCCTCACCGGCGCCCGAGAGGCCAGGTACCCGATCGCGGACGCGGCGGCGATCGCCGGGAGACCCGAGCGGTCGATCTATCGCCTCATCGAGCGCGGTGACCTTGCGGTGGTCGACACCGACGCAACCGGCCGACGCCTCGTCCGCCTGGAGGACCTCGAGGAGGCGCTGGGTGTGCCGCGGCTGCGAGCCGCCTATTCGCTCTCCACGGTGCAGGAGATCTTCAAGACGTTCCGCCAGATCGAGAAGTACCTCGTCGCCCACCGCATCCTCGACCGCGCGGTCAGCGACGGGCTGAGCATCCCTCGCATCGACGACGCCGCGCTACGCCGTCCCCGGCGCACCGAGCGCGACTGCGTGCCCATGACCGACGTCGCGGCGACCGCCGAGCGCCTCCACATCGTGTACCAGCTGGTGATGTGGCTCCTGCGAGTCTGCGGCCTGCGCATCAGCGAGGCGTACGGCATCCGGGTCGGCGACATCGTCGACGACGGCGGTGGGGACCGTCACGGCGTCATCGCCATCGAACGCCAAGGAGGTCGTGCGTTCCTCGTCTACGACGAGAACGGCAACATCGTGCAGACCACCGAGAAGGACACCCTCAAGACCGAGGGATCGGTCCGGGTGCTCGTCGTTCCCCGGCCGCTCATGGCGCTCATCCGGCTGGTCGTCGAGGTGTTCCACACCGATCCGGTCACCGGTCGCATCGACCTCGACGCCCGCCTCGTCCCCGGTCTCAGGGAGCCCCACTCCGGCGGTCAGGCCAGCTTCAGATCCGCGCTGACCAAGGCGCTGGGCGCCGCCGCGGAGGACGGCGACATCGAGTCCATGTTCCGGCCCCACGACCTGCGCGCCGGACTCATCACCGACCTCAGCACCACCGAGGTCAACGAGATCGTCCGGCGCCAGTTCGTCGGTCATCTCGCTGGCACCGACGTGCACTCCAGCTACATCCGCCGCTCCCGTGACCTCTCGAGCTTCGAGGCAGTCGCTGACGAGATCGAGGGGTCGATCCTCGCCAGCGTGGGGGCACTGATCATCCCGACGAGCTCCTTCCCCCAGTTCGGTCGCAACCACCCGATCCGCCCACGGATCGATGATGTTCGCTGCCAACTGATCGAGGCCGGCGCCCTGACCGAGACCCTCGACCACGACAGTGCCGAACCCCTGCTCGACGCCGCAGAGGTTGCCCTCGAGCTCGGATGCCACGAGAGCCACGCCCGTCGCCTCATGCGCCGCGGCGTCCTGCCCGGCGACGACCACACCGGACAGCGGCGAGTCGCCTTCAGCAAGATCGAAGCGTTCCGCGCTGCCAAGCTCCCCAACCTCCGCGACGTCGCAGAGCGCCACCAGGTCGACTACCACCGCCTCTACCGCACCGTCGACCAGCTCGGCATCGAGCTCGACCGGGACCCGGTCACGGGCGACTTCGCGATCGATCCCGCCACCGAGGCGGCGCTACTCGCCGAGGTGCACCGCGTCGACGCGCTCCGCCTCCGGGCGTGCACTGTCGCCGACGCAGCACGCCGGTTGCGCAGGTCCCACACCACGGTGCGGCAGCTGCTCCGTCGCCGCGAGCTCGACATCGACCCCGAGACGGACGCCTCCGGGGCCCGCTACATCACCAACGAGTCGATCGACCGCTACCTCGAAGCGACCAGCCGGTAGCCAGCCCTCAGCGGCGACGAGCTCGACAGCGAAGTGAGATGGAGCAGGCGGGCTTCTCGGCACTATCCCCCGATGGGCCGCCGCCACTCCCGCCCGCAGTCGTCGCGGTCCGACGTCGAGCGAGCGGGGTCCGCAGTCAGGTGACGCCGGTGCGCGCTGCGGCGTGCGTCGCCGCGATCCATGGCGGTTCCCCTGCAAGCAGCCGTGCCGCCGGCCATCCCTGCCGCACGCAGGCCTTGCGTGCGCCCCGGCCGGGACCGATCACCGAAACCTCGACTGGTTGGCTCGAAATGCCGACAGGATGGGGCACGGTCGCACACGAGGAGGGTGTCGTGGGTGCATCAGCAGCTAGCGACACCACGGTGTTCTGGGTCGCGGGATCGCGAGGAGCGTTCGGTGCGACGCTTCACATCGGGTCGGTGAACCGTGAAGCTGCGTTCGCGATCCCGACGTGTGGCAAGACGCTTCACACGGCGCCGATCATCGTCGCTGAGTCGGTCAGCTACGGCGACGCCCTCGTAGCGATGACATCCTCGCCCGGCTTCGAGCCGTGCCCGCACTGGTTGCAGTCAGGTGTTCGACGCTGACGGCGGAGGTATGGAGTTCATTGCCTATGAAGTGGGCGAAGGTGGCGACCTGCGAAATCCCTTTCTGAGTCGCGAGGACATGCGTCTAGTCATGGCTCGCAGCTTGAGCCTGTACCAGGATCGACACGCTGGGAGGACACCCACCCGCCTCGTCGTGCACAAGCAGACGCCGTTTCAGGATCAGGAGGTGTCGGGTTGCTTCGACGCGTGGGGCGCATCCTCAGATCTGGCGTGCATCAACATCACCCGTCCGACATGGCAGGGCGTCACACTCGATCAGCCCAAGGCCGGAGAGACCAAGGCGCGACCGGGCTACGCAGTGAGTCGCGGCACCTCCTTCCAGCTCGACGGCCTTTCGATGCTCGTCTGGATCGGTGGGAATGCTCCCGCTGGCACCCTAAACGGGCGGGACAACTACTACCAAGGGGGGAAGGGCACACCGCGTCCTCTGCTACTAACTCGCGACGCCGGTTCTGGCCCTCTGCTCGAACACGCCGGCCAGGCCATGAGCCTCAGTAAGATGAACTGGAACAACGACGCCCTCTACGACAGTCTCCCCTGCACGCTGCGCTATGCGAGCGTGCTCGCCAAGACAATCAAGCACATCCCGGAGCTGGCATCAGTTCCCTACGACTATCGGCTCTTCATGTGATGCGAATGACGGCCACCGGAGGGACAGTACTGCCGCGGCAATAGCGGCGATCGGGTTCGGCGCTGTTTGAACCGCCGAGGGGGGAGGTGGTCAGCGGCAACGATGGCGAGGCGCTCCCGCGCTGATCTCGCTCACGCTCGCCGACTGCCCGGTGCTATTGAGTGTCGGCTCGTCCCACACACAAGGACCTGGACCCCACGCCTTGGACCAGACCTGTCACCTGATCACGCGGCAGTCCCGGACGCCCAAGTCAACTCGGAGCTCGAGGTACTGGTACTCACATGCGCTCTCAGCGACATGCAGCAGGAATCCCGCGACCTCGGGCGCGCCGCTTCAGCAGTCCGGCACCGCGGGGTCGACGTATGGCGTGCCTTTGAGCGGTCCTGACCTCGCTCCGTTGTTGTAGAACGCGTCAGCAGACGCGTAGAACGGTCCAGATCCGATCCGGTACCACCAGGTGTTGCCATTCGCGACCGCAAAGCCCCGAAGCTTGCAGCCGATCTCGACGTCCGTGTGCGCAGGGAACACCGGGCCTGGTTGACCACCGGCGTTTCGGTAGTTGGTCCAGGTGTGTGTCTCGCCACCTGTGGTCTCGATGATGCGTGGCGCCGGCGCCGGCGCC
>JAPXRJ010000067.1:0-13141 GCA_033813615.1 Microthrixaceae bacterium | reverse complement strand
TTCGGTCGCGCCCCTGACGGGTGCACGCTGATCCGACGGTACCCGACTCGGGAACGGCGATCCATGGCCCAAGGTAGCGTCGGCGGGTGGTCGCGTCGTCACTTGCCCATACCGTCGGATCGCTCCTTCCCCGGGGGCCTCGCTCGTCACCGGGCTCGCCCTGTCCGCCGCGAACCCCAAGAACCTGGTGCTGGCCATGTCGGCCGGAGCGATCGTCGGTCAGGCCGGGCTGTCGGATGGCGAGGACGTCGTCGCTCTGGCGACGTTCGTCGCGATCGGCTCGGTCACCGTCGTCGGAGCCGTGCTCTACTCGTCGGTCGCCCGAGAACGCTCCGCGTCCTCGTTGGCGGGCGTGAAGTCGTTCATGGCCGCCCACAACGCGGTGATCATGACGGTGCTGCTCGCCGTCATCGGCGCCAAGGTGCTGGGCCAGGGCCTGGGTTGAACAGCACGGCGTCCAGGCCCCGAGCCGCTCGGCGGGTCAACCGGCGCCGTAGACCGGCGTGGGAGTCCGCGCCTCCTTGATGAGGTCGGTCACGACCGGACCCACCTCCGCCGGCTCCCAGCGGGCACCCTTGTCGAAGCGGGGTCCGTGGCTGAACCCCTCGGCGATGCCGATGATGCCGCCCTCGACCTCGAACACCCGGCCCGTGACGTCGGCCGACTCCGACGAACCGAGCCAGACGACGAGCGGTGAGACGTTCTCCGGTGCCATCGCGTCGAACGCTCCGGCATCGACTTCCGCCATCATGTCGGCGAAGGCCTCCTCGGTCATCCGGGTGCGCGCCGCGGGCGCCAGCGCGTTCGCGGTGACGCCGATGCGGCCGAGCTCGGCGGCCTGGACCAACGTCAGGCTGGCGATCGCGCCCTTGGCCGCCGAGTAGGCCGCCTGCGCGATCGAGCCCATCAGGCCCGCGCCCGAGGACGTGTTGATGATGCGAGCGTCGACCGGCTCACCGGCCTTGGACAGGCCGCGCCAGTAGCTCGCTGCGTGACGGGCGGGCGCCGCGTGACCGAGCACGTGCACCCGCAGCACCGCCTCCCACTCGTCCCGCTCGGAGTTGACGAACATGCGGTCACGCACGATGCCTGCGTTGCAGACCAGCACGTCGAGACCGCCGAACCCATCGATGGCGGACTGCACCATCGCGCCCGCAGCGTCCCAGTCGGCGACGTCGTGGCTGGACGTGATCGCCTCACCGCCGGCGGCGACGATCTCGTCGACCACCTGCTGCGCCGGTGTGTCGGACGGGTCGGTGCCGTCCTGGGCGACGCCGAGGTCGTTCACGACCACCTTGGCGCCCTCCTGGGCGAAGGCCAGTGCGTGGGCGCGTCCGAGCCCCCGACCAGCGCCGGTCACGATCACCACACGTCCGTCACAGATTCCCATAGGGCAATGAATCTGACACCCCGTCACATCCGACACAAACCAGGTACGCTCCGCGACCGGCGGACCGTGGTGCGCCGGACCGGCCACCGGCCTGATCCGAAGGGGGTTCCCGCGGTGCGCTTCGGCGTGACGATCTTCTCGACCGACGTGTCCATGCCGGTCACCGACCTGGCCGTGGCTGCAGAGGAGCGCGGGTTCGACTCGGTCTGGATCCCCGAGCACACCCACATCCCCACCTCACGTCTCACACCTCCGCCCACCGGTGGCACCGAGCTCGCCGAGGAGTACAAGCGATCGGTCGATCCACTCGTCGCGCTGGCTGCCGCGGCGGCGCTGACGTCGACGATCCGACTGGGCACGGGAATCCTGCTGCCCGCCCAACGTGAGCCGATCGTGACGGCGAAGGCGATCGCCACGTTGGCCAACCTGTCGAACGGCCGGTTCGAGCTCGGCATCGGCTTCGGCTGGAACGTCGACGAGATGGAGGATCACGGCGTCAGCTACGCCACCCGACGCGAGCACACCCGCGATCACATGCGGGCGATGCAGGTCCTGTGGAGCAACGAGGTGGCGAGCTACGAAGGAGAGTTCGTGTCGTTTCCGCCCACGTGGTCGTGGCCCAAGCCCGAGGCGTCGGTCCCCGTGCTCATCGGCGGTGGGGCGGGACCGAAGATGTTCGCCCACCTCGCCGAGTACGCGGACGGCTGGATACCGATCGGGGGCGCCGGCCTGGCCGAGGCGATACCGAGGTACAAGGACGCAGTCGCCGCAGCGGGTCGCGACCCCGAAGCGATGCAGATCATCCCGTTCGGCTCGTTGCCCACCGCGGCGAAGCTGGAGCACTTCGAGTCGATCGGCGTGACCGAGTGCGTGTTCCGGATCCCATCGGCACCCGTCGACGACGTGCTCCCCGTCCTCGACGAGCAGGCCGCGTTGGTCGCCGCGTTGCGCCGCTGAGATCCCGACCCGACGGATCGCTGCCCACCGCGGCGCGCTCACCTACCCTGAGGAGGTCCGAGATGACCGGTGGCCTCCGATGAGTTGCCACGTGGCGAGGAGCGACGATGACGGCGACCAGCGGCGGGCGAGCACCAGGTCGTGAGCCGTTCCGTCCGTCCGGACGACAGGTGCTGGGCGCGGTCATCGCCATCGTGCTCGTGGTCTTCATCGTGACCAACACCGACGACGCCGAGGTCACGTTGATCTTCAAGACGGTGACGATGCCGCTGTGGCTCGCCTTGGCCGGCACCGCCATCCTGGGCGTGCTCGTCGGAATGGGACTCGGGGCTCGACGGACCAAGCGCAAGTACAAGGACGCCTGAGGTCGACGCGCTCAGGCCGACGGCGGCATCCAATGCCCTGCGTTGACCGGCAACGCCGTGCCGGTGACGCACTTGGCGAGCGGCGAGGCGAAGAACACGACGGCGCCGGCGATCTCGGAGCTGTGGGGCAGGTACCCGAGTGCCGTCTCTGCGGCGAGCTCCTCGTACACGGTCTCCCAGGTGGTGTCGCCGCCTCGTTCCTGCGCCTGCCACTCCAGGTAGATCTTGACGCTGTCACCCCAGATGTAGCCGGGGTGCACCGAGTTGACCCGGATCCCGTAGCCGCCGAGCTCCCGGGCCAGCGTCTTGGAGACAGCGCCGAGCGCCGCCTTCGAACCGGCGTACGCGCCGGCGCCGGCCTCCAGGTGCTGCACCGACATGGTGTTCACCATCACGATCCGGGCGTCGCCCTTCTCGACGCCCGCCGCCTTCAGCAGGGGCAGGACCGCCTGGGTGAGGCGCAGCGTCCCCAGGTAGTTGACCTTGATGGGGCGTTGCCACTTGTCGAGGTCCGCGTCCTCGAACCGCCCGTCGAGCCCGCCGTGGAACGCTGAGTTCACGAGGATGTCGAGCTGTCCACCGAACGCTGCCTCGACCTCGGCCGCGATGCGGGAGCACTCATCGCCATCCGCGATGTTGCCGTACACAGGCACGGCCCGACGTCCGAGTGCCTCGATCTCCGCAGCGACCGACGGCACCGTCGTGTCCGAGCGCGCCACGAGCGCGACGTCGGCGCCCTCTCGGGCCAGGCCGAGCGCGATGTCACGGCCCATGCCCGGACCGATGCCTGTCACCACGGCTGTGGTCCCCTCGAGCATCACGTTCAGCCCCCTCTGGTCGTCGTGGTCTGTTCCGACCGCCAGCGGGGTGCTGGTGCGATCGGTGCTGCGAATGCCGTGACCGCGATCAGGAACGGCGGGTCTGGTTCCACGGCAGGTCCTTGTCGACCGACGGCTCGCGCGGCAATCCGAGCGCCTGCTCCCCCAGGTTGTTGCGATGGACCTCCTCGGTCCCACCCCCGATCTTCGACGCGAACTGGTTGAGGAACTGGTACTGCCAGAACCCATCGCCCTCAGCGTCGTCGGAGAGCATGCCCTCTGCCCCTTCGATGTCGATCGCCAGGTCCACCTTCACGGCGAAGGATCGCGTGAAGAAGTTCTTGAGCAGCGATCCGTGCAGTGCGAGCTCGTAGCGACCGGTCATGACCGCCGACTGCGTGCGCCAGCCCATCCACTTCTGGATCTGCTCGTTCGAGTACACCTCGGCGAGGCGCTGGCGGACCACCGGGTCCTCAGCCCTCCCACGCTCCCTGGCCAGGGCGAGCACCGCGGCGAACGGCGTCGCCAGTCCGGCGCCGGAGATCATCGACGACTCGGAGCGCAACGTGGTGCGGGTGACCTTCCAACCACCGCCCACGTCGCCGACCACGTTGGCGGCCGGGATGCGCACGTCGGACAAGAACACCTCGTTGAAGTGCGCGACGCCCTGCGCCTGCACGAGCGGCCGGATCTCGATGCCAGGACTCGCCATGTCGACGACGAAGTACGTGAGACCGGCGTGCTTGGGGACGTCGGGATCCGTGCGGGCGATGAGGATGCCGAAGTCCGCGTACTGAGCGTTCGACGTCCACACCTTCTGGCCGTTGACGACCCACTCGTCGGTCGCCTCGTCGAGGACGGCCCGGGTGGCGAGCGACGACAGGTCCGAGCCGGCGCCCGGCTCGCTGAACAGCTGGCACCACCACTCATCCCCTCGAAGCAGCGGCTCGATGTAGCGGGCCTGCTGCTCGGGGGTGCCGTGCTGCATGAGCGTCGGGCCGACCAGCGCCTGTGCCGCGGTGATGAAGCCCGAGGTGGCGTCGTAGCGGGCCAACTCCTGGTTGAACACGATCTGCTCAGCCGGTGTGGCGCCCCGACCGCCGAACGCCGTCGGCCACGTCAGGCCGGCCCAGCCGTTGTCGGCGAGGGTCGCCTGCCATTCCTTGCAGCGACGCCGGTAGTCCTCCGCGACGGCCTCGTCGGTGGTCGCTCCGTTGCGCGACCAGTCCCGGTCGTCGCCGTGACGGAGCGCCGCATGGGCATCCAGGAAGTCCCGCACCTCGGCGCGGAACTCGGCCAGTGACGGGGAGTCCTCGAAGTCCACGGGCGCCGATGGTAGGCCGCGCAACTGGAACGTGTTCCAGTTCCGCGGGTCAGCCGCCCGGTGCGACCTCGAGCAGCCGGAGCTCGAGCAGCCGAATCCGGTCGCCCAGCTCGCTCACCGGGTCGATCGCTCGACCGATCCCATCGAAGAGGAACCTGGCCACCCAGCGGCGCAGCACGACGGACCCCCGTGCGCCGCCGCGGCTGAGTCCCAGCGCGCTGCTCAGACGGCCGGCCCGCCGATCGACCCCGTCATCATCCTGGCCGGCTGCGCCGCAGTCGTCGGTCGTCACGGCGTGGCCCGCCGCATCGGCGTCACCCGCGGCGAGCACGAGTGCATCCGCTCCGTTGACCCACATGAGTCCGAGGCCTTCTTCCAGGTCGCCGAGCGAACCGGCGGCGGGACCGGCGACGACCACGAACTCCCCGGTGCTCACGACCGTGGCGGCATCGAGCAACGAGGCGCGTCCGGCAGCGGATTCGACCGCGGTCCACGGCCACGCAAGGACATCGAGTCGATCGGTCAGCGTCGGAGACGGGTCACCGAGCACCAGCTCGACGCGGAACTCTCGGGGCGCCCACTGCAGCACCGCGTCGACCAGTTCTGCACCCGACGGCCCACCGGCGATGACCACCGACAGGCCGGTCGGCAGCCCGTGACGTCGGCGTGTGACCGACTCCGAGCCTCGCAGCACCGACGGATCGACCACGCGATGCAGCCCGTCCCGTCCATCGTCGCTCGTGCCGACCCGAAGGTCGACGTCCACATCACGTTCCTGCATACGCCCCAGCTGTTGATCGTGCCTGCTCGGGACGACACGTCCCGTCGCTGCCCTATCGGCGCTGCGACTCCGGTCGTGAACGAAACGCCGAGTGGGTGTGCGTCACACGTCCACCGACCCCGCCCAACCACCCCAGAAGCGGAACGACCACCTCCCGCCCCCTCGCTCCGCTCAGAGGCGTTCGATGATCGTCACACGTCCACCGACCCCGCCCAACCACCCCAGAAGCGGAACGATCACCATCCACCTCCTCGCTTCGCTCAGAGGCGTTCGATGATCGTCACGTTTGCTTGGCCGCCGCCCTCGCACATGGTCTGCAGGCCGTAGCGGCCACCGGTGCGCTCGAGCTCGTTCAGCATCGTGGTCATCAGCCGCACGCCGGTGGCGCCGAGCGGGTGACCCAGGGCGATGGCACCACCGTTGACGTTCACCTTGGACAGATCCGCGTCGAGCTCCTTGGCCCACGCCAGCACGACCGATGCGAACGCCTCGTTGATCTCGACCAGATCGATGTCATCGAGCGTCATGCCAGCCTTCTCCAGCGCACGCTTGGTGGCGGGGATCGGAGCCGACAACATGTACACCGGATCATCGGCGAGGACCGACAGGTGGTGGATGCGGGCCCGCGGCGTGAGGCCGTGGTCCTTCACTGCCTGCTCCGAGGCGACGAGCATCGCTGCCGACGCGTCGGAGATCTGCGACGCGACCGCAGCGGTGATGCGCCCGCCTTCGCGCAGCGTCTTGAGCGAGGCGATCTTCTCCGGGTTCGGCTCCCGGGGACCCTCGTCGAAGGTGAGGCCGCTGAGCTCGACGATCTCGGCATCGAAGCGGCCCTCGGCGCGAGCGGTGATCGCCCGACGGTGGGACTCCATGGCGAAGTTCTCCATGTCCTCCCGTGAGATGCCCCACTTCTCGGCGATCATGTCGGCACCGCGGAACTGGCTGACCTCCTGATCGCCGTAGCGCTCCACCCATCCTGTGGAACCCGAGAACGGGTCGACGTCGCCGAACTGCTCGGCCACCAACATGGCGGAGCTGATCGGGATGCGCGACATGTTCTGCAGCCCGGCAGCGACCACCAGATCCTGGGTGCCGGACATCACGCCCTGCGCAGCGAAGTGCACCGCCTGCTGCGACGATCCGCACTGGCGATCGATCGTGGTGCCAGGGACGTGCTCCGGCAGGCCCGCGGCGAGCCACGCGGTGCGGCCGACGTCGCCGGCCTGCGAGCCGATGGTGTCGAGACAGCCCATGACGACGTCGTCGACCGCACCCGCGTCGAGGTCGGTCCTCTTCACCAGCTCCTTGAGGGTGTGGGCGCCCAGGTCGGCCGGATGGATCTGGGACAGCGATCCGCCACGCTTGCCCACCGGCGTGCGGACGGTGTCGATGATGTAGGCCTCGGCCATGGGATCTCCTCGGGATGTGGTGCGACGGTGCGCCGGCGTCCGGCGCTTGCTGCGGTCGCTCGCGGGCAACAAGGTACGACCTCACCCGGTGTGGATGCCCATCCGGGTGGCAGACTCTCCGCCCATGATGCGACGGACCTGGCGCGCCGAGGACTTCGACCTGCTCTCGCCCTCGGTGGCCAAGCGCTGGTCCCCGTTCCTCGAGGAGGAGGGCGACCGGAGGTGGTTCCCGAACCTGCTCGGGATCCACGTGGAGGAGCTGCGTCGCGACTACGCGCGATTGCGGATGCCGTGGCGCGAAGACCTGAACCAGGCCTCCGGCATGATGCACGGCGGTGCGATCGCCACCCTCATCGACACCACCGTCGTCCCGGCCATCGGCACCGCGTACCAGGACGACCGACCGTTCTCCACCATCGAGATCTCGGTCCGCTACATCCAACCGGTCCGCCAGGAGGACCTGGTGGCGGAGGGTTGGGTGACCCGCCGAGGCAAGCGCGTGGTGTTCTGCGAGGTCGAGGTGCGCACCGCGTCCGGGGTCACGGTGGCCACCGGCGACCTGATCTACCTCGTCGGCTCGGCCCCTGTCGCCGAGGACTGATCCGTCGAGGAGCCTGATGGCACGCACGACAGCCCGCGAGTGGACCCCAGCGTGGATCCGGGTGACGGCGGTCGCCGCTGCGGCCGCGTTCCTGGTCGGTGCGTGCAGCTCCGACGACAGCGCGTCGACGACCACCACCGCGCCGCGGCCGACCGACGAGAGCGTCACCATGAACGAGCTGCAGTTCATCGGGACGCACAACTCCTACAAGTCGGCACCCAGCGCCGAGCTGGTGGACTTCCTGAAGGGGGTGGTCGGCCCCGATGCCGCCGGATCCGAGCTCGACCCCGCGCAGCTCGCCTACGGACACCGACCGCTGACCCAGCAGCTCGACAGCGGGATCCGCAGCTTCGAGCTCGACGTGTGGGCCGACCCGACCGGCGGCCGCTTCTCCGATCCGCTCGCGGTCAAGGTCCTCGCACAACCCTCACCGACGGGGACGGACGAGCCCGGCTTCAAGGTGCTGCACATCCAGGAGATCGACTACCTCTCGACGTGCCCCACCCTCGTCGGCTGCCTGCAGGAGATGGTGGCCTGGTCCGATGCCCACCCCGACCACCTGCCCATCACCGTCAACCTCGAGCTGAAGTCGGACCCGCTGCCGTCGCCGTTCGACGTCACGCCGATCCAGCCGTTCGACGCGGCGACCCTCGACGCACTGGACGCGGACCTGCGCACCACGCTCGGTGACCGCCTGATCACCCCCGACGAGGTGCGGGGATCTGCGCCTGACCTCCGCTCGGCGGTCACAGATCCGGCCGCGGGAGGCGGTTGGCCGTCAGTGGAGGACAGCCGAGGGCGCTTCCTGCTGTTCATGGACAACGGCGGCGAGCTCGCCGAGCGGTACCTCGCTGGGCACCCGTCCCTGCAGGAGCGCGTGCTGTTCACCAGCGACGGGTTCGACCGTGACGACGCCGCTGTCCTGAAGGTCAACGACCCCGGCGACGGCACCGAGATCGAGTCGCTGGTGCAAGAGGGATTCCTGGTGCGGACCCGAGCCGACGCCGATGTGGCGGCACCCGGCGCCGACAAGGACGTGGCGCTCGCGTCGGGAGCGCAGATGGTGCACACGGACTTCCCGGTCGGCGAGGCGCAGGCGGGAACCGGCTACGTGGTGTCGTTCCCCACGCCGGTCCAGGCCCGCTGCAACCCGGTGAACACCACGCCCACCACCTGCAGCCCGAAGGTCGCCGCGGAACCCTGACCGCCCCTCACCTCGATCGACGTGAGCACCACGTCCGACACCGGATGTCACGAGGAGCTCTGCGCACCATCGGCGCAGACGTCGAGCAGGTGGCACTCGGCGCACCATCGACCCGGGACGGTCGGTGCCAGGTCGCGCTCGACGCGCCAGTTCACCAGCTGCACGACCCGGTCGATGGTGCGCTCCAACAACCCGTCGGTCACCGCGAACGCCCGGTTCGACGCGGTCGACGCCGAACCGACGCGCACGCGCGCCGGGGCCTGCTTGCGGATCAGCGCGTCGACGAGCGCGTTGAATCCGGCCTGCAGCTCGAGGATCGGATCGCTCGACGCGCGACCCGACATGACGAGCAGCGCGTCGGGGCGTGCCCCAGCGGTCGCGGCATCCCAGGTGGTGCGGAGCTGGATCATCCGCCCATCGACGTCGTGGCGCATCCGAGCGGTCGACCAGTTGAGCGACGCCCGGCCGGCGACGCCGAGCGCTCCGACCGCCCACGTGGTCGCCGCCGTGCGCAGCGCGGCCCGACCGGCACGGTCGAGCTCCTGGTCGTACCACTCGGCGAACCACGCGGCCTGACGGTCCATGTCTCCCAGGTGAGCCGCGACACGGGCGACGGCGACGCCCGGGGGCTCACCGTCGTGGCGATCGCGGAGGGCCAGGCGTGCGAGCGCGCCGGCGGCCGTCGGCACCGACACGACGAAGTCGTCGAAGGGCACCGACCACCGCGACGGGCAGGGCACCGCCAGGTCGTGCGCCGACACGTCGACCCAGCCCGCGCCATCGCGAGGACGCTTGTCCTTGCGACGCAGCCGCTCGCCGATGGCCGCGTCGAGTCGTGCCGACAGGACCACGCCGGCATGCGCTGCGAGCTCCTGGCGCGCCAGCACCGCATCTGTCGATGCCTCATCTGACCGGGCGGGACCCGGCCGCTGCGGATCCGCACTCATCGGTGCTCCGATTCGCCGAAGGGGTCGAACGGGTCGCGAGCCGGCAGGAAGCTCGGGCACTCCCCGGCGTCGGGGCACCACGAGCACGGCGCACCCGGCCGCTCGTCGGGCGGCCGTCCCACCTGCAGCTCTGCCCACGCGCCGATCGCGTCGGCCAACCGGCGCGCTGCGGCGTGCAGCACGTCTGCGGTGACCGACATCTCCGCCAGCGAACCGTCGGGGTACCAGCGGGCCACGGCCGCCGGAGCGACGCCGTCGCGCAACGCTACCAGCAGTGCGTAGTGGGTGACCTCGTCGAGGTGGACCTGGTGAGGGCGACCGAGCTTCACCTCGACGACGAGGGACGGGCGCCCGCTGCGGCCGCCACCGAGCTCGACGTCGGTCCGTCCGTCGCAGCGGACCGCACCGCCCGCCAGGTGGACCGCCGCGGCTGCCTGGGTGCGCGGCCACCACGCCGGGTCGAGCCCGGCCCACGCCCGAGCCGCCGATGCCAGCGGATCGAGCTGCAGCTGGCCCTCCGCTGCGATCACCTGGTCGCGCACGGCGACCTCGCCGTTCGCTCCGAGCCACGACAGGAGGTCCTCGAACGGGTCCGCGACGGGACCTTCGGCGATCTCGTGCTCGACGTAGACGTCGAGCGCCCGCCCGGCGAGCATGCGCAGCGGCAGCTCGTCGAGCCCCGCATCGGGCGTCGTCGACTCCCGGGCGACGGCGACGGCATGGCGCTCGCAGGCGCCGAGCGCCACCACCCTGGCCTTGGGGAGGCGCAACGGCAGGACGGATCCGTCGGCGTCGAGGTCCAGACCGTGGCCGTCGAGCAGCGCGACCGCGCGCTCCGCTGCGGACTCGAGATCCGATCGCAGCTCCGCCGGCAGCCCGGACTCCGCAGCGGAACCCCTGGGGACGAGGATCTCGGCGAGGCGCGCCGCGACGGAACCCGGTTCGACCACGGAGGCAGCTTTGCAGGTGCGGGCGACGCCGCACGGTGCATGCCAACCGGCCTACCGTTGCCGGGGTGACCGAGGAGATCGTGCCCTTCACCATCGACGTGCCGCAGGACCAGCTCGACGATCTGGCCGCCCGGATCCGCCACGCCCGCTGGCCCGAGCAGGAGACGGTCGCCGGTGCCGACGAGCCGTGGAGCCAGGGTCTGCCGCTGCGGTTCGCCCAGCAGCTCGCGCTGCACTGGTCCTCGGGCTACGACTGGCGCAGGGTCGAGGCGCGCCTGAACTCGTTGCCGCAGTACCGGACCGTGATCGACGACCTGGCGATCCACTTCCTGCACGTCCGATCCCCCGAGCCGGACGCTCTGCCGCTGGTGCTCACCCACGGCTGGCCCGGCTCGGTCATCGAGTTCCTGAAGGTGATCGGCCCCCTCACCGACCCGGCATCCCACGGCGGAGATCCGGCGGACGCGTTCCACGTGGTCGTCCCGTCGCTGCCCGGCTACGGCTGGTCCGACAAGCCCGACCACACCGGCTGGGGCGTGCCGAGGATCGCCTCCGCGTGGGAGCAGCTCATGCTGCGGCTGGGATATGACCGCTTCGGCGCGCAGGGCGGCGACTGGGGGTCGATGGTCACGATGGCCATCGGCGTCCACCACACCGCGCACGTCGCCGGCATCCACGTCAACATGCCGATCGTCGTGCCCACCACCTCGGGCGACGACATGACCGACGCCGAGCGCTCGGCCAGCGAGGGCCTCACCCACTACATGAAGTGGGACGGCGGCTACTCGGCCCAGCAGTCCACCCGGCCCCAGACCCTGGGCTACGGGCTGGCGGACTCGCCGGTCGGCCAGATGGCGTGGATCGTGGAGAAGTTCTGGTCCTGGAGCGACTGCGACGGCGATCCCCTCAACTCGTTCTCCGCAGACGAGCTGCTCGACAACGTGACGCTGTACTGGCTGACGAACTCGGCCGCGTCGTCGGCGCGGCTGTACTGGGAGTCGTTCAAGGACGTCGACTTCTCCCCCATCGCTGTCCCGAGCGCCATCTCGGTGTTCCCCAAGGAGATCTTCCGAACCTCGCAGCGCTGGGCGGAGAGCCGGTTCAGCGACCTGCGCCACTTCAACGAGCTCGACAGGGGCGGGCACTTCGCCGCGTTCGAGCAGCCCGAGGCGTTCGTCCGACAGGTCAGAGCCGCGTTCCGCTCCATGCGCTGACCGGTCCGTGCTCGTGAACGGACTTCACTTCAGCCGTGACCTCGGACACCACCGGTGTTACCGTTGAAGGACCGCCACGGGCGATTCAGGTGATTCCCCGGAAACGGGGATGACTGTGGCGAGAGCGAAGGTGAGACAGCACAACTGACGCAGGGCGGACGCTCTGCTGGGACCCGGATGATCCGGAGGGAGCGATCATGAAGACTCGTGGTGCGCGTTTCGCGCTGCTCGGAATGGTGGCGGCATTCGTCACGATCGCGGCGTCGTGCACGCCGCCCGCACCCCCGCCGGTGCAGAGCTTCTCGTTCAAGGCCAACTCGGTCTTCATCAACAGCTCGAACGACAAGGGCGTCTGTGCGTTCGGCGTGTGCGTTCCGCCCGACAAGGACGAGCCTTACGTGGTGAACATCGCCTTCAAGGTGACGATCGGCCAGGCCGACGCCCAGACCTACGTCACAGAGGGCGCCAACCATTGGCCCGGTCTCACCGCTCAGGGCCCGCAGGAAGGCAGTTCCTACACCTACCAGGTCGACAATCACGGCGACGAACAGGGCACCGTCACGATCCCCGACGTGCCGCTGCTCGACATCGCTGACCTCGGCAGCAACGGCCTGGTGATCGCCGGGGTGTGGTCCTGGGCCATGGAAGCCGATCTGTACTCCCCCGGTGGGATCAACAGCGCGGCCAACGTCCTGCGTGACGCCCTCAACACGGCGTTCGCGGGTGCCACGCTGCCGAGCGACACGGCCGGCATTGTCGGCATGATCCTCAGCACGATCGGCGTCGGGGGAGCGTTCAGCTTCCTCGGGGCGAACCTGGGCAGTATCTTCTTCGGCGATGATGCCATCGGTAGCCGCATGTACATCGGCGTCGGCGCCCGAGGCGCCCTGTCGGACATCATCCAGTCGTCGGTCGCCGGAACGACGTTCCCGTCGCTGTCCATCCCGGCGATCACGGTCCCGCCGGACATCAACGGCGGTGCCATCTTCTCGTTGGGTGCGGGCGCACATACCTTCAACGGCCAAACGATGACCAACGGGGGCGTCTCCGGCCAGCACACCTACAGCTCGACCTTCGGCCCGGCCTGAGCCGAACCGAACCGGTTGCGACCCTGACGGGCCCCGGGCCGATCCGCCCGGGGCCCGTCCGCGTCCGGGCTGACGAAATTGCGTGAGTTGGCG
>JAPXRJ010000066.1:0-13207 GCA_033813615.1 Microthrixaceae bacterium | reverse complement strand
CTGATGCTGCCCGACTGGGTCTTCCGGCTGCGCCGCTCCGGCCCGGTCACCAAGGTGTTCCCGCCGTTCGTGCACACGCCCGACGAGCGGTCCTTCGACGAGGAGATGATCGCGGACCTCTCCGCACCGTTCGACTCGGTCAGCATCGAGTACTTCGGCGTCTTCACCCGGGTGTCCAGCTTCGTGCGCGTCCCGGACAAGCTGTACGAGCGGATCTCGGCGGTCGACCAGGCGATCCTCGGCCGCGTGAGCGCTGCCCAGCCGTTCAGCAAGTACATCGTGATCCGTCTCGACAAGTCCGCCCTCGCCTGAGGCCGGGAAGGAAGGAACGCACGTGGCTCAGGCCTCCGAGGTGTTGCGAAACCTGCAGGAGCGGCTCAAGCGGGCCGTGATGGATCCCAGGACCCTGCTCCAGGACCGGTTGCGGTCGTCGTCGTCCGCGCCGTACTCCAAGAAGGTGTTCTGGGACGCGGTCGATCGCCCGCACTACGCGTACGGCATCTACCAGTCCGCCTACGTCGCCAAGCACCTGGGCATCGATCGCATCAGCGCCATCGAGTTCGGTGTGGCCGGCGGCAACGGACTGGTCGCGATGGAAGAGGTGGCCCGGGCGGTCACCGCGGAGACCGGGGTGGTGGTGGAGGTCTACGGCTTCGACACCGGCAAGGGGATGCCGGAGCCCGTCGACTACCGGGATCTGCCGTACGTGTGGCAGCCGGGCGACTTCCCGATGGACGTGGACAAGCTCCGAGCCCGCCTGCGCTCGGCCACGCTGGTGCTCGGCGACGTCGCCGAGACGGTGGTCGGCTTCATCGAGGAGCACGATCCGGCTCCGATCGGGTTCGTGGCGTTCGACCTCGACTACTGGTCGTCGACCGTCGCCGCTCTGCAGCTGTTCGACAACCCGACCGACCGCTTCATGCCCCGGGTGTTCTGCTACATGGACGACGTCATCGGCTCCGACGTGGAGATCCACTGCGAATACGTCGGTGAGCTGCTCGCGATCAAGGAGTTCAACGAGTCGCACACCGAGGTGAAGCTCGCTCCGATCAACGCGCTGGCGCAGAAGCGTCCGGTTCCGGCGATCTGGAACGACCAGATCTGGGTTCTGCACGCGTTCGGTCATCCCCACTACAACACGTACGTTCCCCAGCCCCGGGCGGAGGTCTTCGACCTCACCCTGCGCGACTGAGGCCCCGTGGCGACGATCACCGAACGAGCCAAGCGCTACGCGCGCCGGTTCCTCCCGCCCCGCGTGTTCAGCGTCGTCCACGACGTGCCGTTCGCGTTGGCCGACGTCCGCGCCGGCAGCTGGAACGGTGATGAGCGGGTCCCGCCGCTGCGCCTGATGCGCGACGGGCCGCGCAGCCGCGAGGCGTTCCTGCGCAGCGGCAGCGAGGTCGTGCCGTTCTACCGCGACGTGCTCGGCATCGAGCCCGACGCAGCCATCCTCGACGTCGGTTCCGGCATCGGTCGCAAGACGATCCCGCTGCTCGACTACCTGGACGACCGTGGGACCTACATCGGCATCGACGTCGATGCTGACCTCGTCGACTGGTGCACCCGCCACATCAGCACCCGCAACCCACGCTTCTCGTTCGTGCCGGTCAGCATCCACAACAGCTTCTACAACCCCAAGGGTGCGCTGCGTCCGGAGCGCTTCACGTTCCCGTTTCCCGACGACGCCTTCGACGCCGTGGTGCTGTGGTCGGTGTTCACCCACCTGTACCCCGGCACGATCGAGCACTACCTGCGGGAGATCCGCAGGGTGCTCAAGCCCGGGGGCCGGCTGGGTGCCTCGTTCTTCGTCCTCGACGACCACGCGTTCGCGGAGATCGATGCCGGCCGCACGCTGTACCCGGTGCAGCACCGCATGGACGGCTACTGGACGAGCAACCCGACGATGCCCGAGGACCTGATCGCCGTGGAGCGCGACTGGCTCGAAGGGGCGCTGGAGCGGGCCGGACTCCGCCTCGACGAGCTGCGACCAGGGTCGTGGGCGAACAACGCGGTCGACGCGGACTTCCCGCAGCTCAACACGCAGGATGTCGTGATCGCGACGGCGGGCTCGGCATGAGCTCGATCCTCGTCACCGGCGCGTCCACCGGGATCGGAGCAGCCGTCGTCGCGCATCTCGACCAGGCCGGCCACGACGTCTTCGCCGGCGTGCGCAGCACCGCTGCGGCCGACGAGGTGGCGAACCGGTCCTCGAAGCGGGTCCTGCCCGTCATCCTCGACGTGACCGACGCGGATCAGGTGGCCGACGCGACCGACGTCGTCCGGTCGAAGGTCGGCCGCTACGGCCTCGACGGGCTGGTGAACAACGCGGGGATCGCGCTGGGCGGCCCGGTCGAGTTCCTCCCGCTCGAGGAGTGGCGCACGCAGTTCGAGGTCAACGTGATCGGCCAGGTCGCGGTCACGCAGGCGCTGATGGCGCCGATCCGCGCCGCTCGCGGTCGGGTCGTGTTCATCGGCTCGGTGGCCGGCATGGTCTCGTCGCCGTTCGGCGCCCCGTACGGGGCGTCCAAGCACGCGATCGCCGCCGTGGCGCAGTCCCTGCGGGTAGAGGTCGCACCGTGGGGGATCGGGGTCAGCCTGGTCGAACCCGGCGCGGTCGGCACCGCGATCTGGGAGAAGGGCGCCAGGACCGTCGAGCGGGTGACCGAGCTGGTCGGTCCGGCGGCCATCGACCTCTACGGTCCGGCGATCGAACGGCTCGACGCGCAGATCGCCGAGATCAACGCCAAGGCCCCCGGGCCGGAGAAGGTCGTCGCCGCTGTCGACCACGCGCTGTTCCACCGGAGCCCGCGACCCCGCTACACGGCGGGCACCGACGCCCGGCTCGTGGCCGTCGGCGTCAGGTTGCTGCCCGAACGGGTGGTGTCGGGCCTGCTCGAGCGCGGCTGATCCCCGTCGTTGACGCTCCCGCGGGCGTCTCGTACCCTCGACCGACCATGGCGAGCAACGATGCAGCGGCTGGGACCGACGAGCTCGTCGAGAGCGAGCTGCCGTCGTTCTCGATCGTGCTGCCCACCTACAACCGCAGCGAGGTGGTCGAGCAGACGCTCCTGCAGCTGCTGGACCAGGACTACCCGTCGGATCGGTACGAGATCCTCGTCTGCGACAACTCCTCGGATGACACGCCGCAGATGGTGGAGCGTGTCGCTTCGACAGCGTCGTCGCCGGTACGGCTCCTCTCGAGCGAGGAGCGGTTGCCGGCCGTCAAGCGGAACCAGGGCCTGCATGCCGCGACCGGCGACTACATCCTGTACATGAACGACGACGTGTGGGTGACGCCCGACTTCCTGCGCGAGCACGCTGCGACCCATGCCGCCCACGACGGTCCGATCGCCGTGCTGGGCAAGGTCGAGCAGTCGACGAAGATGCCCGAGGACCCGTTCATCGACTGGTACGTGCCGTTCGCCTACCAGCTGATCGAGGACCGGGCCGACAAGAGCGTCCCGTACCAGTTCCACTGGTCGATGAACCTCTCGCTCCCGCGCCAGGTGATGTTGGAGCGCAACCTCGTGTTCCACGAGGACTGGCGGGAGATCGGTAGCGAGGACGTCGAGCTGGGCTTCCGTTGGACCCGCGCCGGCTACCCGATCATCTACAACCCGCGAGCCTGGGGCGAGCACTACCACCCGCACTACCTGGACAGCGCGTGCAGGCTGCAGGAGGTGGTCGGCAAGGGGTTGCGCGACCTGGAGGCGCTGATCCCTGATCCGGGCCTGCTCGAGCGCTACGGGGTCGTGACGACGAAGAGCTCGCCGCGGGGCATGGTTCGGGGCGCCGTTCGGTCGCTGCTGTTCAACCGCTTCACGGTGCCGCCGCTGCAGCAGCGGCTGTCCCGGCTGGATCAGCGCAGCAGGCTCGCCGACTGGATGTACTGGAAGGTCATGCTCCACTACACCAACCGCGGCTACCGAGCCACGACGCCGAGCTCGACCGTGCCGGTGCCGACGCTCGCTCCCTCCGCGGCGTGAGGGTTCTGCTCGACGCGACCGGCCTGGGTTCCGGCGCCGGCGGCGACGAGACCATGCTGAGCGGGGTCCTCCAGGGCCTCGCCGCGGTCGCATTGCCCGACGACCGCTACGTGGTCGTCGCCGCCGAGGGCGCCGCGCTGCCCGACACGGTTCTCGGCGATGACCGCTTCGCGATCGAGCGTGTCCGTCGCCTTCCCGGCGCGCTGCACTTCACGACTGTCCTGCCCCGGGTGGTCGCTGCGGCGCGGCCGCAGCCCGACCTGGTGTTCTCGGCCACTCACGGGCCGATCCGATCGGCGGTCCCGCTCGCGCTGATGGTCCAGGACCTCTCGTTCGAGCACCGGCCGGAGGACTATCCGCCGTCGACCAGTCGGCGGTTGCGCTGGGCGGTGCGCACCCAGGTCCGACACGCCCGAGCGGTGCTCACCGTGAGCGAGCACGCTCGCGCCGACCTGATCCGGACCTACCGACTGGACCCGTCGCGGGTGCTGGCGGTGCCGAATGCAGCGCTTCCGCCTCCTCCGCTCGACGAGGCCGGCGCGGCGGCCGCACGTGCCGCGCTCCGGGCCGACGGGGTCGACGGCCCGTTCTTCCTGTACCTGGGCAACCTGCACCCGCGGAAGAACGTCGGGACCGTGATCGAGGCGTTCGGCCGTGCTCGGGCCGCGGGTCCTGAGCTCGACGGTCACCGCCTGGTGATCGCCGGCGGGCGGTGGTGGGGTGAGGGCGAGGAGGACGCTGCGCTGCGCCTGGCCCCCGAGGGGTCGGTGCTGTTCCTGGGCCGCGTGGACGAGGTCCAGCGCGAGGTGCTCCTCCGTGACGCCACGGCGCTCTGCTACCTGTCGCTGTTCGAGGGCTTCGGGTTGCCCCCGCTCGAGGCGATGGCCCGCTCCACGCCCGTGATCGCGTCGGATCGCACGTCGATCCCCGAGGTCGTGGGCGACGCCGGTGAGATCGTGGACGCGCTCGACGTCGATGGCGTGGCCGCGGCGATGCGCCGCCTGGCGACCGACCCCGACCGGGTCGCCGAGCTCCGCGAGCGCGGCCTGCGCCGTGCCGCGGCCTACTCCGTGGAGGCGACCGGCCGGGCGCTGCGCCACGCGTTCCAGGTGGCGCTCGACCAGCCGTGGCGTCGAGCGGTCGCGGACCGCCGTGACGACGTGCTGCGCTCGGTCGGGCTGGAGGACGAGCCCGACGCGATCACGGTCGACATCGATGTGGTGTCGCCCGCCGCTCGCTCGTCGCGACTGGAGCAGGTGTGCGAGGAGCTCGCTCCGGGCGCCGTGGCCGTGGTTCGGGTGCACGACCCCAGCGGTGGGAGCGTCGGCCGCTTCCGTCCGCTGTCAGCGGACCGGCTCTGGCGCACTGTCGAGGACCACGGCGGCGTGGTGCTCGCCGGATGGCGCGAGCCCGACCATGCCGAGCTCCTCGTCGTCCGACGCAGCTACCTCTGAAGCTCCGAGATCAGGCGAGGTCGAGCTTGCCGGGACGGTGGCGCGCCTCGATCAGGCGGACCGTGCCCGACCGGGAACGCATGACCAACGACTGGGTCGTGGCGCCGAGTCGGTCGTAGTGCACGCCCTGGAGCAGGTTGCCGTCGGTGATGCCGGTGGCGGAGAAGAAGCAGTTGTCGCCCTGCACGAGGTCGTCGGTGCTCAGCACCCGATCGAGGTCGAAGCCCGCTGCGACGGCGGCATCGCGTTCGCCGGCGTCTCGTGGCCACAGCTTGCCGACGAGCTCGCCGCCCATGCACTTGAGCGCCGCGGCCGCGATCACGCCTTCGGGCGTTCCGCCGATGCCGAAGAGGATGTCGACGCCGGAGTCGGGATACGCGGTGGCGATCGCGGCAGCGACGTCGCCGTCGCCGATGAGGCGGATCCGGGCACCGGTCTCTCGGACCTCGGCGACGAGGTCGTCGTGGCGAGGCCGGTCGAGGATGGTCGCGGTGACCTCGGTGACCGCGATTCCCTTGGCGGCAGCCACGGCCGACAGGTTGTCGGCGACCGACGCGGTGATGTCGATGCGGCCGGCCGCCTCGGGCCCGACTGCGATCTTCTCCATGTACACGCACGGCCCGGGATCGAACATCGTGCCCTGCTCGGACACGGCGATCACCGCAACGGCACCGCCACGGCCCTTGGAGGTGAGCGTCGTGCCGTCGATCGGGTCGACCGCGATGTCGACCTGCGGGTTGGTGCCGTCACCGACGACCTCGCCGTTGAACAACATCGGAGCCTCGTCCTTCTCGCCCTCACCGATGATGACGGTGCCCGTCATGCTCACGGTGCCGAGGATCAGGCGCATGGCGTCGACGGCTGCACCGTCGGCTCCCTCCTTGTCGCCCCGACCGACCCACTTGGCGGCCGCCATCGCAGCGGCCTCGGTGGTGCGGACGAGCTCCATGGCCAGGTTGCGGTCGGGTGCGCTGTTCGTCATGGCCGAGACGTTACCGACGTGCAGGACGGCGCCCCAAGGTGGACGTGGATGCGAACATGGCGGCATGGCGCACATCGACGATGAGGATCCGATTGACGAGGCAGACGGCGAGATCCCAGAGGAGCGCGACGAGGTCGAGGTCGTCGAGCCGTCGATGGGCGGTTCCGATGATGAGGAGCTCACCTACGACTGCACGACGTGGGCGGGGGAGTCTCGCGGGCTGTTGGCGAGCCTGCTCGAATCCCGCGGCATCCGCCACGTGTGGCAGGGCACGGTCGTGTCGGTGCTGGTCGAGGACGAGGAGGCGGTCGACGAGCTGATCGACGAGGTCATGGCCTCGGCGCGCCCGGCGCTGGATCCCGACGCCGCCAAGGTCGTCTACGAGGTGGGTGGTTGGCCGGCAGCGCTGCAGACGATGCTCGCCGACTCGCTCACGGTCGCTGAGCTGCCCTACGAGTGGGACGAGCGCGGGGACCTCGTGGTGTACGCGGAGCACGAGGAGGACGTCGAGGTCATCCTCGACGACATGCCCGACCCCGATGACCCCGAGGTGGCCGGTGAGGTGAGCTCCGATGACGGCCTGGCCGTCCACGAGCTCCTCGACCGCTTGTTCCTCGCGTCGGGTCGCCTGGCGTCCAAGGATGACGCCACCTCGGTGCTCGCCGTCGACGACGTGGTCGCCGTCCTGGAGCGGATGGCGCCGCCGTTCGGGGTCGAGCCACCGCAGTGGCGCCTGCTCGTCGGTCGGGCGGCGACGTTGCGCGACGCGCTCGCCGCCGCACCCGGTGAGCCGGGTGCGCTCGACGACGCCGAGCTGCGGGTCGCCGCGGCCCAGGCCCGCGACGCGGTGCGCCAGTACATTTGAGGGCTGCGTATCAGGCGTCCAGCAGCAGCACGTCGTCGCGATGCAGGACGGAGAGCCCGCGGTCGAACGTGACCAGCCTCGACCGGTGTCGGCGGGCGAGCGCGACCAGGTGGGCATCGGTCACCTGCCGGTGGCCGATGACGCCGGCGAGTTGCTCGCGGTCGTAGGGGAGGTCATCGGGCCAGAACCTGTGCCACGGCTGCGCTCGGACCTGCTCCAGGACACCGACCGACTCGGACGCGCTGCGCCCTTCCCGGAGGAGGAACCGCAGCAGCGCGCCCTCCGTGACCGGGCACGTCGCCAGGTCGATGCCAGGTGAGTCGAACCACTCGGTGGCCGGAGCGTGATGGACGTGCTCGGCGACCACCAGGGCGATCAGCACGTTGGCGTCGACCAGGTGGACGGTCACTCGATGTCGTCCAGGGACCGGACGTCGTCGACCGAGACCGCCCGACCGACGGCGACGATCGGCATGCCGCGTGCGCCGGTCGCGGTCGCGTCGGCGGTCGGTCCGGCCAGGCCCGCACGGATCAGGTCAGCGATGACCTGACCCATCGAGCGACCGGAGTCGTGCGCGATCTGGCGGGCGAGCTCGTGCAGGTCGTCGGGAAGCTCGATCGTGGTGCGCACCTCTGCATCGTAACATCAGATCATCATGATGTGGCCTGTCGGCAGCCGGGGAACGCAGCAGTGGCGCGGTGGGTACGTTGGTGCGGTGATCCTCGCCGAGCTCGAGGCGTTCCACTCACGCCCGATCGCCCCCACGCGTCGGATCGCGCTCGGGGACCTGGACCTCCCGTGCGAGCCCGCTCCCGGCTTCGGCGGGATCCTGCTCGGCGGCATCGTCGCCCGCTTCGTCGCCGATCTCGACGAGGACACGGCGCTCGACGTCACGACGCTCATCGGCGACGTCGAGCGAGGTGCCCGCATCGCGCAACCGCGGGCGCGTCACCGCCTCCAGCAGGACCGGGTCGGGTTGCGCCCCTGTCACCACCGTCTGGTGGGACGGGGTGAGTCGATGGCGTTCGACATCGACGCCACCCGCGGCACGCCCGCCCAGCACGTGCTGTGCGCGGTGTACGCCGCCGAGACGCTGCCGGTCACGGCTCGTCCGGCGGTGGTCGCCGCGTTGCGCAAGGGGCTCCGCTGGCGCGGCACGCTCGATCGGGGGCTGATCGCCCACCTGGCCGGTCACGGCGTCGACCTGCCGATGTCTGCGTCGTCGGACCCGTTCGCGTGGGCCATGCGCGTCCTGCAGCTCGGCACCGTGTCGTCGAGCACCGCGCTGTCGCCGACCGCAGCGCTGCGATTCGACGAGCCGACCCGGCGCGACGTGCAGCAGGCGTTCCGGGAGCAGCTGCGAGCGGTGCACCCCGATCACGGGGCCGACGACGACGGCGCGGCGCAGCGGATCGCCGAGCTGGCCGAAGCCCGACGGATCCTTCTGGGCTGATCGGATGGCACGACCGTTCAGGCCGCGGGCCGTCGCGGGGATCGCGCTGTGGCCCGGTGCAGGCTCCGCATCGGATCACCCCGGACTCGTGGCGATCGAGGACGGTGTGGCACCGCTGCGGGTGGCACGCATCGACTTCCCGTACCGCCGGGAGGGCCGACGGGCCCCGGACCGTGCTCCCAAGCTCATGGCGTCGTTGCGCGACGAGGTGGCGGGCCTCTGCGACCGCTGGGGGACCTCCTCTGGTCACCTGGTCCTGGGCGGTCGGTCGATGGGTGGGCGGATCGCGTCGATGGTGGCAGCCGGAGCCGACGGCATGGACCCGCTCCCCGTGGCCGGATTGATCCTCATGAGCTACCCGCTGCATCCGCCGGGCAAGCCCGATCGCTGCCGCACCGAGCACCTGCCGCAGCTCCGGTGCCCCGTGCTGCTCATCAGCGGAGATCGGGACACCTTCGGTACCCCCGCGGAGCTGGCTGCGGCGCAGGAGCTCATTTCCGGACCGGTCACGTCGGTCACGTTGGAGCGCAAGGGCCACGACCTCAAGCGGGCCGACGACGACGTCGTGGCCGCGGTCCGCGACTGGCTGGGCCCGCGGAACCTCGACTGAGCACGATCGGGAGGGTTCGCTCCCGGGGCGAGCGATCAGCGTTCGGCAGGGTTGAGCTCTTCGAGCTCTCGTCCGCCGGTCTCCGGAACCGCCAGCGCCAGGGCGGCCGCTCCGAGCGGCGCCAAGGCGAGCAGGACGAACGTCAGCGAGTAGCCGCCGGCATCGACGCCGAAGCCGGCGACGACCAGGCCGAGCACGCTGCCGCCGACGGCGAGCACGTTGAGCGCACCGCGGGCGCTGCCGCGTCGGGCTGTCGGGAACAGCTCCGGTGCCAGCACGCCGAGCGGGGCGACGGTCAGGGTGCCGAGCACGGCGGCGGCGAGCGCGCTCACCCACATGGCGGCGCCCGACAGCGTGAAGAACGCCGCGCCGAACACGGCGATCGCGAGCAGGCCTGGGATGAGGGCCAGCCGGCGTCCCCGGGTGTCCGCGATGCGGCCGCCGACGATCACCCCGATCGCCGCCGGCGTCCCGGTCAGGATCGTGAAGACCGTGATCGTCAACCCGTCGAAGCCGCGATCGGCGCGCAGGTAGTCGTTCTGCAGCTGCGACATCGGTGCGATGAACACGTTCACCAGCAGGAAGAGCAGCGCGAGCAGGACGAACCTGCTGCCGCGGATCCTCGTCGCCTCCCGCGGCCGGCTCGCGGCAGCGGTGCCTGGCTCTGACCGCGATCCCGTCGTCGGCGCCGAGGGCAACGCGCGGAAGCGGCCGCTCTCGCGCAGGTGGCGTGAGGCGCTCCACGCCATCGGTGCGGTGACGATCGTCAGGCCGAACACCAGACGCCATCCGGCCGCTCCGACATCGGCGAGCGGCAACGACATCACCACGATGCCGGAACCGAGCCCGTAGGCCATGGCGCCCAGACCCGCCGCCATCGCCCGCGAGCCGGCCGGCAGCTCCTCCACGCAGATGGTGTCGACCGCGAGCAAGCCCGCCAGGGCGAGGTTGCGGGAGATCGCCTGCAACACGGTCAGCGCTCCGAGTCCCGGGACGAACGCCGTCGCCACCGTGAGGGCGATCGCTGTTGCGAAGCACCAGAGTCCGACGCGCCGGCGCCCGAACCGGTCGGCTTGGAACATGGCCACCGCCGTCAGCACCGCACCGACGCGGACCAGCGCGAAGATCGTGGCCTGCTGAGCCGACGTGCCGTTGCCGATGTCGGCGCTGGCGAAGGTCAGGACCTGGGTCAGCGGCCCGTACAGGAAGCCCGCCACCAGGCTGAACAGCGCCATCGTGGCCACGGTCCTGGCCTGGTGAAGGGTCAGGCGGTCCGGGAAGTTCCACCAGGGCCGCTGTCCGGCAGCGATGCCGTGGCGCAACGCCCGTCCGACGACCGGTCGGTAGAGCCACGACCAGTACGGGATGCCCAGTTGCCATTCGATCTCCTGGGTCACGACGACGGCGTCGGCCTCATGGCGCCAGCGCAGCCGGCGCTCGTAGCGGCGGAACGGCCCCTCGATGCAGGAGAAGCGCGCCTCGCCGACCGGTGAACCGGCGTCGGCGCCGGTTTCGAGGACCGCTTCGAGCACGAGCAGGTCGTCGCGGGGTCGGAGTCGTTGGGCGAGCGCGTCCGCGGTCACATGCCACTCGTCGGAGATGCTGCCCACGACCCTCCAGCCCGTGCGTGCGCGGCAGCATATCGGCGGGCCCGTTCCGCAGTCGGGTGCCGGACACGTGCGAGAGTGGTGACCGTGAGCCGCTTGCTGGTCCGATCCGGAGGTCCGCTCTCGGGCGAGGTCACGATCTCCGGAGCCAAGAACTCGGCCCTCAAGCTGATGGCCGCATGCGTGCTGGCCGAGGGTCGCTACGTGCTGCGCGACGTGCCCGAGATCGTGGACGTCGACATCATGGGCCGGCTGCTGGAGGCCATGGGGATGTCGGTGCGCCGCCGAGAGGACCTGGCGCTCGAGATCGTCCGAGGTCCGGACGTGGTCGCGGAAGCCCCCTACGAGCTGGTCGAGCAGATGCGCGCGTCGACGGCGGTGCTCGGTCCGCTCCTGGCGGCGACGGGATCCGCCCGTGTCGCCTTGCCTGGCGGAGACGACTTCGGGTCTCGGCCGATCGACATGCACCTGGCGTCGCTCGAAGCGCTCGGCGCCACCTTCGAGCTGAGCCACGGGATGATCGAAGGACGGGCAGACCGCCTGGTCGGCGCCGAGGTCGTGCTGGAGTACCCGAGCGTCGGTGCGACCGAGAACCTGTTGATGGCCGGAGTTCTGGCCCACGGTACGACCACGGTGCGAAACGCGGCGCGGGAGCCCGAGATCGCTGACCTCGCCGCGTTCCTCAACCGCATGGGCGGCCGCGTCCTCGGTGCTGGCAGCCCGACGATCGTGATCGAGGGCGTGGACGAGCTCCGTGCCGTGGAGCACACCGTGGTGCCGGACCGGGTCGAGGCCGTGACGTTCCTCGCCGCCGTCGCCGCCGCACGCGGGGAGGTCACGCTCCGTGGTGCCCGAGCCGACCACCTCGACCTCGTCGTCGAGAAGCTGGGTCGGATGGGGATGAGGATCTCGCCGGAGGCCGACGGGATCTGGGCCATGGCGTCGGCCCGACCGCAGCCCACCGACGTGGCGACGTTGCCGTATCCGGGCATCGCGACCGACTACCTGCCGTTGCTGGTCGCCGTGATGGCACTGGCCGATGGCACGAGCTACGCCACCGAGAACGTCTTCGCCGGGCGGTTCCGCTACGTGGGCGAGCTGGCCCGGATGGGTGGCCACATCCGCGTGGAGGGCCACCACCTTGTCGTCGACGGCGTCGCCCGACTCTCCGGCGCGCCGGTCCGCGCCGTCGACATCCGTGCCGGGGCCGCGCTCGTCGTCGCCGCGCTCGCGGCCGACGGAGAGACCACCATCCACGATGCTGGTCACATCGATCGGGGCTACGAGCACGTAGTCGACAAGCTGCGGGGACTGGGCGCCGACATCACCCGCCTCGACTGAATCGGCGGTTCCTCGACCGGACCGACCTGGTTCGGTCCGGCCCGCCCTCAGGGTGACAGTTGAGCGGTCACGACTGCTGTGGGTCGTCCGGTGTCATGAGCAACGGGGCTGATCGAAGGATCTGGCGGGGTGACCGGTGAGTGTCACACTGGGTTGGCAGACTACGAACATGTGTTCGACTGGGGACCACGACGACGAGCAGGTTGGCGACGGCAACCACACGAGTGGGGCCAGCGGCGCCGACGGCGCCGACGGCGCTGGTGGCGCGGGTGGGGCCGGAGGTGCTGGTGGTGCAGGTGGGGCTGGTGGGTTCGGTGAGCCGTGCTTCGTGGTGCCCGAGGAGTTGCGGGTGCTGCTCGACGGGTTGGTTGGTGTCGCGGGCGGTGATGTCCGTGGCGTGGATGACGACTCGTTGCTGGGTCTCTTCGACGGGTTGGAGACGCTCGATCGATTGTTCCACGCGGCCCGTTTCGGGGTGCTCGCCGAGTTGGATGCCCGGGACTTGACGGTCCGGCGACTTGGTCATGTGGTGGCGAACGAGGCGGGGTGGCGTCATGGCGCCGCGCCGGGCCGGGTGCGCCGCGATGTGGTGTGCGCGAACGCTCTTCGTCGTCATCTGCCGGAGGTGGCGGACGCGTTGGCTCGGGGTGAGATCTCCGTCGATCGGGCCCGTGAGCTGGCGTCACGGGTCAATGACCGCAACAGCGCGGTGTTGGGCAACATCCAGGACGCGTTGATCGACCTCGCCCAAGCAACCTCGACGTTTCGTCAGTTCGTCCTGGATGTCGAACAGCTGTGCCGGCTCACCGACACCGATGGGACTGAACCTTCGATGCCGCGTGATCACGGGACGCTCGCCCAGTCAGGTGATCGGGTGTCGGCGACGTTCGACCTGTACGGCACGAACGC
>JAPXRJ010000065.1:0-13466 GCA_033813615.1 Microthrixaceae bacterium | reverse complement strand
CCACCGACAGCGCTCCCACCGACGGAACGGGCCAGCCCGTCGCCCTGCTGACCTCACCGCTGTTCCACGTGTCGGGGTGCCATTCGGTGCTGGTCGTCGGGATGATGGGCGGGATCCGCCTGGTGATGCTGCCGGGACGGTTCAGCCCCGAGGCCGCGTTCGATGCCATCCAGCGTGAGCGGATCATGATCTGGGCCACGGTCCCGACGATGATCTGGCGCTGTTGCGAGCACCCGGACCGCCACGACTGGGACCTTCGCTCGATCATCTCGGTCAGCTTCGGCGGATCGCCGTCGGCCGACGAGCTGCAGCGGCGGATCCGCGAGACGTTCCCGAGCGTGCTGGCCACGACCAACGCATACGGACTGACCGAGTCGTCCTCCGCCGCGACCGCTCTGACGGGTCCCGACGCGCTGCGCAAGCCGGACTCGGTCGGCCTTCCGATGCCGAACACGGAACTGGCGATCGCCGGGGCGGACGGCACCCACCTGCCGGTCGGCCAGACCGGCGAGGTGCTGATCCGCGGTCCGCTGATCATGGCCGGCTACTGGAACAAGCCCGAGGCCACAGCGGACACGGTGATCGACGGATGGCTGCACACCGGTGACGTCGGACATCTGGACGACGAGGGCTACCTCTACATCACCGATCGGGCGAAGGACATGCTGATCCGAGGCGGCGAGAACGTCTACTGCGTCGAGATCGAGAACCGCCTGGTCGAGCACCCGGCGATCGCGGATGCGGCCGTGGTCGGCGTGGCACACCCGGAACTCGGTGAGGAGGTCAAGGCGGTCATCGAGGTCGCTCCCGGGCGCGAGCTCTCCGACGCCGAGGTGCGCGAGTGGGTGGCCGCCACGTTGGCGGGTTTCAAGGTGCCGACCTACGTGCAGCGATGGGACGGCAAGCTCCCCCGCAACGCATCGGGGAAGCTGCTCAAGAACGTGATCCGAGGAGAGGGCGAGGTGAGCTTCGCCGAGACGATGTGACCTCGCGACCGCCGCAGCGGGATGTGCGCCCCTGCGGGATGTGGTTCGACATCACCCGTGGGATGGCACGCTCTGAGGATGGCTCCCCTGCTGAAGCGACCGAGCTCGATGCGCTCCGGCCCAGCCGCGCTTCGGTCGGGGCTCCGGACCGCTGCCGTGACGATCGGATCGACCGCCCTGATCGTCGTCATCGTGGTGGGGCTCGCGGTCCCGGACCCCGACCTGTCGCAGGCCACCAGGGCGCTGCTGCTGGTCGTACCGGTCGTGGTCGCCGCCGTGCTGGGTTCGCGTTGGGCCGCCTACGCGGTCGCGGCGATCGCCACGGTGGCGTTCACCCTGTCGGTGCCTCCGGTCGGCCGGATCGCCTTCGCCGCGCTCGACGATGCGGTCGCGCTCGCCGTCTTCCTCGCCGTCGCCGTCGTGGTGTCGACGCTGGTGGCGTCGCGGATCGATTCGCTCGCTGCGGCCGACGCCCATCGACGCCTCCTCCTGCGCTCCGTCTCACACGATCTGCGAACACCGCTCACCGCAATCAGGGGCGCGACGACCGAGCTCCTCGATGACGTCGCCCACCCGCCGGAGGTGACCGAACGCCTCCTGCGCCTCGTCGACCTGGAGACGCAGCGTCTCGACCGACTCGTGTCGAACCTGCTCGACCTCAACCGGATCGAGGCCGGAGCGATGACGCCGCGACGCGGGCCCGTCGATGTCGCCGAGATGGTCGAGCGCGCGGTTGCCCGCTTCGGCTTCATGACCACTGGTGTGACCATCTCCACCGACGTGGAGCAGCACCTGCCGAGCATCGAGGTCGACCGGACCCAGATCGAACAGGTCCTCGCGAACCTCCTGGACAACGCGGTCCGCCACAGCGGGGACGGCGACAACGTGTTCGTGACCGCCGCACGCCATGGTCCCGACGTGCGCATCTCGGTGGCCGACATGGGTCCTGGCATCCGTCCCGGGGATGCCGAGATCCTTTTCGAGCCGTTCCACACCGGAGCGATCGCCGGATCGAGCGGCATCGGCCTTGCTGTGAGCCGAGCGATCGTCGAGCTGCACGGCGGTACGATCACGGTCGATGAGCGACCAGGTGGCGGCGCGCGGTTCGTCGTCGAGCTCCCGGGCCGATGAGGTCGACCACCACCGCACCGCTGATCTCGTCACGGTCCTCGTGGTCGAAGACGACCCATCGGTGGCCGAGGTGCTCACCACGGCGCTCCGTGCGCGAGGCCACCAGGTGGTCGTGGCACGCACCGGGGAGTCCGCAATCAGAGCGATCTCCGCATCTGGCCCCGGGGCCGTGTTGTTGGACCTGGGGCTGCCCGACATGGACGGCGTCGACGTGTGTCGCCGGATCCGCGACCGCTCGTCGCTCCCCATCCTCGTGGTCACCGCCGACGGCGACGAGGACCGGATGGTCCTCACGCTCGACATGGGTGCCGACGACTACGTGACCAAGCCGTTCTCCACCCCCGAGCTGATGGCCCGACTTCGAGCAGCGCTCCGGACCCGTCTGATGGCGGGTGGAGCCGCTCCGGCGAGCGTGCGACGGCTCGGCGGGCTCGTGATCGACACCGACCTGCGGATCGTCAGCCTCGACGAGGAGGTGGTGCACCTCACCCAGAAGGAGTTCGCGCTCCTGGCGTCGATGGCCCGGCGACCGAACAGCCTGGTGACACGTGCAGCGATCATGGACGCGGTCTGGCCCGCCGGCGACGGGACCTCAGCGTCGCTCCGTGTGCACCTGGCCAACCTGCGCCGCAAGCTCGGCTCCGATGCCGGGGTGGAGATCCGGACAGAGCCCGGCATCGGCTACCGGCTGGTGACCGGCAGCTGACACGAGCGTCGATGGACGGTACGTTCGACCGATGGCATCACATCCGAGCGAGTCGAGCGGGGAGGTGTCGGCACCGCTCGACGACGGGTCCTACGACGCGTCGATCGTCGATGCGTCCGACACGGCCGACGGCGGGACCAAGCTCGAGCTCGCCATCACCGCTGGGGAGCACAAGGGTTCGGTTCTCGAGATCGCCTCCGCGAGGCGAGCCGGCGACCCGATCGACCTGTTGGGACTCCCGGCGACGATCACCGTCACCTTCGGGGTCCCTGCTGTCACCATCGATCGGTAGCCACTTCAGGTTCCCCTGGCGGCAGCGAAGCCCCGATCGAGGTCGGCGGTGATGTCCTCGACGTCCTCCAGGCCGACCGACAACCGGATCAGACCGGGGTCCACGCCCGCGGTCGACTGCTCGACCTCGGTCAGCTGGCTGTGGGTGGTCGAGGCGGGGTGGATGACCAGGCTCCGGACATCACCGATGTTGGCCAGGTGGCTGTGGAGCGACAGCGCCTCCACGAACCGCTTGCCGGCCTCGCGTCCACCCTGGATGACGAAGGCCGGGACCGACCCCGCACCCTTGGGCGAGTACTGCTGGGCCCGGGCGTGCCACGGACTGGAGGCGAGCCCGGCATACGCGACCGACTCCACCTGGTCGTGGCCGGCGAGGTACTCGGCCACCTTCTGGGCGTTGGCAACGTGGCGGTCCATCCGCAGCGAGAGCGTCTCGATGCCCTGAATGAGCAGGAACGCGTTGAACGGCGAGACGGCGGCGCCGATGTCGCGCAGCAGCTGCACCCGGGCCTTGATGATGTAGGAGCCCGGGCCGAGCGCGGGCCAGTAGGCCAGGCCGTGGTAGCTCGGGTCCGGCTCGGTGAACATCGGGAACTTGTCGTTCGAGGAGAAGTCGAACGACCCCCCGTCGACGATCGCTCCGGCGATCGCCGTGCCGTGGCCGCCGAGGAACTTGGTCGCCGAGTGCACCACGATGTCCGCACCGTGGGCGAGCGGGTTGATCAGGTACGGCGAGGCGATCGTGTTGTCCACGATCAGCGGGACGCCGTTGTCGTGCGCCAGCGCCGACACCGCTGCGATGTCGAGCACGTCGTTCTTGGGGTTGCCGATCGACTCGGCATAGAAGGCCTTGGTGTTGGGCTGCACCGCCTTCGCCCACGCGTCGAGGTCATCGGGGTCCTCGACGAAGGACACGTCGATGCCGAACTTGGGCAACGTGTAGTGGAACAGGTTGTAGGTGCCCCCGTAGAGGGCTGCCGAGCTCACGATGTGGCTGCCCGCCTCGGCCAGGTTGAGGATGGCGAGCGTCTCGGCCGACTGGCCCGACGCCACGACCAGCGCACCCGGCAGGCCGACCGCTGTGTCGGGCGCCCCTTCCAGACTGGCGATGCGGGCCTCGACCACACCCTGGGTCGGGTTCATGATCCGCGTGTAGATGTTGCCGATCTCGCTGAGGGCGAACAGGTTGGCCGCGTGGTCACTGTCACGGAACTGGTACGCCGTGGTCTGGTAGATCGGCGTGGCACGGGACCCGGTGGCGGGGTCCGGCGCGGCGCCGGCGTGGATCTGACGGGTGTTGAAGCCCCACTCGTCGCTCATGCACGTCTCCTCTGATCTGATGGCAGCGATCTGATGACTGCAGCAATATAGCGATGATTCCCGACCGCTCTGGTCAGGAATCGACGCACACCCCGTTCGGATGCACGTCGAGCACGCGCACGGTGCCGTCGCCACCGACCGAGCCGGCCACCAACGGCGCCAGGTCGGACGGCACGAGCGCCGCGATGCTCGGCCCCGAGCCCGACAGCCACGCCGCCAGCACCTCCGCACGGCCGAGGAGGTGATCCCTGACCGCCCGGGCGTCGGGCCGTGCGCCGAGCCGGACGTCCTGATGGAGCCGGTCCTCGCAGGCCTCGCGCAGCGCCTCCAGGTCACCGGTGGCCAGCGCCGCGACCCACACCGCGGCGCGAGCGACGGAGAAGGCAGCGTCCTCGAGCGGCACCCGACCCGGCAACGCACGGCGCGACGCGTCGGTGGAGGTGGCGGCTGATGGCGACCAGACGATCACCGACACGTCCGACGGCACGTCGAGGCACAGCACCCGCTCCCCCACGGCCACGGTGAAGCGACCGAACGCCGAGGCAGCCGAGTTGTCGGGATGGCCCTCCAGCACCGACGCGATCCGGTGGGCGCCGTCGCGGGCGACCCGGTCGTCCAATCCGTCGAGCAGCCCGGCCGCGAACGCTCCTGCGACGCGCGCCGCCCCCGAGAACCCGAGCCCTCGGCCCGGCGGGATGGGGCTCGCCCAGGCCAACGGCGTCGACGGGTCGCCGCCTGCGTCGACGAACGCCACCGCCGCAGGGTGGGTGGGCTCGACCGCATGGAAGCGGTCCGGGGCCTCCGAACCGACAGCCAGCCGGAACGGCAGGTCGACCGCGATCGCCAAGCAGTCGAAGCCCGGTCCGAGGTTGGCCGACGATCCCGGCGCCGAGACGATCACCGACTCACTGTATGTCCCGCGCCGCGGGGCTCAGTCGCCGCCGGAGATGTCCTCGACCTTGGCCTTGCCGGCGGAGATCCACGGCATCATCGCCCGCAGCTCGGCACCGACCTGCTCGATCTGGTGGTCCTTGCCGGCCTGGCGCAGCGCTTCGAAGTTCTTGCCCCCCGAGCGGATCTCGCCGACGAACTGCTCCGCGAAACGACCGGTCTGGATGTCCTCGAGCGCCGCCTTCATCTCCGCCTTCACCGCCGGGCTGATGATCCGCGGCCCTGTGACGAGGTCGCCGTACTCCGCGGTGGTCGAGATCGAGTAGCGCATGCCCGAGATGCCCTGCTCGTACATCAGGTCGACGATCAGCTTGAGCTCGTGCAGGCACTCGAAGTACGCGGACTCCGGCTGGTAACCGGCCTCGACCAGGGTCTCGAAACCGGCCTGGACCAGCGCCGTGAGGCCGCCGCACAACACGACCTGCTCGCCGAACAGGTCGGTCTCGGTCTCCTCCTCGAAGGTGGTCTCGAGCACTCCGGCCCGGGTTCCTCCGATGGCGTCCGCGTACGACAGGGCGAGCGCCTTGGCACCGCCCGTCGCGTCCTGGGCCACCGCGATGAGGCACGGCACGCCGCCACCCTCGGTGTAGGTGCGTCGCACCAGGTGGCCCGGACCCTTGGGGGCCACCATCGCCACGTCGACGGAGTCCGGCGCCTTCACGTAGCCGAAGCGCACGTTGAAGCCGTGGGCGAAGAACAGGGCGTCGCCCTCGTTCAGGTTGGGGGCGACCTCGGACTCGTAGATCGGGCCGATCTCCGTGTCGGGCAGGAGCATCATGATCACGTCGGCCCAGGCCGCGGCCTCGGCCACGTCCATGACCTCGAGCCCGGCCTCTTGGGCCTTGGCCCGCGACGACGAGCCGTCGCGCAGGCCGACCCGCACGTCGACACCCGAGTCCTTCAGGTTCAGGGCGTGAGCGTGACCCTGCGAGCCGTAGCCCAGGATCGCCACCTTTCGACCACCGATGATCGATGGATCGGCGTCGGACTCGTAGTAGACGTTGGCCATCCCGCCATGATCGCAGGGCATCGCATGCACCCGCCAACTGCGATCGGCCGTGCGCTCGGGCGCCGATCGAGAACGGACTCCGCCGGGCCGGTGACCTACCGCTCACCGCGGCGCTGCCGAGCTGCCCCGGTTGATCACCATCCGATCGAGGTCCCCGGAGAAGTAGTCGCAGAACACCGCGACCTGATCGCAGTGGAGCTTCCCGGCCATCACGAGCGGGTACGCGTTGGCGATCGTGCCTGTCGGTGCGGTCCGACGCGCCACCTCGACGTCGTCGACCCACAACACGAGCTCGTCGCCGCTGCGCAGGCACCGCACCTGGTGCCACCCGCCGTCCGCGACCGACGCGACCGAGCGGACGTGAGACTTCCCAGCTGCTCCCAGGAACAGGCACGCCACACGGCCCTCGTCCATGTCGATCTTGAAGTAGCCGCCGTCGGCACCGAACTGGCCCTTCTGCGCGACGTTGCCCTGCGGCGCAGTCGTCCTCAGCCGGATCGTGATCTCGTAGTCCCTGTCGCCCGGGTCGAGACGATCGTCGTCGGGCACCTCGGCGAGTCGATCGGCAGCGACGGGCGGCTGGTCGGGCTCGACGAACTCCCTGCGGTGCCCCGTCGCCCCTTTCACGGTCACGCCGGTCAGGACCTGTGCACCGATCCTTCCGTCGAGTCGGTTGGGTCCGCTGTCGACGAGCGTCGTGGCCTTCGGCGGCTCATCGAGCTCCCATGCAGCCACCACCTCCGCGGGTCGGAGCATCCCCGAGCTCGTCGTCGCGGCGTCGTCGCCATCGGGGCCGCACGCCGCGACCGCCAGGAGGCATCCGACGAGCAACACCGCAGCGACACGGGCGACCGGATGTGCTGAGCCCCTCACGATGTCCACACGGTAGGCCGAAGTCGCCGGACACGAGCGGCGCCGCGACCGACGGTGCGACTACAGGGAGTGCTCCAGTCGGGCCAGCGCCACCCGCCCGGTCCGCTGCAGGTCGATGATCCCGTAGGGTCGCAGCAGCTCCTCCAGGTCGTCCAGGCGCCCCGGGTGCTCGTCCAGGCTCAACGTGATCTCGTCGTGACCCACGTCGAGGACACGACCGTCGAACAGCTCGACGAGCTCGATCACCTGGCTCCGCGCCGCTGCCGACGCCTTCACCGTGCACAGGAGCAGCTCACGCTCGACGGAGTCGCGCGGGTCCAGCTCGCTGATCTTGATCACGTTGATCAGCTTGTTGAGCTGCTTGACGATCTGCTCGAGCGGCGCGTTCTCCACGTCGACCACGACCGTGATGCGGCTGAATCGGGCGTCGTCGGTCGGCGCCACCGCCAGGGAGTAGATGTTGTAGCCGCGCCGGGCGAAGAGGTTCGAGACGCGGGCGAGCACCCCCGCCTTGTTCTCCACCAACACGGACAGGACGTGGTGGCGCAACGGCTGCGTGGTCCCCGAGCCGGTGCTCTGCGGGCTCGTCGGAGTGTTCATCGCCGGTCCTCGCTCTGCGACGGATCGACGACGATGTCGTCGTTGCTCAGCCCTGACGGCACCATGGGGAACACCTTCTCCGCGCTGTCGGTGCGGAACTCCAGCACGACCGGTCGGTCGTCGATCTCGTTCGCCTTGTCGATCGCCGGGCCGACCTCTTCGGGCGACTCGACGCGCATCGCCACGCAGCCCATGGCCTCGGACCACTTCACGTAGTCCGGCAGGTCGGGCGAGAGGTACACCTCGGAGTAGCGCTCCTCGTAGAACATCTCCTGCCACTGGCGCACCATGCCCAGGTACGCGTTGTTCAGGATCGCGACCTTGACCGGGATCCGCTCAGTGGCCGCGGTGACCAGCTCCTGCGCTGTCATCTGGAAGCAGCCGTCGCCATCGACGGCCCACACCATCCGGTCGGGGCGACCGACCTTGGCACCGATGGCCGCGGGCACGGAGAAGCCCATGGTCCCGGCGCCGCCCGAGTTGATCCACGTGTACGGGTGGTCGAAGTGCCAGTACTGGCTGGTCCACATCTGGTGCTGACCCACGCCGCTCGCCACGATGCAGTCCTCGGGCGCCCGGTCCCGCAGCTCCTCCAGCACATACTGCGGCTTGAGGAGGCCGCCGTCATCGGAGCGCTCGTAGACCAGCGGGAACCGCTCCTGCCATCCGGAGATCGCCTGCTTCCACGCTCGGCGGTCGGGCTGGTGGCCGGCGACGTCGCCAGCCGAGCCGTCGCCTCCGACGCGAGCCCGCAGCACGCGGATCAGCTCCTCGACGACCATGCGGCAGTCGCCCACGATCGGCACATCGGGACGACGGACCTTGCCGAGCTCCGCCGGGTCGATGTCGGCGTGGATCACCTTGGCATCGGGGGCGAACGCGCCCACCTTGCCGGTGACGCGATCGTCGAAGCGGCTGCCGAGCGCGATCAGCAGGTCCGAGCGCTGCAGTGCGGTGACCGCGGTGTAGTTGCCGTGCATGCCGGGCATGCCGAGGCACAACGGGTGGGTGTCGGGGAACGCGCCCCGGGCCATGAGCGTGGTGACCACCGGGATGTCGGTGAGCTCGGCCAGCTCACGAAGCGCCTCGGCCGCCCGAGCCTTGAGGATGCCCCCGCCTGCGTAGATCACCGGGCGCTCGGCGGCCAGGATCAGCTCCACGGCTTCCTTGATCTTCTTGGGGTGGCCCTTGGTGGTCGGCTTGTAGCCGGGGAGGCTCGCCGACACGTCCCCGTCGCTCGGCCAGTACCAGTCCATGGCCGACGCAGGGTTCTTGGGGTCGACGATGTCCTTGGGGATGTCGACGAGCACCGGTCCCGGACGACCGGTCGTGGCGATGTGGAACGCCTGGCGGATCGCCAGGGGGATGTCCTCGGGCCGGGTGACGAGCTCGTTGTGCTTGGTGATCGAACGGGTGATGCCGACGATGTCGCACTCCTGGAACGCGTCGGTGCCGATCGCCGGTCGGGGCACCTGCCCGGTGATGACGACCATCGGCACCGAGTCCATGAACGCGTCGCAGATCGGGGTGACGATGTTCGTCGCTCCCGGACCCGAGGTCACCATCGCCACCCCCGGACGACCAGTGGCGTGCGCGTAGCCCTCGGCCATGTGGCCGGCGCCCTGTTCGTGGCGCACCAGCACGTGGCGGATCGGGCTGTCGAGGATCGGGTCGTACACCGGCAGGATCGCTCCGCCGGGCAGACCGAAGATCACCTCGACGCCCTCGAGCTCGAGCGACTTGATCAGCGCGGATCCGCCGTTGGTGTTCGTGCTGCTGCTGGTGGTCATGGTGCTGGGTCCCTGCAACTGGATCGGAACGGTGACTGGATCGGGCCGGAAAACCGGAACGACCTCCCGAGGAGGGAGGTCGTGTGACGCACTCGCGGCTGAGCTCCCGGTGTGCGCCTAGGCGATTACCACCACGACGGCGAGGAGAGAGGTCGGCTGCTGCATCGGAGACAGTCTGCCCCGATCGACCATCGATCGCCAACCCCTTGCCCGGACCCTCAGCCGGGGCAGCTCCCGGTCATCGTGAACTCGTCGGGGCCGGGGGCCGAGTCGTCGGCGACCGAGAGGATCCCCGAGAGGTCGAACGAGCCGTCGGCTCGGATCTCGACGGAACGAGCGGTCCCCTCACGGTCCTCGCTGGCACCCCGGTAGGTGATGCTGAGGTCCGAGTCGGCGTTGCTCGCTCCAGAACCGCTCCCTCCAGAACCGTGGACCACGAGGGTGTTGCCCTGGTCGTCGGTCGCGGTGAGGTCGATCGCTGTGTCGCTGTCGCTCCTGCAGCTCTGCAACGTCAGCGACCGCTCCTGGCCGGCAACGACCAAGCTGATGGTGCTGTCGCCACCAGCAGTGGATTCGGTCGTCTCGGTCGACGAGGTGGATGAGGTCGACGAGGTCGAAGAGGTGGACGGGGTCGAAGAGGTGGACGGGGTCGACGAACCGGCGTCGTCGCCGTCATCGCCGCACGCCGTGGCACCTGCGACGACCAGCAGCGCCACGCCGAGCAGTCGTACGGTTCGTCGAGCGGCAGACACGGGAGGGACGGGCACGGGAGCGACGGGCACGGTCCGCACGGTAGCGGCGGTCACCTGCACTCGAGCGGCACCACGAGCAACGGCAGTGCCAGCGCCACCGAGTCGGGGACGAACTCGATCGCGTCGAGGAGCTCGAGCAGCTCATCGACGCTCACCCAGCGGGCCTCGACCACCTCGCCGTCGGGGAACACCACCGGTCCGTCCCACGTGACGGTCCACACACGAGCCAGCTCGGCGACGTCGTCGTCGGTGTAGACGAGGTCGCCCTCGGTCAGGGCCAGCAGCTCGGCACCCGAGACGCCGAGCTCCTCCGCGAGCTCACGAGCAGCGGCGAGCTCCCACGACTCCCCCACCTGGACCACGCCACCGGCGGCAAGGTCCCAGCGGTCCGGCCACATGTCCTTGTGGGGGCTCCGCCGGTGCACGAGCACCCGACCCTCCCCGTCGCGCACGACGACGAAGGTGCAGCGGTGTCGCAGCCGCTCCGAGCGCATCAGGGCTCGATCGACGACGTCGAGCACCCGGCCGGACTCGTCGACGACCTCGACCTGCTCGACCTGCTCGACCTGCGCGTCTGGCCCGTCCTGCGCGTGCACCCATGCGACGGTACCGTCCCGTACGTGGCGATCGGCGTGTACCCGGGAACGTTCGACCCGCTGACCGTCGCGCACCTCGCGGTCGCCGACGCAGCCGTCGCACACCTCGACCTGGTGCGCCTCGACCTGGCGATCTCGGTCGAGGCGCTCGGCAAGGAGCACCTCGACGCCACGTCGGTCGAGCGCCGGGTCGACGAGGTCCTCTCTGCCATCGGCGATCGTCCGCGGCTCGCTGTCGTCGTGGTCGAGGCGCGCCTGATCGCTGATGTGGCCGAGGGCTACGACGCAGTCGTCATGGGCGCCGACAAGTGGGCGCAGGTCGTCGACCCGTCCTGGTACCACGACGACCCGCTCGCCAGGGACCGAGCCGTCGCCCGACTCCCCAGGGTGGCCGTCGCCCCCCGAATCGGCCACGTCGTCCCGGCCGGGCTGCTGCTGCCGGTCCCAGAGCGGTTCGGACACATCTCGGCCACCGAGGTGCGCGCCGGGCGCACCGAGTGGGCCGCCGGGCGCGTCCACGAGCGGTCGCGGGACGTTTCGCCGTGAACGGCTGGTGGGCACTCGCCGGGGCCGTCGTGCTCGCCGCGGTGGCCGCAGTCCGCGAGTACCTGCGCTGGCGCGGTCGCCGGTGGCAGGGCGGCCTGCGCTCGGGCGCGCGTCCCGACGACGACTGACAGCGGGTCAGGCGGGGCGGTGCGGGGTGGTGATCTGGCTGAGGTCGCGCACCGCACCCCGCGCGGCCGAGGTGGTCATCGCCGCATACGCCTGCAACGCCACCGACACCTGCCGGTCTCTGCCGTGCGGTGTCCATGCGGCGGGTCCCCGTCCGTGCTCCTCCTCGTGACGACGGGCGAGCTCGGCGTCGTCGACGGCCAGGTGGATGGACCGCGCAGGGATGTCGATCTCGATCAGGTCACCGGTGCGGACCAGACCGATGAGGCCGCCCTCGGCCGCCTCGGGCGAGACGTGGCCGATCGACAGGCCGGAGGTGCCGCCGGAGAAGCGGCCGTCGGTGAGGAGCGCGCACGCCTTCCCCAGACCGCGGCTCTTGATGTAGGTGGTCGGATACAGCATCTCCTGCATGCCCGGACCGCCCTTGGGCCCTTCGTAGCGGATGACCACGACGTCGCCGGCAACGACCTCGCTCTCGCCGTCATCGCCGGCCAGGATCCCGTCGACCGCCGCATCCTGGCTCTCGAACACCCGGGCCGGACCGCTGAAGCGCCAGATGTCCTCGTCGACCCCGGCTGTCTTCACGATGCAGCCGTCGACCGCGACGTTGCCGTAGAGCACGGCCAGTCCGCCCTCGGTGGCGTAGGCGTGCTCCACGTCTCGGATGCAGCCGCCGGAGCGGTCCTCGTCGAGGCTGGGCCAACGGGTGGACTGGCTGAAGGCCACCTGCGTGGGGATGCCGGCGGGACCGGCCCGCCAGAACTCCTTGGCCGCTGCGGTGCAGGTGGGGCGCTTGATGTCCCACTCATCGAGCGCTGCCGCCAGCGTCTCGGAGTGGACGGTGGGTGCGGCGGTGTCGATCAGACCGGCCCGGTCGAGCTCGCCGAGGATGGCGGGGATGCCACCCGCCCGGTGCACGTCTTCGATGTGGTACTGCTCCGTCGCCGGGGCGACCTTGCAGATGTTCGGCAGCTTCCGGCTCAGCGCGTCGATGTCGGCCATCGTGAAGGGGATCTCGCCTTCCTGCGCCGCGGCGAGCAGGTGCAGCACGGTGTTGGTGCTCCCACCCATGGCGATGTCGAGCGAGATGGCGTTGGAGAACGCACGACGGTCCGCGATCGAGCGGGGAAGGACCGAGTCGTCGTCCTTCTCGTAGTGGCGACGGGCCAGGTCGACGACCACCCGACCGGCGCGCAGGAACAGCTGCTCGCGATCCGAGTGGGTGGCGACCACCGTGCCGTTGCCCGGCAGGCTCAGTCCGAGCGCTTCGGTCAGGCAGTTCATCGAGTTGGCCGTGAACATGCCCGAACACGAGCCGCAGGTCGGGCACGCGGAACGCTCGATCGTGGCGACGTCGTCGTCGCTGACGGTGGCATCACCCGCCTTCATCATGGCGGAGATCAGGTCGACCTTGACCTCCGCCCCGGCCAGGCGCGTCTTGCCGGCTTCCATGGGCCCGCCCGACACGAACACCGTCGGGATGTTCAGCCGCATGGCCGCCATCAGCATGCCGGGGGTGATCTTGTCGCAGTTGGAGATGCACACGAGCGCGTCCGCGCAGTGCGCGTTGACCATGTACTCGACGGAGTCAGCGATCAGGTCACGGCTGGGAAGGCTGTAGAGCATCCCGCCGTGGCCCATGGCGATGCCGTCGTCGACGGCGATCGTGTTGAACTCCTTGGCCACTCCTCCCGCCGCGGCGATCTCCCCGGCGACGAGCTGGCCCATGTCCTTGAGGTGCACGTGGCCGGGCACGAACTGGGTGAAGGAGTTCGCGACGGCGATGATC
>JAPXRJ010000064.1:0-13803 GCA_033813615.1 Microthrixaceae bacterium | reverse complement strand
GCTCGACACGACCGCGGTGATCGGCGGGCCGCTGCGACCCACGGCGTCGGCCAGCGCCACCGCTTGGGCTCGTCCGAGCGGATCGAGCTCGACGTCGAGGTGACCGAGCAGCAGCCCCGCCGCGTTGGCTGCGGTCCGGCCGTGGCGCACGACGACCAGCGAGGTCACGACGGTCGTCCCCCACCCGGACCCATGACCGATCGGTCCAGCTGACCGGTCCGCAAGAAGCGCGACCGGCGCTCGGGGTCGTCGAGGCCGAAACGCTTCCACGCCCACCAGCCCGCGGCCAGCCCGGTCAGCTCCATGAACAGCGTCCAGACGCCGCGGTCGAGCTCGGGTGCGGAGCCGTCGGTGAAGGACCACCCCAGGAACGGCCACCAGAACGTCGCGGTCAGAGCGAAGGCGAGGTCGAGCACGAGGTGCATGTACATGCCGATCGGCAGGCCCAGCCAGCGTCGACGGACGAGCCGCCGTCGCACGGTCGCGGCCATGACCACGGCCAGGACCACCGTCGGCGCGAGCAGCGAGTGCAGGGGTCCGGCACCGAACGGCACCTCGAGGACCGGGAGCACCGAGCCGAGGGCCACGAACCGGTAGTCGATGGCCGGACTCTGGAACACCGCCCACGTGAGGACGACGCTCAGCACCGCGAACCAGATGAGCACGAACGACCTCGACGAGCGCTCAGCGGACGAGGATCCGCAGGCACTCGGGGCACGTCACGACGGCGTCCTCGGGGGCGCGTCGCACCTCCTCGAGCTCTGCGGACGGGATCTCCAGGTGGCAGCCCTCGCATCGGTTGCCGACCAACCGGGCGGCGCCGATTCCCCCCATCCGGGAGCGGGTGGCCTCGTAGGCGCCGAGCACGTCGCCGGGCACCTCGGCCGCGGCAGCCGCTCGGGTCGCGACGACCGCCGCCAACTCCCCGTCGAGCTCGGCCTGCGCCGCGGCGACGTCGGTGGCGAGCGTGGCGATCCGGGCGTCGTGACCGGCCACCTCCGCGTCGAGGGCGTTCAGCTCGGCCTCGATCGGCTCCGCCGCCTCCATGACCTCGATGGCCTGGTCCTCCAGATCGGACTGACGGGCCTTCAGCAGGCGATGGTCCTCCTGGAACGCCTCGAGCTCCTTGTGGGCGACGACGCTTCCGTCGTAGAGCTTGGCGTCGATCTCTGCGGCCTTGTCCTCGACGAGGGAGGCCTCGTCCTCCAGGCCCTTCTGGCGTTGGCGCAGCTCGTGGAGCCGACCTCGTGCCACCTCCGAGCGAGCGGCCACCTCTGCCCGTTCCGCCTCGACGCTCCGGAGGACCTCGATCTGCGGCAGGTGGTTCCGCTGGTGGGCGATCTGGTCCGCACGGGTGTCCTGGGTCTGCACGTCGATCAGCGCGTCGAGGGATCCCACGACGCAGAAGCTACCGGGCCCGGCGACGCTCAGCCGCCGCCGGCTCCCCCACCGCTGCCGTCGCCATCGGTTCCAGCGCCACCGCTCCCCGACCCGCTACCGCCGGAGGACCCGTTGCCGTCCGTGCCGCCGGAACCGGACGAACCCGAGGCGGGTCCCGACCCGCTCGATGCGGCCGGCCTGGTCGTGGTCGTCTTGGACTTCGTCGACGACTTCGACGACGACTTCGGCACCGTCGAGGACGTGCCGTACTTGCCCGAGCCCTTCCACGGGTCGGGCACGGACTTGGCCTTCGGCAACTTTGCGGGCGGCTCGAACTTCAGGACCGGCGTGCCGTCGAGCGCCTCGGCCATGAACCCGCGCCACACCTTCGCGGCGGTGGCGCCGCCCTGGACCCGTCCGCCCTTCATGTTGGTGTTGGCCGCCGGGTTGCCGATCCAGACGGCGGTCGACAGCTGCGGGGTGAATCCCACGAACCACACGTCGGTGTTCTTGCCGCCCTCGACCTCGGTGGTGCCGGTCTTGCCGGCGGCCGGGCGACGATCCGGGAGGGCGCCGGCAGAGTAGGTCCCGCTCGTGACCACCTTCTCCATCCCGACGATGGCCTGGCGGGCGACGTCAGCGGAGATCACCTGCTTGTCCTGCGGGGCGGCCTCGAAGAGCACCTTGCCGGCGCGGTCCTCGACCTTCGACACGAAGTGCGTCTGGTTGCGACGCCCGTCGTTGGCGATCGTGCCGTAGGCGGCGGCCATGTCGAGCGGCCTGACGAGGGCGTCGCAGCCGATCGTGAAGCACGCCGGCTTGACGTGGTTGGGGTCGAGCGCGGCGTCGGTGAGGCCGAGGTCGACGGCGGTCGACTTCACCTCCTCGAATCCAACCGCTCCCTGGAGCCGCATGAAGGCGCAGTTGTTCGACTGGGCGAGCGCCTGGGAGAGGGCGACCATCCCCTGGCTCGGGCAGTCGTCGGGGTACGGGCCCGACTCCTTGACACCCCACAGCTTCTTCATGTTCTCCGGCGCGTAGGCGCCCGAGACCGAGCTGTTGATGCTGTAGCCGGACTTCAATGCGGCGACCAGCGTGAACACCTTGAACGCCGAGCCCGACGACCGCCCGCCGATCGGCGCGCCGGTCTCGACCAGACCCTTGCCGGGCACCTGCGCCTCTCCGACGATCGCCCGCACGGCGCCGGTCGCCGGCTCGACCGCCGCCAGCGCAACCGCCGTCTCGGGGTTCGCCTTGGCCAGCGGGTTCGACGCTGCCGCCGCCTCGGCCGCCCGCTGCGCCTCCGGGTCGATCGTCGTGGTGATGCGGAGCCCGCCGTTGAACACCAGGTAGCGACGGAGCTCCTGGGTCGGGGCCAGCCAGTCGGCGTTCAACAGCTCGTCGCGGACCTTGCGCTCGATGTAGCTCAACGACTCGGTGGTCGCCGCGACCTGGCGACCGTGGGCCTGGGTGGGGAGCGGGACCGCGGCGATGAACGCCGCCTCCTTCGCCGTGACCAGGTCTTGCTCCTGCATGCGCTTGAGGACGACCAGCCGCCGCTCCTTGGCGACCTTCGGGTAGCGGATCGGGTCGTAGCCGGTGGGGTTGCGGACCAGCGAGGTCAGCACCGCCGCCTCCGCGTAGTTGATCTCCGACGCCGGCTTGCCGAAGTAGGTCTGCGCCCCGGCCTGCATGCCGTAGGCGCCCCGACCCAGGTACACCGTGTTGAGGTACTGCTCGAGGATCTGGTCCTTGCACTGGTGCTTGGGGACGCCTTCGCACAGCTGCTGCTCCAACTGCAGCGCGAGCGACGCCTCCTTCATCTTGCGGGTGAGGCTGCGCTCGTCGCCGACGAGGGAGATCTTGACGAGCTGCTGGGTGATCGTGGAACCGCCCTGAGAGATCGCCCCGGCGTCGCTGTTGGCCCGGAAGGCGCGCAGGATCGACTTGGCCGACACTCCGTCGTGTCCGTAGAAGTCGGCGTCCTCCACCGCGAGCACGGTCCTCTGCAGCTCCGGCGAGACCTGGTCGAGCGTGACGATGTCGCGGTTCTCACTGCCGGCCAGAGCGCCGTAGGCCTCGCCGGACTCGGTGACGATCTGCGACGCCTCGGGCAGCGCGGGCAGCGCCAGCTTGGAGACCTGCTTGAACGAGGCCGCCTGTGAGACCTTTCCCAGCTCGGGGACGATCGCCGCGGCGATCAGCGTGAGCGCGGTGACGCCGAGGACGAGGATCGCGGCGAAGCGCAGGAGGAGTCGGATGGGTCGGCTCATGGGTCGTCGGCGCCGGCGGCGTCGCACAACGCTACCGGCGCGGTGGCGCCCTCGACGGCCACGCGGCAGAGCAGATCCTCAGCATCTCGACGCTCCACTACCGTGGCCCCCATGACCTCGGTGGTGCATCGCCGTTGACGTGCAGGGCTCCTGACGTGCAGGGCTCCTGACGTGCTGGGTCGCCGTCGGCGCCGTCGGCACCTGGCCGACGACGCCGAACCCACGATCGCGATCGCTGGTGCGGGAGCCATCGCCGTGGTCCACACGTTGGCCGCGCCGAGCGCGGGTTGCCGAGTCGTCGCGGTGGCGTCTGCAGGAGGTCGATCCGCCCGGCACCTGGCCGCTCAGCTCGACGAGCAGCACTCCTACGACGTCGCCCACGTCTCGGTGGACGAGCTCCCGGCAGGTGCTGACGTCCTGCTGGTGGCCACCCCAGCTGAGCACCACGCGGAGCTGGCGCTCGCCGGGCTCGCCGCCGGAGCCGACGTGCTGGTGGAGAAGCCGATCACCACCACGCTTACTGATGCCGACCGGCTCGTGGACGCGGCCGCACGCGCCGCGGGGGTCGACGGGAGCGGTCCGATCCTCCGGTGCGCCGAGAACCTGCTGCACTCGCCAGCGTGGGCGACCGTCATGGCGCACCGCGACCGGATGGGGCCGCTGCAGCACCTCTCCCTGCGGACCCTGCAGCCGCCCCCGACGTGGGGTCACTTCGGCCGACCGCTCGCCTCCGGTGGTGTCCTGTTCGACCTGGGACCCCACCCTGTCGCGCTGGTCATGGAGTTGACGGGCGAGCGGGTCGTCGGGGTCGCCGCGTCGCTCAGCTCCACCCGTGAGGACGGAGCCGACGACGACGCGTCGCTCCGGCTCCGCCTCGGATCCGGGTTGACCGCGACGCTCGACGTGAGCTGGATCAACCCCGATGCCGAGTGGTCGTTGCAGGCCGCATCCGCGGATGGAGTGGTCCGGTTGGAGCTGCAGCCGACGTTGCTCGTCGAGCTCGACGGCGAACCCGTCCAGGTCGGCGACCGCTACCCGGAGGCCGTCGACCCGTTCCTCGAGCGGGCCGGCTACATCGACCAGTTGGTCGACCTCACCGGCGGCGGCCGACGCGGCCAGACACCCGGCCAGGCTCGGGACGTGCTCGAGGTCATCTGCGCGGCGTACCGGTCAGCCGGCATCGGCGGCGCCGAGGTGGCGCTGCCCTTCACCGGTGACCGTTCGCTCACCCCGATGCAGCTGTGGCGTTCGTGACCGCTGACCCTTGCGGATCCCGGCCGTCGCGTGCCGATGCCGGCCTCACGTCGACCGCTGCGTACTTGTAGGCCGGCTGGCGCGACTGGGGATCGAAGGCCGGCGAGGTCAGGACGTTGACCGACCGATCGTGCATCGGCAGGAAGACCTGGCCCGGAGCGACCGTCGGCGTCACGAACGCGGTCGCGACCACGTCCCCGCGTCGCGACGACACGCGCACGCGGTCCCCCGAGCGCAGCCCGCGGGCCGCTGCGTCGAGCGGCGCCACCTCGACGTACAGGCGGTCGGGTGCCAGCCGGGCGAGCACCGGGGACCGCGACGTGCGCGTCTGGGTGTGCCACGTCGCGGTCGAGCCCCGTCCGGTGAGCAGCACCAGCGGATAGCGCTGCGAGATCCGCTCCGGCGGCGACGCCGGGTCGTCGTGGACGAACCGGGCCCGTCCGTCGCGGGTGAAGAACCGGCCGTCGCCGAACAGGCGTCGGGCGCTCGGGAGGTCACCGGCGCTGGCGCCCTCTGCCAACGGCCACTGGATGCCGGCATCGTCGAGGTCTGCGTAGGAGGCGATGCCGGTGATGTCGCACGGGCGACCCCGACTGAGCTCCCGGAGGATGGAGAAGATCGCCTCCGGCGTGCGCCAGCGCCGGAACATCGGCCCGCATCCCCACGTCTCGGCGATGCCCTGGAAGATCTCGAGGTCGGTCCGGGCCTGGCCCGGCGGCGCGACGCTGCGTCGGACTCGGGCGATCCGACGCTCGGAGTTGATGAACGTGCCCTCCTTCTCCGACCAGCCCGCGGCCGGCAGGTAGAGGTGCGCACGACGTGCGGTCTCGGTGTCCGGGTAGAGGTCCTGCACCACGAGCAGGTCGAGCCGATCGAGCATGTCGTGCATGTGGGACTGGTTGATCCACGAGTGCGCCGGGTTCGTCGCGATCACCCACAGGCCCCTGATGTCGCCACGAGCGATCCCCTCGACGATCTGGTCGTAGGACCAGCTCGGCCGGTCGGGGATGGCGTCGACCGGGATGCCGAGGACGTCTGCCACCTCGGCGCGGTCCGCGTCGTCGGTGAAGCTCCGTCCGGCGAACAGCGACGCCGTGTTGGAGAACAACCTGGAACCCATCGCGTTGCACTGGCCGGTGATCGAGTTGGCTCCCGTGCCCGCTCGCCCGATGTTGCCCGTCATCAGCGCCAAGGCGATGATCGCCTGCGCGGTGCGGGTGGCGCGGTGGCCCTGGTTCACGCCCATCGTCCACCAGAACGAGACGCGCTCACCGCCGGCGATCGCACCGATCAGCCGCTCGTACGGCCCTGGGTCCAGTCCGGTCTCGGCCAGGACGACCTCGGGCGTGAACTGCTCGACGTGGGCTGCGAAGTCCTCGAACCCCGAGGTGTGCTCGTCGATGAAGCGCCGGTCCACCGCTCCCCGCCGGATCAGCTCGCGGGCGACCCCGTACAGGAGCACCTGGTCGGACTTCGGCGCGATCGGGAGGTGCAGCGACGCCGCCATCGCGGTCTCCGTCGCACGAGGATCGACCACGACGACCTCGGGCGAGTGCGGATTGCGCTGGAGGCGCTCGAAGAGGATCGGGTGCGCGACGGCCAGGTTGGAGCCGACCAGGACGACCACGTCGGACTCCTCGAGGTCCGCGTAGGAGTACGGCGGGGCGTCGAACCCGAAGGACTCCTTGTAGGCGGCGACCGAGGTGGCCATGCACTGGCGGGTGTTCCCGTCGCCGTGGACCATGCCGAGCCCGAACTTGGCCAGCGCACCCAGGAGCGCCATCTCCTCGGTGACGATCTGGCCGGTGGACAGGAACGCCACCGAGTCGGGCCCGTGGCGCTGCTGGACCTCGCGCACGCGGGCGCAGAACTCCTCGAAGGCCCGGTTCCAGCCGATTGCCTCGTGGCGCCGCCCACGACGGATCGTCGGACGGAGGCCACGGCCGTCCGCTGCCATCGGCGCGAGTGCCTCCCATCCCTTCGGACACGCCGATCCCGTGTTGACCGGGTAGGACCGGGTCGGGGTCAGGTTGACCGGCACCGATCCGCGCAGGTGGACGTCGAGCGAGCACCCCGTCGAGCAGTAGCCGCAGACGGAGGCGACGACCCGGTCGCCGGCGCGAGAGGCGGGGACCTGCCCGACAGCGTCGTCGCGGACCCGTCGGAGCTCTTCGGTCCGCGGACCGCTGCGGGCGCGCAACCTCGGGAGCCGCTCGCTCCAACCCACCGGCTTCCGGGTCACCTTGTCGTTCCGGGTCACCTTGTCGTTCCGGGTCAATGGAAGCCCCCGGGCATCCGGTCCGGTGCCGCCGCGGTGAAGAAGAGGATCCGCTCCGCCCATGCGGCGCCGACGAGCGCGACGAGCGAGAGCGCCCACGCCCAGGCTGCGGTCGCTGGGGTGCTCGCCCCCGACGAGGCGTAGACCGCCAGGGCGCCACCGGCGACGGCGAGCGCGACAGCGACCGACGTGGTGCGACGCAGCGTCCGCGTCAGCAGCCACACGGTGCGTCCGAGCTGGTCGGGCCGACCCCCGTGGCGGGCGATGAGCACGCCGAGGCCGACGAGGACGACCACGACGGGAGCCACGACGAGCAGCCCCAGCACCGGCGAGGTGTCGGGCGGTGAGGCCGCCCCCTCCGCCCACGCGGCCACCGCTGTCGTGGTCCCGACCGCGGCGGCCCCGGTCGAGAGGCAGGTCGCAGCGAACCGCAGCACCGTGCGATCGAGTCGCCACCATGCGCGCCCGGTCACGGCGTAGAGCTGGGCCGAGCACAACACGCCGAGGACTCCGGTCGTCACGGCCAGCGCACCGACGACCGGAGCGAAGGACCTCGGCACGATCCCGGCCGCTGCACCCGCGGCGGCGACCGCCGCCGCGGCATAGGCGCCGAAGGCGACGATCTCGCGCGAGAGCCACGAGTGACCGAGCCCCACGACGGCCCTCCACGCGAGCAGCGGGCGCCCGAGGTGCAACAGGCTGGCACCGAGGGCGCAGCCGGCGGTCAGCAGGGCGAGCACCACAGCGCGGCCGGTGGCACCCGACACGCCCGCGGGCCGCGAGGTCCACTGCGACACGACCATCGCGCCGACCGACAGCTGGGTGAGCACGAGCATCGTCACGAGCGGCGGGTGGTTGCTCGCCGGCAGGATCCGATGGTCGTCCGCGGCGACGGCCGAGCCGGGAACCGGCTTCGCGCTCCGGTAGATCGTGGACGGAGCGGTGAGCGACGACACCGGGGCCGTCGGCACCAGACGGACCGGGACCTCCACCTGGTCCACGATGGCGGCGGCCCGCAGCTCGTCGATCGCGACCGACCCGATCGAGATCGCGTCGGTCGGACAACCCTGGACGCACGCGGGGGCCTCGCCCTCCGCGAGTCGGTCCGAGCACATGTCGCACTTGCGGACGATCCCCAGCCGCTTGGAGAAGGTCGGGACCTCGTAGGGACACGTGAGCTGGCAGTAGCGGCACCCGATGCACTGGTCGTCGAGGTGGGCCACGATGCCCGTCACCGGGTCCTTCTCGTACGCGTCGACCGGGCACCCGGCCAGGCACGCGGGATCCGCGCAGTGGTGGCACGCCGTGGTGACGTTCTGCTGCCAGATCGGCTCGGCCCCTCCTCCGCCGACGAGCAGCCCGACCGAGCGCCAGATCTCGGAGCGCTCCAGACCGTTGAGCGAGTGGCACGCCGAGACGCACGCCTTGCAGCCGCTGCACGCGTCGAGATCGACCTCGAACCGGTACTGCTCCCCTGGACGCAAGGGCGCGCTGGGGATCAGCGACGTGTAGCGGGCACCGGCCACGCCCGGGGCGGACCGGTCGTGCCAGTCGCCGAACTCCTCGACCGCCGTGCGCGACGCCACGTCGTTGCGACTCTCGACGAGCGCGGACATCACTCGGAGCCCGGGGTTGCGGACAAGAGGACCGGCGACGGAACAACGCCGGCGGAGCCGGCCGACGGCACGACGCCGGCGGAGCCTGGAGCACCCGCGTGGCTGCCTTCCGGCTCGACGAGCCAACGGCAGGCGACGAGGACGACCAGGGCGACCACACCCATCAGCAGGAAGACCTGCTGCGCCTCGAGGAACACGAGCGCGGTCAGGAACGCGATCCCGCCGAGGTTGCCGTAGGCGCCGCACATCCCGGCGACCTGACCGCTCGAGCGCCGCCGGACCAGCGGCACGATCGCGTAGACCGCTCCGTTGCCCGCCTGAGCGAAGACCGAGGTGACCAGGACGACGGCGAGCGCGAGGCCCAACGGCCACGCACCGGTGAGCCGCGACATCACCAGCATGCCGATGCCGAGGCCGGCGAGCAGCACGGCCAGCCATGTCTTCCGACTCGCCATCACATCCGACAGGATCCCGCCGGCGGGCCGTGACACCAGGTTCATCACCGCGAACACCGACGCCGCCGCCCCCGCCACGGCGGGCGACAGGCCCCAGGTCGTCTCGAAGAAGTCGGGGAGGAACGACACGGCGGCCAGCTCGATGCCGAACGTGCACATGTAGGCGGCCGACAGCACGGCCACCGATCGGAACGGGTAGCGGTCCCCGACCGGCACCTCGTCGCGCAGGGCAGCGCGGTTGACCCGCAGGATCGCGATGACCTGGAGCGCCAGCAGGGCGGCCGACAGAGCCATCGCCGCGGCGAGGACCCCCGAGGTGATCACCCCGACCTTCCAGATCCGCCAGCCGATGACCATGAGCGCAACCGCGAGCGGCACCGTCAGCGCGATCAGCCCCCAGACCGCAGACCGACTGGTCACCTCGAGCGCCGCAGCGCTGCGCGTCCGCTCGAAGGACGCGCCCGTCGGCGTGTCGCGGACGAGCCTCGGATAGGCCAGCCCGTACGCCAGGGCGATCACCCCGGTGGCGGCCACGGCCCAGCGCCAGCCGGCCCCACCGCCGACGGCGGCCGCCACCACCGGCAGGACGAGTGCCGCTGCCGCTGCGCCGAAGTTGCCCCAGCCGCCGTAGATCCCCTCGGCGGTCCCGAGCTCCGAGGGCGGGAACCACTCCGACACCATCCGGATGCCGACGACGAACCCGGCGCCGACGAGGCCCATCAGCAGCCGGCTGAGCACCAGCACCTCGAAGCTCTGGGCGGTGGCGAACAGCGTGCACGGCACGACGGCGAACACCAGGACGGCGCTGAACGCTCTCCTGGGTCCGAAGCGGTCGAGGAGCCCGCCCACCACCAGGCGGGCCGGCACGGTCAGCGCCAGGTTGCACAGCCCGAGGGTGACGAGCTGGGCCTTGGAGAGGCCGAACTCCCGGCCGATCGTGGTCGCGAAGGGAGCGAAGTTGAACCACACGACGAACGTGAGGAAGAACGCGAACCACGTGAGGTGCAGCACCCGGGTCGCGGGGCCGCTCCGGAACATCGATGCCACCAGGGTCACGGGCGTCGAGCCGGTTTCCGGAGGGGATGGCGGGTGAGGGTTCGACTCGAGCATGCCGACGATCATCGGGGTTCGACCTTTCCGGGGGATGTGGCCACCGTTACGGTCCCGCCACGATCGACGCACGGGTCCCGACACCCCCTGTGAGGTCGAGGCGGTAGCCGCGACGCATCACCGTGCCGATCGACGCACCGGCGGGACCGAGGCGCTTTCGCAACCGCCCGATGGTCACCTCGACCACGTGGTCGTCGACGGCACCGGCCCACACCCGCTCCGCGAGCGCCCGCTTCGACAGGACGGCCCCCGGCTGGTGGGCCAGCGCGTCGAACACGGCTCGCTCGCGGTCCGCGAGCCGCACGGGTTCCCCTTCTCCGATCACCACCAGCCGACCCTGCACGTGGACCGCCACGTCGTTCAGGTGCAGGGTCACGGACCGTTCGGCGAACGCCCGAGCGAGCACCTGCACCATCGCCCCGAGGCGCGGCAACGTCGGCTCCAGCGGATCGTGCACCCCGGCCGAGCGGGCGGTCGCAGCGGTGACCGGACCCACGCAGCAGACGGTGACGTCTCGGTTGACCCGCTCGAGGACGCGATCCCAGGTCCCGGCCTGTCGGGCGATCGCGACGAAGTTCGCCACCGCGTGGGCCGAGGTGAACGTCACCGCGTCGACGAGCCCGTCGCCGACGGCGGAGGCGACCCGTTCGGCGGGACCGACGTCGGTCGGCATCGTCCAGCGGTACACCCTCACCGCGACGACGTCGTAGCCCAGCGCTTGGAGCGACTCGCCCATCCCCGAGGAGTCCTGGCCGTCGAGCTGCACTGCGACCCGCACCGGCGTGCCGTCCTGGTGACGGGTGGGCAGCGACGCCAGGTGGTCGATCACCTCCGAGTAGGTGGCTCCGGGCGTCATCCAGTCGACCGCGACGCCCACGGCGAGCGCGGCGCCCGCCGCCTTCGGTCCCCGGGCGATGACCCGTGCAGAGCGCAGCGCGTCGGAGAGCCCGGCGTCCAGGCCCAGACCCGCTGCAGCCGAGAACCAACCCCGGACGCCCAGCGACGTGCAGAGGACGGCGACATCCGGCGGCCGGGCGATGAGCAGGCTCGTCGCCGATCGCAGCGCGGGCTCGTCGCTGAGCGGCAACGTGCGGATCACCGCGCCGCTGAGCACGGCGCCGCCGCGACGGGTGATCAGCTCGGCCTGCTCCTCGCTCCGGCGATCCGCGGTGATCGCGATCGTGAAGCCGCTGAGCGCTCCGTACGACACGCCGGGACTCGGTGACACGGCGGCACTGTCACCGATCGACGTTTCCAGCCGGTTTCGACGCCGTGACCGGGGGAAGGATTCTCAATCGCCGACAGCGACGGCGAGAGCGACGGGTGTGGGGGTGGCGGGTGCGACCGGGTCGTCGTCGGGTTCGGGCCCGGTCGCCCAGCGGTCGTCCATGACCGCCTCCAGGTGCGCGGCGACCGCGTCGAGCCCAAGACGTCGCATCGTGGCACCCATCGCCTCGCCCGGGTGGCGCGTCGCCTCCCACAGCCCGACGACGGCGTCCACGACGGGCCCGACGTCGCGGTCGCGGACCCGCCCGACGGTCTCGCCGACGAGTCCGGCCTCCACATCGGCGCCGAGCAGCACGTGGTAGCCGTCGCCGGTGCGGCCGCCCACCCGGACCTTCGAGCCCGACAGGCCGATGTCGCCGACCTGGTGCTGGGCGCAGGAGTTCGGGCAACCCGACACGTGCACCCGCAGCACCGGGTTGCGACGCAGCGACGCCCGATCTGCGAGCTGGCGACCGGCACCCGGAGCGTCGGTGATGCCGATCGCGCACACGGTCGCACCGGTGCAGGCCCGGACCCTCGATCGGCGGCCCTCACCCAGCAGGTTCAGGCCGCGGACGGCGAGCGCGGCCCGGATCGCGGGCAGGTCGTCGACGGCGACGTCGCGGAGCACCACGTCCTGGTCGCGCGACAGCACGAGCGCACCACCCGCGTACCGGTCGGCCAGGTCCGCGATCGCTTCGAGCTCGGAGCCGCAGGTGTCGCCGAGGGGGACGTCGATGCTCACCAGCGCTCGGCCCGGGACCCGTTGCGGGCGGACGCCGATCGACCAGCCGCCGGGAGGCAGCTGCGACAGGACAGCGACGCGGTCGGTCGCGCCCAGCAGCTCGACGGCGGCCACCTCGGTGGTGTCGGCTCGGAGCGCCGAGTCGAACGCTGCAGACCAGGCGTCCCGCAGTCCGTCGGCACCGAGCGCGTCGAGCACGAACTTGAAGCGTCCCCTGGTCGGCCGATCCAGGTCGCCGTGCTCGACGAAGACGTCGATCAGCGCCTCGACCGCGGCCATGACGTGCGCGCGGGGAACGAACTCGGAGATCCGCACGCCCAACCTCGGCGACTTGCCGAGCGAACCGCCGGCCCACACCTCGTAGCCGGCCACCGGCCCGTCGGCTCCGTCGACCACGCAGGACACGAACGCCACGTCGTTGAGCGGCGCGTCCTCCCGGCAGCGCGGCGACCCGCCGAAGGCCATGTTGATCCGGCTGGGCAGCACCACGTTCAGGGTCTCTGAGCGGGCGACGATGGTGTCCGACGCCAGCCGGGCGTCGGGGAAGCAGTCGAACGGCTCGTCGAGGCCCAGGCCCGCGTCCTCGGAGCACATGACGTTGCGCAGCGTGTGCCCGCAGGCGGACCTCGTGCTGAGGCCCAGCTCCTCGATCGCCGACAGCAGCGCCTGCACCCGGGTGGCCTCCACCCAGTGCAGCTCCAGCCCCTGGCGGGTGGTGAGGTGCAACCAGTCGGGACCGTAGGTCCGGGCGAGGCGGGCCAGGCCCCGGGCCTGCGGGCTGAGCAGCACACCGCCGGGCACCCGGACCCGGACCATGAACATCGCGCTCTGCGACTGCGGGCACACCCCGTGGGTCTTCAGCCGGTAGGCGTCATCTGCGGTGAGCCAGCCGTCGCCCTCTGCGGTGAGCCGATCCAGGTCGACGTCCAGTCCGGAGCGCTTGGCGGCGGGGATGTTCGGAGCGGCCATCGGCGCAACGTATCGACGCCGCGTTGCACGCCGGTGTGGCGAAGATCAACGGCGGAGGTCGACTCGCTCACGACCGCGATCGGGCGATGTGAGCCGGACCGGTCACCCCGGCGGGTGAGAGCTCAGGAACCCGTGGCTCAGAAGTCCTCGTCGAAGGACACGTCGCCGGACACGCCCACCTGGTACGACGACACGGTCCGCTCGAAGAAGTTGGTGAGCTCCTGCACGTCCTGCAGCTCCATGAACGCGAACGGGTTCTTGGAGCCGTACTGCTTGGGCAGGCCGAGGGTCAGGAGCCGCTGGTCGGCGACGAACTGCAGGTACTCGCGCATGTCGACGAGCGACATTCCGGCGATGCCCTGGCTCAGCAGGTCCTCGGCGAAGCCGTACTCGCACTCGACGGCCTCGCCGATCATCTCGGCGACCCGGGCGTGGAGATCCGCGTCGAACAGGTCGG
>JAPXRJ010000063.1:0-14060 GCA_033813615.1 Microthrixaceae bacterium | reverse complement strand
ATGTTGTAGATGCTGGAGCCGAACAGGTTCCCGACGGCGATGTCGCGCTCGTGGCGCACGCTGGCGACGACGGCGGTCGCGAGCTCCGGCGCAGACGTGCCGATCGCCACGACGGTGAGTCCGATGAACGCATCCGACACACCCAGCGCACCGGCGACCCCCACCGCCCCGCTCACCAGCCGGTCGGCCCCGATCACGATGATCGCCAGTCCCACCACCACGATCCCGAACTGCGCGCCCAGCACCTTGACGCCTCGCTGACCGGTACTCCGCCTCGCCGTCGGCTCGCCGAACTCATCGGCGTACTCGGTCTCGACCGCCACCGACTCACGACGGCTCGTGTGCACGACGAGCACGGTGTAGGCGATACCACCGACGAGGAGCAGCGCACCCTCCACCGCCGTCAGCCGGCCGTCCAAGCTCATCAGGAGCAGCACAGTCGCTGACACCACCATGACCGGCAGGTCGACGTGGGGCACCCGCGACTGCAGCGGCAGGGCGGCGATGGACGCCACCAGCCCCAGGATCAGCAGCGTGTTGACGATGTTGGTGCCGGCGATGTTGCCGAGCGCCAGCTCACCCACTCCTTGCCGGGCGCTGTCGATCCCGACCGCCAGCTCCGGTGCGCTCGTGCCGATCGCGACGACGGTCAGGCCGACGACCAGCGGTGACACCCCGGCGATCGCTGCGAGCCTCGAGCCACCCCGGACGACGAGCTCCGCCCCGATCGTCAGCAGCACCAGGCCGACGACGATCGCGGGCACGGCCACGCCCGGAGCCTAGGGGTCGAGGACCGCCGATCGGCATCGGAGCGAAGGACCGCCCGACAGGACCCGGTCACCTCGGCGACGATCGGGTTCGACGACGATCGGTTCGACGCTCAGGGCGTCGAAGCGCTCGACGAGCCGGCGACCTCGTCCCACACGTCGATCGTTCCGCCGTAGTTGGCGACCCAGACCCGACCCGTCGAGTCGTCGTAGGCGATCCCGATCGGGTGATGCCCAGCGGGCTCCTTGGCGAGCACCGACATGTCCGAGGTCCGGATCTTCGAGATGTTGCTGTTCTCGTAGTTCACGACGTAGAGCGCCGTGCCGTCGGTCGAGATGTCCGCCGATCGGGGCTGTGTACCGGTCGCCACCCGGGCGAGCACCCGCCCGGTGGCGGTGTCGATCTTCGCCACCTGTCCGGCCTTGTTGAGGGTGACGTAGAGAGCGCTGTCGTCGGGAGCGATGACGATGTGACGGGGTCCCGCTCCGACGTTGCGGATCCACGAGACGGCTCCGGTGGCCAGGTCGACCTTGGCGACGTCGGCGCCGCCCATGACGGCGATGTACGCGGTCGACGAGTCGCTCGTGACCGCGATGCCACGCGGGTAGCGGCCGTCGATCTTGACCGTGTTGAGGACCTTGCCCGATCCGGTGTCTGCGATCGTCAGATCCCACGTGCACCAGTTGGTGGCGAGCACCTTGGTTCCGTCGGGAGTCACAGCCACGTACTTGGGCACAGCACCTGCGGGGATGACCTGATCGATCTTCCAGCTCTTCGTGTCGATCCGGTACAGGTAGCTCGTGGTGGTCCCGTCGCCGGGCGAGCACTTGTCCTTGCCTTCGCTGAAACCGGGCCCGTACATCGAGTAGTTGGAGACGTAGACCGCGTCGCCGTCGGGCATGAAAGCCGCCTCGACGGGAGCACCCTTGTACGTCCCGGGCTTGTCGATGCCGAAGTCGGCGAGGGTGACCGAGTCGGGGACCGTGGCGACCAGGTTGCCGTCGGCGTCGTAGGCCGTGACGGTGTGGGTGTACATCATGTTCTGCGCCGTCACGAACCCGTGTCCCGATGCCACGACCGACTTCGGCGAGATGTCGCCCGAGATCTGCTTGAACTTCTGCATGGTCAGCGTCTCGGCCGGAGGCCGGGGTGCCGCGGCCGTTGTGGTGGTCGCCTCCGCCTGGACGTCGGCACCCTCGTCGCTCGTCGTCGCGTCGCCGCTGCCGGCGCGGACCTCTTGTCGATCGTCGTGACGCGACGCGACCGCCCCGCCGTCGGTGCCGACGCACGACGCGACGAGGCACGCGGCGACGATCACGACCGTCGAGATGCCACCCACCCGGAACATGGAACGCATGGCGACAGGATCGCACGAGAACCTGCGCACCTCAGGTCAGGTCCGGTCGCGTCTGCCGCGATGCACTCGACGGGGCGGATTCGCCGAACTTGGGGGAATCGGACGGTTGAGGCGTCGGATCCCCCCGAGTTCGCGAGCGGTTCGGTCAGTCCTCGGCCGTCCAGGCGATGGCGTCGTCGAGGTCGGCCAACCGGAAGTGCTTCACCTTGCCCGGGCTCATCCACCCGAACACCGCGACCAGGTGGTTCATCCAGTCGACGTCGGACACGAACGCCGTGCGCTTCCAGGCCGAGATGTGATGGGTTCCGAGTCTGAAGTCATCCCACACTGCACCACCGGACATCTTGTCGAGGTCGTCGACCACCAGCACGACCCGGATCTCGCCACGCTCGGCTGCGGCGTCGATGGCCGGGAAGATCACATCGACGTAGTCCGACGCGTGGATCTCTCCGTCGATGCGATAGCCGAGGACGCCGTCGGGCATCCCGTCGAGCAACGTGATCATGTGGTGCACCTCCGTGATCGCTCCCACTGCGGACAGTCTCGCGCCCATGGAGCAGGTGCCCGCCTTGTTCCTGGATCCACGCGCTTGCGCACTCCGCAACAGGACCAGAGCTGGCCGGTGGTCCGAGACGGACGGTCAGACGATCTGTCTACGATGACCCGCGGATGTCGACCGGTTCTGCGACATCGGCTCGCACGGAGCGCTCAGGGAACCAGGGGGACGAAGCACATGCGCAACCCGCACGCGGGCACGCCGTTCGACACGTCGGATGCCGAGATCGCCGCAGCGCTCACCGATGTGAGCATCCCGACGCTGATGCTGTCGATGCTCCACATGACCGGCGACGCGTCGATCATCCGAGCCCAGGAGCGACCGATGGGGTCGTTCCTCAACGAGGTGCAGGGCTTCATGTCCGAGGAGGACAAGGCGGCGGTCAGGGCTCGGGCGTTGGAGGTGATCGCCGACTACCGGGACCAGGGTTGTCCCGAGCCCGAGCCGCTGTCGCCAGATCTCGTGCACGAGATGATGGAGTGGCTCGTGGTCGAAGACGTCGGCACCGAGTACGTGCCGATGATGCTCGCCGATCTCGAGCTCGACGGCATCGACCACGACGTGCCGGACGCACCGGCCGGCGAGGCCGCCGCGACGGCTCGGGCGGAGTTCCCCGTCGTCGTGATCGGGTGCGGCGAGTCGGGGCTGCTGGCCGGCATCCGGCTGACCGAGGCAGGCATCCCGTTCACGATCGTGGAGAAGAACGCCGGTGTCGGCGGCACGTGGTGGGAGAACACCTACCCGGGCGCCCGCGTCGACGTCGGCAACCACTTCTACTGCTACAGCTTCGAGCCATCGGACCACTGGTCGGAGTTCTTCGCTCAGCAGCCTGAGCTGCAGCGGTACTTCCAGGGCGTCATGGAGAAGTACGGCGTCGACCGCCACGTCCGCTGGTCGACCGAGGTCACCTCTGCCACATGGGACGACTCGAGCGCCACGTGGCAGGTCGTCGTGCAGCCCGTCGGACCCGACGGAGAGCTGTCGGGTCCGACCGAGACGCTGGTCGCACGGGCGGTGATCACCGCGACCGGGCAGCTGAACCGACCGCTGGTCCCCGACGTCGCCGGCAGCGACGACTTCGCCGGCCCGCAGTTCCACACCGCCCGATGGGACCACTCGATCGACCTGACCGGCAAGCGGGTGGCCATGATCGGAGCGGGCGCCACCGGCTTCCAGGTCGCCCCTGCGATCTGCGAGCAGGTCGAACGCCTCACGATCTTCCAGCGCAGCGCGCAGTGGATGTTCCCGAACCCGAACTACCACAGCAAGGTCGGACCAGGTGTTCGGTGGGCGCTGCGCCACCTGCCGTTCTACGGGCGGTGGTATCGCTTCCTGCTGTTCTGGCCGGGCTGCGACAAGGGCCTGGAGCCAGCCAGGGTCGACCCCGACTACACCGACGACGGCGGTGGCCAGCAGACCGCCATCTCCGAGCTGTCCGACGCCGCTCGTGCCGTGTTCACCGACTGGATCGTGAGCCAGATCGGCGACGACCCCGAGCTGATCGCCAAGGTCGTCCCCGACTATCCGGCCACCGGCAAGCGGACCCTGCAGGACAACGGGTCGTGGCTCAAGACGCTGACACGCGACGACGTCGAGCTCATCCGCACCGGCATCGACCACATCGAGGCCGACGCCGTGGTGACCGAGGGTGGTGTGCGCCATCCGTGCGATGTCATCGTCTGGGCGACCGGGTTCCACCACACGAAGGTGCTGTGGCCGATGGACATCGTCGGCCGCGGCGGCGAGGCCCTGGCCGACGTCTGGGGCGAACGGCCTGCGGCATACCTGGGGATCACCGTGCCGGACTTCCCGAACCTGTTCATGATGTACGGGCCGGGCACGCACCTGGCCCACGGCGCCAGCCTGATCTTCAACTCAGAGTGCCAGATGCACTACATCGACCAGCTGCTCGCCGAGCTCGTCGACGGCGGACATCGCAGCGTCGAGCCGCGTCCGGAGCGGTTGACCGAATGGCACCGTCGCCATCAGGAGGAGATGTCGAAGCTGGTGTGGTCACAGCCATCGATCGAGCACTCGTACTTCAAGAACTCCGCCGGGGAGATCCACACGGTCATGCCGTTCCGAGTCGTCGACTACTGGCACTGGACCCGACAGCTGGACCCCGCGGACTACGAGTTCACCTGACCCGACGCCCGGTTTGGGCCGGCGCTGGCCTGGCCGGCTGGCACACCCCTCAGGGTCTGCGACCGTTCCATGCCACGAGCCGGTCGATGAGCGGCGCGTCGCCGGCCACGTCGACGGCGTTGGCGAAGGGCACCTCTACCGCGACCCCCTCCGGCACCTGCGCGAACAAGGCCTTCCAGATCGGCGTGCGGTCCGCCATCGGCAACTGCTGGTGCATGACGGCGAGCGAGGCGGCGAGGACGTCGGAGTTCCACTCGGGCTGCTGGCCGGTGGCGACGGCCAGATCCCAGGTGTGCATCGTCATCTCGTTCGTGTAGACGTCGAGCACCTCGGCACCGGGGAACACGCCCCAGGGCAGCGTCGTCGGGCGCTCGAGCAACGCATCGTCCGCCCAGGCCGCGGCGACGTCCCGCCGAGCGGCATCGAGTGCGTCAGCCCACTCGCCCGCCCGGACGTCGGCGGCGTCGACGGGCCACTCGTCGATGGGCAGGTCACCGCCGGCGCAGGTCGTGCGCCGAAGTGCCATGACGACGTGCTCGGCGAGCTGGGCGACGGTCATCGGCTCGCACGGGGTGGCGAGGTCGTGCTGGTCGGCGCCGACGGCCCGGATCACCTCGATCGCCGTGGCGGTGGCGGCGTCGAGCCGAGCTCTCGGATCGGCGGCAGTCGAGGCGTCCGCGGCACCGGTCGGGACGGTGGGTGTGGGCATGGGTGGCTCCTCGTTCCGGGACCGCTGAGGGTTGACGGTTCGTCGTTGCGTTGCGGTCAAGAACGAGCGTCGCACGGTGAAGTGGCCATCTTCTGTCCGGTTTCGTGGAGGAAGATGTCACCCATGCGAGCAGATCGACTGGTGGCCATCCTGTTGATGCTCCAGCGTCGCGAGGTGGTGACCGCCGCCGAGGTCGCCGAGGAGCTCGAGGTCTCGGAGCGCACGGCTCGCCGAGATCTGGAGGCGCTGGGCATGGCGGGCGTGCCGGTGTACCCGCAGCGTGGCCGCGGCGGCGGATGGCGGCTGCTCGGTGGAGGCCGCCTCGACCTCAGCGGGCTGAACGCGAGCGAAGCCCGGTCGCTGTTCATGCTCGCCGGGCCCCGGGCCGACGTCACCCCCGAGGTGCGCTCCGCCATGCGCAAGCTGGTCCGGGCGCTCCCCGAGCCGCTGCGCCATGGTGCCGAAGCCGCTGCCGACGCCGTCGTCGTCGACCCGACCGGCTGGGACTACTCGACCGTCGCACCCACGCGACCGCCGCTGCTGGACGTGCTGGAGGCCGCCGTGGTCGATGGCGAGTGCCTGCGGATGGGCTACCGGGCCCGCTCGGGAGCGACCACCGAACGGATCGTGCATCCGCTCGGACTCGCGGTCAAGGGTCGCAACTGGTACCTGATCACCAACACCGACGCCGGGCTCCGCACGTTCCGCGTGGACCGGGTGTCGCTCGCCGAGCGCACCGGCGAGCCGGTCGAGCGACCGGACGGGTTCGAGTTGTCCGAGGCGTGGGCAACCATCGTCGACGGCATCGACCAGCTGCGCACGCCGACGGTCGCCACCGGCAGCGCGAGCGTCGACGCGGTGCGGTACCTGCGCATGGTGTTCGGGCGACGGGTCGAGATCGCCGAGGGGGAGGATCCGACCGGCATCGACCGCGTGGCGGTCCGCTTTCGAGGCTCGAACACCCGGGCGCTGGCCAACGACCTCGCCGGCTTCGGCAACTGGGTCCACATCGAGGAGCCCGTCGAGCTGCGCGAGCTCCTCGGCCAGATCGGTGCCGAGCTCGTCGCCGCCTACGGCTCGGACTGATCCGAGTTCTCTTGGCCGGAGACGACCGGCAACGGTGCTGACTTCTCGTCAGAAGCTGTTCGGGTGGGAGCTCGACCTCACCGCCGTGACCCGCGCCGGTCCCCGGCCACGCGGCGTCGCGCTGCGATGATGCGAGGCGATGACCTCCGCTCACCGACGGGTGCTCAGGCAGAGCCTCCGGGTCGGCGTCGCCGCTGCGTTGGCGACGCTGTGCTCCCAGCTGCTGAACCTGCCCAACCCGTGGTTCGCCACGCTCGCGGCCATCGTGGCCATGCAGGGGACCCTGCAGGCGAGCACGCGCTCGGCGGTGAAGTCGCTGGCCGGAGCGTGCATCGGTGCTGCGGTCGGCCTGTTGTTCGCCCACTTCTTCAAGGACCAGGCGTGGGCGGTCGGTGCTGTCGTGGGCCTGTCGCTCCTGGTCTTCGGCTGGGTGCGTCAGCGGACCGTGGGACAGCAGGCGGCGCTCGTCGCCTCGGTGATCGTGCTCGTGCCGGAGTCCGCTGACTTCTCCACAGTCGACTTCGCCCGCATCCGACTGGAGCAGGCCGTCATCGGCATCGGGGTCGCGATGGCCGTGCAGGCGATCCTGTTCCCGCCGCGAGCGCACCGTCAGGTTCGTCACGAGCTGTCCCGCACCTACCTAGCGATGGCGCACCTGATCTCACACGTGTCCGATGCGCTCGACGGCCAAGGCTACCCGGCCGAGGCGATCCGCAGCAGCCGGGTCGACGTCCGCACCCGGCTCGCGGACGTCGATGCGGTGTGGGACGACGCCATGGGCGAGCACCCTGCCCGCGGGCTGCTGGCATCGCACTGGCGGGTCGCCACCCGTCGGATCTGGGAGCAGTGCGCCGTCATGGCAACGGAGGTGCGGGAGGCCGCAGGCTCGCCGCTCCTCACGCGCTGCCACGACGACCTGTCGGGGTTGACCGATGTCATCCACGACTCGATGATCGAGATCTCCGGGTGGTTCCGTGGACAACCCGACGCACCGCTGGTCCTCCCCGACCTCGAGCCCCGACGCACCGCTGTGCTGGAGCACGTCCGAGCCGAGGAAGCGGCGATCGACCTGGGGAAGATCGACACCTACGCCCACACCCTCCAGGCGCTCGCGGTCGCCAACTCGTGCGTGGTCATCGCGGACCGCCTCGTCGACATGGCGACCCAGCACGCGGACGCGGTGCGGATCCACGACCCGATGGCCTGAGCGGCCCGCTGCGGCCGCAGTGCATCGACCTCAGGTCACAGCGCCCAGCAGCTCGTCGCAGAGCACGCACAGCTCGTCGAGCTCGTCGTCGTCCAGCACCGCGAGGTCCGCAGCGAACGCCCGGTCGGTGAGCTCCTCGGCCGTCGCCCACGCCGCTCGGTCCGCGTCGGAAGGCTCGGCATCGGGCTGGGGCCAGCCGAAGATCGCCGCCATGTACGGGGTGCGGACCATGAACGCGTCGACGGGTTCCATGCCGATCTGGCGAACCGCCGCCATGTGGCGAGCTGCACGCAGCTCGCGCAGCGCGTTCATGCGATGCACGACGAGCTCGCGCTCGTCGTCCGGCTCGGGCAAGCTGCGCCAGCCCGCGAACACCGGCGCGTCGCTGCCATCAGCGGCGTCGATCACGGTGCCGGCCAGCTCGGCCAGGCGGGCGAGGTCACCGGTCCCTTCCGGCACGTTCCTGGTCGCCCATCTCGCCGCGTAGGTCGCGAAGCGCTCCGCCGAAGCACGACGGCTCTCCACATCGGCCGACGCCTCCCACCCGGCCTGGACCGATTCGGCCGGGAAGAAGCAGAACGCCTCGAACACCTCGCCGTGCTCGACCTCGCCCAGGACGCCGCCCCGACCGGCGAAGTAGAAAGCCGTCCCCTCGTAGCCCAGCGCCGCGACCTCGGTGTACATGTCGAGGTCGAGCATGAAGTTGGCACCGACGTCGTGGACCGCCTTGGCCGTGCGGCGCGACGCTTCGAGCGCTGTCTGACGTGGTTCGGGTGCTGCGTTCGTCATGCGCGGACGCTACCCCCGGCCGATCGCGGCGCGTCGCTCGGATACGGATCAGGACCCGGGCGCCGGGCGACGGCGGGCGATCTCGTAGCAGGCGACCGCTCCCGCACTCGCGACGTTGAGCGACGACAGGTGCCCGCGCAGAGGGATCGATGCCACCAGGTCGCAACGCTGCGCGGCCAGGCGGGACAGTCCCTTGCCCTCGGCGCCCAGCACCAGGCACACCGCGTCGGTGGCGACGGGCAGGTCGTGGATGCTCGTGTCGCCCCCGGAATCCAGGCCGATCACCCACACGCCCGCCTCGCGCATGTCGGAGATCGCCGTCGGAAGACCGCCGACCAGCGACATCCGCAGGTACTCGACAGCACCGGCCGCGGCCTTGGTCACCGTCGGCGTGACGTGCACTGCTCTGTGCCGCGGCAGCACGACCCCCGTGACGCCAGCGCACTCGGCGATCCGCAGCACGGCGCCGAGGTTCCCCGGGTCGGTCACACCGTCGAGGGCGAGCAGGAACGGCGGACGGCCGTCCACCGGCTCGAACAGGTCGTGCAACGCCGTCTGGGGCAGCTCGCCGGCGCGGGCGACCACGCCCTGGGGCGCCTCGGTGTGGCTCACCGAGTCCAACCGGTTCCGGCTGACCTCGGTGATCGGGACCCGCAGCTCGTCGGCCAGATCGATGATGTCGCCGACGATGTCGGAGCGGTCGACTTCGGCGTTCAGGAAGATCTCGTACACCTTCCGTCGACCGGCGAGCAGCAGTTCACGCACCGCCTGGCGACCCTCGACCTGGGTCCCGCCCAGCCCGCGCTCCTTGGGCGCCGTCGTGCGGCCCGGATCCTTGCGACCCTCCCGAGCCTGTCGTTGGGGTCCCGGACGCGACGCCACGTCGCGACTCCTCGACGCTCCGGCTCGACCGGAGGCCGTTCCGCCGCTCGGGCCGCGGGAGGACCCGCCGCGACCGCCCGTGCCCTTGCCGCCGGACCGGCCCTTGGGTGCCGCTCCGCCCTTCGGTGCGCCGCCACGCTTCGGCGCACTGGTTCCCTTCGGTGCAGCGCGACGAGAGCCGCCCTTGCGTCCCGGCCCGGAGGACCGTCCGGACCCGGTGGATCGTCCGGCCATCAGCTGCTCCTGTCGGTTCCGTCGGCGGATCCTGCGGTCGCGTTCGACTCGATCAGCGCCGAAGCCAGGCACGCGATGCCCTCGACCCGGCCCAGGCCGCCGATGCCCTCGGCCCGTCGACCCTTGACCGTGACCGGTGCGCCCACGATCGCGGTCAGCGCGTCCTGCATCTCGTCGCGGCGTGGCGCCAGCTTGGGCCGCTCGGCGATCGTCGAGCAGTCCACGTTCACCGGCGACCAGCCCGCCTCGCCCACCAGCCGCACGACCTCCAGCAACAGGCGCAGGCTGTCCGCTCCTCGCCAGCGCTCGTCGGTGTCGGGGAAGTGCGAGCCCAGGTCGCCCAGACCGGCAGCGCCGAGGAGCGCCTCTGCCACCGCGTGGGTCACGACGTCCGCGTCGGAGTGGCCGTGCAGGCCGACGTGGCCTTCGAAGAGCACCCCGCCGAGCACGAGCGGGCGCGACGGGTCGTCGCTGAAGCGATGCACGTCGAAACCGTTGCCGATCCGGAACGTCACGAGATTGAGTCTCCCCCGGCTGCGCCGCCGTCCACCAACGCTCGATCCACCAACGCGCTCGCCACATCGAGATCGGTCGGTTCGGTGATCTTCAGGTTCCAGCGCTCACCGTCGACGAGCACGACCGTGGCACCGGTCGACTCGACCAACGACGCGTCGTCGGTCGCCTCACCGCCGTTGGCGTGCGCACGACGCAACGCCTCGGCTCGGAACCCCTGGGGGGTCTGCACGGCACGCAGGGCATCGCGGTCGACGGTGCCATCGCGGGTGTGGCGGATCGTGTCGACGACCGGCACCACCGGCACCGCGGCGTCGGCACCCGAGCGCACCGCAGCGATCACGCGCTCGAACAGCTCCCGTGAGGCCATCGGCCGCGCCGCGTCGTGGACGACGACGATGGACACGTCGTCGGGCACCGCGGCAAGGCCGTTCGCCACCGATGCCGATCGGCTGGCACCGCCGCCGACCACGCGGGCGGCCCCCGCGACCTCGCCCTCCTCTCCGGGGGCGAGCACGACGACCACGCCGTCGCAGATCGCCGACGCGGTCGCCACGGACCGCTCGAGCACGGTCGAGCCGCCCAGGTCGGCCAGGTGCTTGGGACCGCCGAAGCGTGAGCCGGAACCAGCGGCGACGACCACGCACCACACCGTGTCGGACACCCCGTCGACCATCGCAGCACGGTACCGGTCGCCGACGGGCCGCATGGGACCCGTTCCACCGAAGGGCGGTGGCGGCGATCGGGGCGGGTTCGCAGTGTGTGACGGAGTTCGCACTCTGTACGATGCCCGACGTGAACGACATGGACCTGCTCCGCAACGTCGAGCTGTTCGACCGCTTCAGCGAGGAGGACCACCGCCGCCTGGCCGACGCGTCCGACCGCGTGGAGCTGATCCGCAACGACGTCGTCTTCAGCGAGGGTGCCGAGCCCGACGCGTGCTACGTGGTGATCGACGGCCGGATCGCCATCGCCAACAAGTCCATCGACGGCCGCGAGTCCATGGTGGCGCTGATGGAACGGGGCGACCTGTTCGGAGAGATGGGCCTCTTCGACGGCCTCGGCCGCTCCGCCGAGGCGCGTTCGCTCGAGCCGTCCGGCGTGATCCGCATCCCCTACGACGTGCTGCGAGCACTGTGGGAAGACAAGCCGGAGCTGCTCTGGTCCGTCGTCCGCCTGCTCAGCCAGCGCATCCGCGCCACCGACGAGGCGCTCGCCGACTCGTTCTTCCTCGACGTGACCGGCCGGACCGCCAAGCACCTGCTGGAGCTGGCCGGCGACCGGGATGACTTCGAGATCCCGATCACGCAGGAGGAGCTGGCGGGCCTGGTCGGCGCGTCGCGCGAGCGGGTGAACAAGGCGATCGCCAGCTTCCTGCGCCTCGGCTGGATCGAGCAGAACGACCGCCAGTACCGGATCCTCAAGCGCCGTGAGCTGGAGATCCGCTCCTCCTGACCGCGTTCGGAGCCGTTCTGTGTGCGATCAGTTCGACACCACGCGACTGGTTGCACTCAGAACAACGGTCAACCGGCGAGGAACGTGATGGCCTGGTGCCACGCGGCGGCGGCATCCTCGCGACGATGCGCCGGTCGTGACGGGTCGTGCACGAAGCCGTGGTCCGCGTCGACGTACTCGACGACGTCGATGCCGAGGTCGCGCAGCTCCCGCACGTGGCCAGGTGGCGTGGCCGGATCGACCGAGCCGAGGATCGCCATCACCGCGGTGTGGCCGCGGGCGGCGAGCGCTGCAAGCGGCTCACCCTGCTCGGGGCCCTTCCATGCCTCGGGGACGTGGATCATCCCGTAGAACGCGACGATGCGATCGAAGCGCTCCAGCGACGACGCCTTCAACGCGTACATGCCGCCCATGCAGAAGCCGATCAGACCGACGTGCTGGCAACCGGTCTCCGCTGCCGTGGCGACGGCGTCGCCGAGCAGCGCCCGGTCCGACATCCCGGGGAGCGCGGCGAAGCGCCGGGGCCCGGCGTCAGGGTCGCCCTCGTCGGGCAGGTCGCGACCGGGGAACGGCTCGAAGGTCCCGACGCTCCAGCCCGTGCGCTCAGCCAGCGTGTCGCACATGTCGGTGAAGAGCGGGCGCAGACCCCACACGTCGGGGATCACGACCAGCCCCCGGGTCGCACCTTGGGTGCGGGCCACGTAGGCGGGTGTCCCCGACGGCAGGTTCAGCTCCACGGATCCAGACCTGCGAGCCAACGTCAGTTGTAGCGGTCGAGGATCGAGGACTCCGCGATGCGTCCGAGCGCGTCCTTGATCATCAGCGCCCAGTGCTCGGTGACGCCGTCGACCGACGCCATCTCCTGCACCGATGCCCGGCTCAGCTTCTCCAAGGAGCCGTAGTGGCCGATGAGCCGCTCGGTCATGTCCTCGGGCATGCGCGGGATGCGGGCGAGCATCCGGTAGCCGCGGGGCTGCAGCTGTGCGTCCATGTCGTCGGTCTGGCCGGACAGGTGCAGCGCGTGGGCCACCTTGTCGGCGTCGAGCAGGTCCTCCATGTCGAGGTCCGACAGCGTGTCGGTGGCCTGCTCGAGGTCCCAGGTGGCGTCGGCCTGCAGGTAGTCGAGCACGACCAGCCGGCGTTCGTCCTCCACTCCGGCCATGAGCTCACGGAGCTGGAGTCGGACCAGCCGTCCGTCGGTGCCGAGCTCGATCAGGTGGCGTTCGATCTCGTCGGAGATGCGGGCGACGAGCTCGGCGCGCTGCAGCAGGGTGACGACGTCGCGCAGGGTCACGAGGTCTTCGACCTCGAGCGACGTCAGGTTCGTCGACTCCTCGTTGAGGCGGGCCTTGTAGCGCTCGAGCGTCTGCAGCGCCTGGTTGCAGCGGCTCAGGATCGTGGTGATCGGCTCGAGCTGGTAGCGCACCGAGCTGGTGTACACGGTGACGACCGCCATGTCCTCCGACACCGACAGGACCGGCACGCCGATGGAGCGGGCAACCCGTTCGGCCGTTCGGTGGCGGGTGCCGGTCTCTTCGGTCGGGACGTTCGGGTTCGGCACGAGGTGCACGTTCGCCCGGGCGATGTAGCCGGCGTCCGGGGTGAGCACGATCGCTCCGTCGGTCTTGGCCAGCTCCGACAGCCGCTGGGGAGAGAAGGCCGCGTTGACGAGGAAGCCACCCGAAGAGATGTTGAGCACGTCGGGTCCGTCACCGATGACGATGAGCGCTCCCATGCCGGCCTTGAGGATCCGGTCGAGGCCCTCACGCAACGGCTGTCCCGGAGCGATCGCTGCCAACGCGGCCTGCAGGTCGGGGTCCCGGCGGAGCGCCATCGCGGCAGTCTAGGCGAGCCGACAGCGACGCGAACCGGTGAACAGCACGGCCGCTCGTCCACCGGGCAAGCCCCGTGCTCGACGTCCGCGAAGTCAGCGGAGGCCGACGAGGGCCAACGCTGCGGCCACCGTGGGGACCCTGCGGACCTCCATCGGCACCGACATCGTGGGTGTCGACGCCGGCACGATCGCGACGCGGAATCCCAGACGCGCCGCCTCGCCCAGTCGTCGCTCCAGCCGGTTGACCTGGCGCAGCTCGCCGCCGAGACCGACCTCGGCGCACGCGACGACGTCGTCGGGGATGGGCGAACCGGTCCCCGAGGATGCCGCGGCCAGGCACACCGCCAGGTCCGCACCGGGTTCGGTGACCTTCACCCCGCCGACCGACATGGCGTACACGTCCTGCTTGGACAGGTCGACCCCTGCACGCTGCTGGAGCACCGCGAGAAGGAGTGAGATCCGACCGGCGTCGAGGCCCTGGACCGACCGGCGGGGCTGGGCCAGCGACGACGACGCGACCAGCGC
>JAPXRJ010000062.1:0-14308 GCA_033813615.1 Microthrixaceae bacterium | reverse complement strand
TCGTGCTGGTCAGCGGTGCGCTGTTCATCCTGGTGCTGCTGCCGTTCGCGTTCATCCAGTTCCTGTTCCTGCCGTGGATGGCGGCCCGGGACCAGGCCCGGGCGCCCCGCGAGCTTCCCAAGCAGACCGCCGATCACATCGTGCTCACCCAGCTCGGCGCCGTGAGCACCGAGCTGATCCACAAGGCGCGGACGGCCGGAGTGCCCTACGTGTTGGTGGTCGCGGACCTCACCGAAGCGCTCTCACTCGCGGATCAGGGCTACCGCGTGATGGTCGGCGAGCTCGACGACCCCGCCACCTACCGCGCCGCCCGGGTGGAGTCAGCGGCGCTCGTGGCGACCACGCAGACCGACACGACCAACACGAACATCGTGTTCACGGTCCGCGAGATCAACACGACCGTCCCGATCGTGGCGACCGCATCGCAGCACGCCGCGGTCGACGTGCTGGAGCTCGCCGGATGCGATCACGTGCTGCGCATGGGCCCGTTGCTCGGCAGCGCGATGGCCCGGCGTGTCCTCGGCCACGACCACCGGGCGCACCCGGTCGGAGAGTTCGGCGACCTGGTGATCGCCGAGGCCAACCCCAACGACGAGCTGATGACCGGACGGACGGTCGCAGACCTGGACCTGCGCAACCGGTACTCGGTGAGCCTGGCCGGCTTGTGGCGTCGCGGCGTGTTCACCATGCCTGGACCGGAGACCGTCATCGGCGGTGATGACGTGCTGGTGCTCGCGGGGTCGGCCGAGCAGCTCCGCTCCTACGACGCGGCGTTCGGCGCCGAGACGTTCAGCATCGACGCTGCGATCGTGATCGGCGGTGGACGGGTCGGCCGCTCGGCGGCACGCAACCTCGCCGCGACCGGCACCCAGGTGACCGTCGTGGAGCGCGACGCCACCCGGGTGCGCGACGACTGGCCCTACGTCGTGGGCGACGGCGCCGACATCGACGTGCTCGAACGAGCTGGGATCGAGACGGCATCGGCCGTGTTGGTCACCACCCACGACGACGACATCAACGTCTACCTGACCATCTACTGCCGCCGGCTCCGACCCGACGTGCAGATCATCTCCCGGTCCAACCTCGATCGCAACGTGGCCACCCTGCACCGGGCAGGAGCCGACTCGGTGCTGTCCTACGCGTCGCTCGGCGCGACCGCCATCTGGAACGTGCTCGGCGACAACGACTCACTCGTGCTGGCCGACAACCTGGAGGTGTTCCTGACGCCGGTGCCCAAGTCGATGGCCGGCAGGTCCCTCACACAGCTCGACCTGCGGCGCCGTACCGGCTGCAACGTCGTGGCCGTCGTCGACCGAGGGCGCACGACGACCAACCCGGACCCGCTGGTCCCGATGCCGACGGGAGCCGACCTGGTGCTGATCGGCGAAGCGTCGGCGCGCGACCGGTTCCTCCACGAACACCCGGTGGTCCTCCACCGCTGACGGCCATCAGCGACCGAATCGGCGAGCGGCTCGGGAGGTTTCGCCCTGAACGCGTCCGAAACGTGCGCTGAGGGCGAAACCTGCCGCCCGAGTGGCCTGGTCAGCGGAGCACGTCGGGGAGCGGTTCGGCGTGCACGATCGACAGGCGCTTGGTCGAGCGGGTCAGGGCCACGTACAGCGACTGCGGACCGCGCACCTCTTCACGCAGGATCGCCGCCGGCTCCACGACGATCACCGAGTCCAGCTCCAGGCCCTTGATCAGCGACGTGGGCACGATCGTCACCTGTCGGTCCAGGCCCTGACGGGTGGCCCGACCGTGCTCGATGCCGGCGTCGGTCAGCGCCGCGTCGGCCCGCTCCACGAGCGATCCCGGCACCACCACGGCGACGTTGCCGGACCCGACCGCCTTCAGCTCGCGACGCACCGAATCGGCGATCTCCATGTCGAGGTCGACGTCCGAGCACGCGCTGAAGATCGGGGCATCGCCGGTGTGGCGGATCGAGGTGGGTGGCTGCAGGCCCGGCGCGGCGATGCGCAGGACCTTGGCAGCCAGGTCCATGATCGGCCCCGGCACGCGGTAGCCGACGGTGAGCTCGGCCCGTCGTGGCGGCCGACGAGACGGGAGGTCCTCGAGCACCGAGTCCCAGTCGTCGTGCGCCCACGCACCGGTCGACTGGGCGATGTCGCCCACGACCGTCATCGAGCCGTTCAGCGACCGCCGGTCGAGGACGCGCAGCTGCATCGGCGACAGGTCCTGGGCCTCGTCGACGACGATGTGACCGTAGGTGCGGACCACGTCGTCGTCCTTGTGGCGCGGCCGTGGACCCAACAGCTCGAGCGCCTCGTCGAGGACCGGCACGTCGTGGTTGGTGAACACGACCTCCGCCGCCACGCTCTCGCGGGGTCGCGACAGGAGCTTCCACTCGGTGGGCTCCAGGTAGCGGTGCGCGGCGAGCTTCAGCAGGCCCGGCGATCCGTAGAGGTCGTTGAGCAGCTCTGCCGGCGTCAGCACCGGCCACATCCGCTCCAGTGCCTCGCGCACCACGACGTCGCCACGCAGCCGCTCCCGCACGACCTCGGGCGAGTCCTCCAAGCGGGAGGTGGCGGCCAGCGCCTCCCAGAACAGCTGCTCGACCAGCTTGCGGCCGGCGTTGTGGGTGCGGAACCGTCGCCGAGCCTGCTGGATGATCTCGGCGGACCGCTGCACCGACAGCGTCAGCCACTGCACGCCGTAGGGGATGCGCAGCGGCTCGGGCAACGCCCGCTCGCGGTCGCGCACAGCGTGGCGCACGACGTCGATCATCCGCAGGTCGCCCTTGACGCGGGCGGTGTCCTCGTCGTCGAGCCCGGCCACCCGGACGTGCGGCACCAGGTCGCCGAGCGTGGCGATCTGCACACCGGCCTCACCCAAGCTGGGCAGCACCTGCTCGATGTAGGACAGGAACACCCGGTTGGGCCCGACGACCAGCACGCCCTGGCCCTCGAGCGGGAACCGATGGCTGTAGAGCAGGTAGGCGGCGCGGTGCAGCGCCACCACCGTCTTGCCGGTACCGGGCCCTCCCTGCACCACGAGCACGCCGGGGAGCTCGGAGCGGATGATGACGTCCTGCTCCACCTGGATCGTGCCGACGATGTCGGACAGGCGACCGGAACGAGACTCCTCGAGTGCCGAGATCAGGGCTCCGTAGCCCTGCACCTGGCCATCGTCGAGCGCCTCCTTGGCGGCACCGAACAGCTCGTCGTCGATGCCGAGCACGGTGCGGCCACGGCTGGCGAAGTGCCGACGGCGCAGCAACCCCATGGGGTCCCGGCCGGTGGCCCGGTAGAACGACTCGGCAACCGGCGCCCGCCAGTCGACGACCACCGGATTCCGCTCGGCGTCGGCGACGGCGATCCGTCCGATGTAGAAGCGGTCGCCGTCGGCAGCCGCGACGCTGTCGGACACGGCGACGCTGCCGGGCGCCACGTCCTCGGCGCTGCCGGGATCGAGGTCGATGCGGCCGAACACCAGCGAAAGATCGCCGATCTCCAGGTGCTGGAGCCGGGCCTCGACGCGGTCGTGGACGACGTCGCGCTCGTAGCGGTGCTGGAACGTGCCACCCGGGCCGCCCTCGACGCTGTCGCGCATGGCCTCGACGGCCTGCTTCGTCTGCTCCAGGCACTCGTAGGCGTGGTCGACGTACGTCTGTTCCGCATCGAGCTCGGGATGGTTCGCCACACGTGCTCCTGCCGCGGGTCGAACCCGCAAACGGGGGATCTGCCAGTGTAGTCCCCCGCTCCGCTTCGCCAACACGGCGCCGGCGCCCGACAGGTCACGTCAACCGGCGGGCGAGACCCAACGGCAGTCCGGACGACAGGTCCGGTGGCAGTCCGGGTGCAGGTTGCAGGGTCGGTCGTATCGGTCGTGTGCTCTGCTGGTCGCTGTGGAGATCGGTGCAGGTGCCGGCGTGGACATGGCGATCGAGCCTGAGGGCGTGCGCGATTGGCTGCGCGGCGCGGTCGAAGCCGGTGGTGGTCGCGTCGTGGCGCTCGAGCAGGCGACCACGCTCCTGTGGGCCTCGCCCGATGATCCCGACGGCCTCCGCAGCGTGCTGGCCGCCCACGGCGACCGCCTGCGATGGGTGCAGCTGCCATGGGCCGGGATCGAGCCGTACGTCGACGTGGTCGACCACGGCAGGGTCTGGACGTGCGGCAAGGGCGTGTACGCGGAACCCGTCGCCGAGATGGCGCTGACGCTCGCCCTGGCGTCGATGCGTCGACTCGATCGCTACGCACGCTCGACGCGGTGGCGTCAGCACGGCGCGATCGGCACGAACCTGCGTGGGGCTCGGGTCACCGTGCTCGGCGGTGGTGGCATCGCCGATGCGCTGCTCCACCTGATCGCGCCCTTCAACTGCACGACGACCGTCGTCCGACGTCACGCCGATCGGCCGACGTCGACCGACGGGGTGAGCGTCGTCGGCCCCGACGCGCTCGACGACGCCATCACCGACGCCGACCTGGTGGTGCTGGCTCTCGCCCTCACCCCGGACACGGTCGGGGTGATCGACGCCCGTCGCCTGGCGCTGATGGGTTCGTCCTGTCACCTGGTGAACGTGGCCCGGGGTGCCCACGTGGTCACCGACGACCTGGTCGCGGCGCTGGCCGACGCCACGATCGCCGGTGCGGCACTCGACGTCACCGATCCGGAGCCCCTGCCCGACGGTCACCCGCTCTGGGCGGCGCCCAACGCCATCGTGACGCCCCATGTCGCCAACACGCCCGAGATGGCCGTGCCGCTGCTGTCGGGCCGGATCACCGAGAACGTCGCCCGCTGGGCGAAGGGCCAGGACCTGCTCGGGCCGATCGACGTCGACGCCGGCTACTGAGCCGCTCCTCCCGTCCCATCGGTCGGTGGTCCGACCAGTCGGTGGTCCGACGGTCAGCGGTCCGATCCGTCGGCGGTCCGATCAGCGTCCGCGATCGGGATGCCGGAGCCCGCCATCCCGTCGACGATCATCGCTGCCAGCTCCGTCCCGCTCATCGTCGACCGCGCTGCGCGCAGCAGCACGAGATCGAGCGTGGCTCTCGCCATCACCCGGAAGCCGTCGCCCGCTGCAGGCAGGGTGGGTCGGCGCGACATGTCGACCGCGACGGCGTCCACGGCGGAGCGGATCGTCGAAGCCAGGTGCTCGACGATCCGCTCGGATCCGGGGTCGGCCGCCTCGGCGGGCTCGACGTGGACCGTTCCCAGGTGCGCGATCAGCAGCGACGCGGTGAGCGCCCGCTGAGCGCACGTCGTGTCGCACAGGTCATCGACCAGCTCGACGAGTCGCTGTCCCGGGCTCAGCCCTTGACGTGCCTCGTCGCGACGGGCGATGTGGTCCACGACGGAGTCCCACACGAACGGCGCCAGCTCGTGTCGACTCGGGTACTGGCCCGCGAGCTGAGCGTCGGAGACGCCCGACAGCTGTGCGACCTTGGCGAGGGTCACGGCCGGCCACCCGGCGCGCCCCCACACCCGCAGCACCGCCGCACGGACGCGCTCGACCTCCTCGGCGGTCAGCGGGGATCGCCCATGGATGGCCAGGCGTGGACCCAACTGGTCGTCGCGGTCGTCGGCCCGGCGGGTCATCGCCACCCACACCGCGACGAACATGGATGCGAGCATCCGATGGTCCGCGTCAGGATCGACGCGCACCCGCAACGCGCAGGCGTCGCCGACGCTGATCAGCATGCGGCTGATCTGGTGGAGGTCGACGCCGTCGATGAGGACGCGTCCCGTCAGCCTCATCAGCTCCTCGAGCGCTGGTGCGTACATCTGCTCGTAGCGGAGGAACGCATCCGACAGGAACGCCGCGACCTCGGGATCGTTCAACGACACTGCGGCACCCAGGAACAGGTGGGTGTAGCTCCAGCCCTGGTCACCGGCCTCACCCCGCGCGACCGCGACGGTGTAGGCGGCGAGGATCTCCGCCAGGGGGAACTGGAAGTCGACACTCCCCTCTGACCGCTCGGCCGCGGAGTCGACCAGCACCCGCACCAGATCGACCACCGACTCGTCGTACTCCGCTCTGAGCGAACGGAACGCCTCCCTCGTCGCGACCTGGGCCGCGCTCCGTTGCCGTGCCCCGATCCCGGCCTCAGGGGTGAACGACGAGTACACCGCACCGCTCGACAGATCCGTCGAGTCGATCAGCCGCCGGACCGTCACGAACTCGGCGAGGTCGTCCAGGGTCGCGTTCGTGAGCAGGGATCGAGCGGACTCGATCAGGCGCTCGGCCGTCGAGGTCGAGGTGGGAGGCGCGTCGCCCGACTTCGCTCCGTCGGTGCCGCTCATCGCTCGCCCACCCGAACTCGCGCCACTCCGGCGCTGAACAGGCGTGCCAGATCATCGGCACCCACATCGGAGCCCGCCGCGCCCATCAACAGCGCGTCGACGGTGGCCCGCGCCGCGACCGACGCGTCGTCGGCAGGAAGAAGACTCGCCAGCAGAGATGCCGCCCGATCCGGCACGGTGTCGTCGATCGCCACGGAGGAGACGTCGTGCAGACGGGCGGTGAGCATCGACGACACCAGGGAGCGCTGGGAGCACGCTGCTTCGGCGATGTCGGTCACGAGTTGCACGACCTGCGTGTCGAGGTCGATCTGGGAACGCGACGCTGCTCGCCGTCCCAGCCGATCCACCACGTCGTCCCAGGCGATCCTGGCCAGGTGGTGGCGGGTCGGGTACACAGCGACCAGCGACACCTCGGCGATCCCGGCCATCTCGGCGATGCGGGGCAACGTGACAGCCGGCCACCCCTCCGCCGCCTCGACCCTCCGCACCGCAGTCGCGACGGCATCCAGCAGAGCGGGCTCGGGGGTTCCGTCCCCGACGACGGCGATGCGACGGGCGAACAGGTCGTCCTCCTCGTCGATCCGGCGTGTCAACGCTGCGAACACACCGAGCAGGATCGTGGACACGAGGGTCCCATCGACGGTCGGGTCGATGCGCAAACGGATGGCAGCGCCGTCGACCGCGGCGATCAACACACGGGCGATGCCGTGTGCTCCCAGGTCACCGATGGGTGCCCGGCCCGTGCTGTCGAGGATCTTCGCGACGACCGACGCGTACTCCTCCTCGATGCCGTGGTAGTAGGTCTGGAGCATCGAGGTGACCTCGGGGTCGTTCTTGGCGATCGCTGCGCCGAGCCAGAGGTGTGTGTAGGCCCAGCGGTCCGGGTTCCGGACCCCGTCGACCACCGGATCGGCGACCCGGTCGGCCAGCTCCTCGAGCAGCCGACCCGTGTCCTCGGGACTGGCGATCGTCGAGTCGAACAGCTCCGCCACGCCGCTGACGATCTCCTGGTCGGTGAAGTCGAAGGCGAGGAAGGCGTCGCGCATCACCGCCTGTGGAGCCGTTCGCTCCGATGTCGGCGGGGTCGGGAACGCCGAGTAGATCGCCCCGCTCGACAACCCGGCTTCACCGGCGAGCCGACCGACCGTCGCGAACGCGGCGAGGTCATCCAGCGTCGCCTCCGCGAACAGACGAACAGCCGTCGCGTGCAGGCGGTCCTTGGCAGTGCCTCTCGCCGCTCGCTGACGTTCCAGGCGGACATCGCCGTCCGCGTCATCCCCCGGTCCCATGCTCCCTCCTCGCCGGCGAGGATAGCGAGCGAATGTTCGCTGGCAAAGAGTGAACGTGATCCAAGAACCCAGTTCAGCCCTGTTGCAGCGCTGCGCCGTGCACAACACTCTCTGTCTGTCGGCCGCCCTTGGGAGAGGCTCGACTCGGCCAGGACGGAGTACGCCCCACTTCGTCCTGGCCATCCTTCGTTCCGGCGCGATATTCGTTCCGGCGCGATGTTCGTTCCGGCGCGATGTTCGTTCCGGCTCTGTTCGTTCCGGGCCGTCTGGCCCACCGTCAGCCTCGGTGCACCCCCACCCCACGAGCGGCTCAGCGGCCCGGGTCCTGGCCGACCTCCCTGAGCGCCGAGGCCAAGGCCAGTCGGAGCCGACGTGCGCGGTCCGCGTCGAGGTGGGCGATCATCGGCACCCGGTCGGCCCCGACCTCCTCGACGAGCAGTTGGACGCGTGGCGACGCGTCCTCGTAGTCGTCGCAGATCGACACCGCCCAGTTCACCGGGACCGGTTCGGCACCGTCGTCGGCCAGGTCCGCGAGGTCGTCCTCGAACAGCGGGGGGACGGGTACCTGGTCGTCATCGATCGAGCGGCGCACCCCGTCACCCTACGGCGACGGGCATGCCGACCTTCCGCTGCCGGCGTCGGCATTGGGACGGCTCAGGGGCCCGTGGTTGACTCGCGGACGATGACGGGATCCCTCCAGCCCGAGCAACGCCACGACGACAGCGCGTTCATCCGCACCTGTCGGGGCCTGTCGAGCGAGCACACCCCGGTGTGGTTCATGCGCCAGGCCGGCCGGTCGCTCCCCGAGTACCGGGCGATCCGCGGCACCGGGACGATCCTGCGGGCGATCGCGGACCCGGACCTGGCGACCGAGATCACCCTGCAACCCGTCCGCCGCTACGGCACCGACGCAGCGATCCTCTACTCCGACATCATGACCCCGGTCCACGCGATCGGATTCGGCGTCGACATCGAACCCGGCGTCGGTCCCGTCGTCGCCCAGCCGTTCCGGGAACGTGCGGACCTGGCCCGGCTGCGCCGGCTCGACCCGGAGGCGGACACGCCGTACGTGCTCGAGACGGTGCGCAACCTTGTGCGCGACCTTCCGGTGCCGTTGATCGCGTTCGCCGGTGCACCGTTCACCGTGGCCAGCTACCTACTGGAGGGACGGCCGTCACGCACCTACGTGAGAACCAAGGCGCTCATGTACGGCGACGAGGTCCTGTGGCACGAGCTGATGGATCGTCTGGCCGACCTCGCGATCGATTCGCTGCGCTCGCAGGTGGCCGAGGGCGCATCCGCGGTCCAGCTGTTCGACTCGTGGGCGGGAGCGTTGTCGCCGCCGGACTACGAGCGGTTCGTCCTGCCCGCGAGCTCGAAGGTGCTGGCCGCCGCCGGGGAGCTCGGCGTCCCCCGAATCCACTTCGGCGTGTCCACCGGCGAGCTGCTCGGGCTGATGGCCGCTGCCGGCGCGGACGTGGTGGGTGTCGACTGGCGCACGACGCTGGACGCCGCCCGCACCCGCGTGCCGGCCGGAACGGCGTTGCAGGGCAACCTCGATCCGGCCCTGCCCGTCGCGGGCTGGGACGCCACCAGGGCCGCCGCCGACGACGTGCTGCGACGCGGCCGCGGCTCCGGCCACGTGTTCAACCTGGGCCACGGCGTGCTCCCCGAGACCGACCCTGAGGTGCTCGAACGCCTGGTCGACCACGTGCACTCCTGGCGGCACGACGGCACCAGCACAGCCGCAGCGGGTTCGGACGAGGCAGGTTCGGACGACGCGGGTTCGGACGACGCGGGTTCGGACGAGGCAGGTTCGGACGAGGCTGGCTCCGGCGAGGCGGGGGCTCAGGCGTGAGCACCGGTGTGCTCGTCATGGCGTACGGCACGCCGGCCGGGCCCGCCGACGTCGAGGCCTACTACACCCACATCCGGAGAGGACGTCCGCCGACACCTGAGCAGCTGGCCGATCTCCTCCGGCGCTACGACGCACTGGGCGGCACGTCGCCGATGGCCGAGCGCACCCGTGCCCAGGTCGCCGCGATCGCCGACTCCCTGGACCGCGAGTCCCCGGACGAGTTCGTGGTGGCGTTCGGCGCCAAGCACGCCGCGCCGTTCGTGGAGGACGGGACGGCGCAGCTCGTCGCTGCCGGCGTGGAACGGATCGTCGGGGTGGTGCTGGCCCCGCACTACAGCGCCGGCAGCGTCGGTCAGTACCACGATCGCGCCGCCACGGCAGCGGCCGATCACAACGTGCCCTACGCCGGCATCGCCAGCTGGCACCTCCTCGACGAGCTCATCGACTTCCAGGCTGACGCCGTGCGCGCCGGTCTGACCGAGTTGCCCGAGCGCACCAAGGTCGTGTTCACCGCGCACTCGCTGCCCGAGCGGGTGCTCGACGGTGACCCCTACCCGGACCAGCTGCACCAGTCGGCAGACGCCACCGCCCGCGCCGCCGGCCTGGCGACCTGGGCAGGATGGGGTCTCGGGTGGCAGTCGGCGGGGCGGACCCCGGAACCGTGGCGAGGTCCGGACATCGCCGAGATCATCCGCGACCTTGCCCAGACCGGACGCTCCGACGGGATCCTCGTGGTGCCCCAGGGGTTCACCTCCGACCACTTGGAGGTCCTCTACGACCTCGACGTCGACGCCGCAGCCGTCGCCGCGGCCCACGGCCTGGCGTTCGGCCGCACCCAGGTCGTCAACGACGACCAGCGGGTCATGGGAGCGCTCGCCCGGATCGTGGCCGGAACACCCCGTGCGAGGTCCGCTCCAACAACCAGCACGGGAGTCCGCGATGGGGACGCCGAGACATGACGGCGGCGACCGACCCCGGACCTCGCCTCGTCATCATCGGCGGCGGCGTCACCGGGCTCGCCGCTGCGTGGGAGGCCAGCCGCCGCGGAGTGTCGGTGACCGTGCTGGAGGCATCGACCCGCTTCGGCGGGAAGGTCCGCACCTCGGCGTTGGACCTGCCGACCGGACCGCTCGTCGTCGACGAGGGAGCCGACAACTTCCTGGCTCGGGTGCCCGACGCCGTCGAGCTCTGCGTCGAGCTCGGGCTGGGCGACCAGCTCACACAGCCCGCTGTCGGTCGAGCGGCGGTGTGGTCCGCTGGAGCACTTCGCCCCTACCCCGCCCGACACGTGCTGGGAGTACCCCTCGACGTCGACGACCTGGCCGCGACCGGGATGGTGTCCGATGCCGCGCTGCAGCGGGTGGCCGAGGAACCCGAGCGGTTCGCCGGCACCGACGCGCCGGGCGCCGACGTGAGCATCGGCACCCATCTGCGCGACCGCCTCGGGGACGAGGTCGTCGACCACGTGGTCGGGCCGCTCGTCGGCGGCATCAACGCCGGCGACATCGACGAGCTCTCGCTCCGTGCCGTCACGCCGCAGCTCGCCGCGGCAGTGGCCGACGGCGGCAGCCTGATCGACGCCCTCCGGAGACGTGTGGACGGTGCCCCGACGCAGGGCCCGGTGTTCCGGGCGCTGATCGGCGGAACGGAGACGTTGGTGGACGAGCTCGTCGACCAACTGCGAGCCCGGGGCGCAGAGCTGCGGACCGACGCCGCCGTCGCCGGGATCCGATCCGTCGCCGGCGGGCGCAGCACCGACGGGGTCGATGTGGCGTTGGCCGACGGCACCACGATCGACGCCGACGCCGTCGTGCTGGCCGTGCCGGCACCGGTCGGCGCCGAGGTGCTGGTTGAGGCCAGCCCACGGACGGCAGCTGAGCTGCGCCGGATCGTCCACGTGCCGGTCGCGTTCACGACCTTCGCGCTCCCCCGTCACCTGGTCGCGCTCCCCGATGACCTCTCGGGGGTGCTGGTGCCTCGGGACGCGGGAAGGCTGATGACCGCCGTGTCGTTCGGGTCCAGCAAGTGGCCGCAGTGGGATGACGGCACCCACGTGATCCTCCGCGTCGCGGCCGGGCACCGCCATGACGACCGCCCCTCGTCCCTCGACGACGACGAGCTCGTCGCCGCGCTGCAGGCCGAGATGTCCGAGGTGCTCGGCATCAGCGCGGCAACGGTGGCGGCGCGCGTGACGCGTTGGTCGCCGGGCTTCGCCCAGTACGCCGTCGGCCACCTCGAGCTGCTCGAGCGGACCCGCTCGGCGCTCGACGACGACCTGCCGGCAGTGCGGCTCGCAGGTGCGGACCTCGGCGGCCTCGGCATCCCGGCGTGCATCGCCCAGGGTCGCACCGCGGTCCGCGACCTGCTCGCCTGAGGGGTGCGTGAGGCCGGCAGCCTCGAAGGCGATGATCGATGAGTCGCCACCGTCGATCGATGCGATCCAGAGATTCCGCTGCCACGACGCCGCGGAGGATCAGGGGGTGGGCGAGGAACCGATGGCCTGGAGGTAGGCGATGATCTGGTCGATCTGCGCGTCGGTCAGGGTGCGCTCGGGCATTATCGGCTTGAAGCCCTCGACCACCTGCTTCCCCGGGTCGGTGATCGACGTCCGGAGGTACCCCTCGTCGGCGGTGACCTGTTCGCCCCCCTCGAGCGTGACCTCCGAACCGGCGAGGTCCTTGAACGTCGGTCCGACGCCAGCGCCTCCGTCGACGGTGTGGCACGTGGTGCACCCGAGGTCGCGCACCGCCTCTTGGCCCGCCGCGGCGTCGCCGGTCAACGCGACCGTCGTGGTCGTCGCGTCATCCGACGAGCTGCATGCCGCGCCGAGACCGGCGACGGCAGACAACGCGACGACCGAGCCCGGGAGCAGCACGCGAAGACGGATGGAGCGCCGGGACGACATGGGTTCGAGTCTGCCAGGGAGCGTCGAGCAGCGCGCAACACGCGGCGTTCGCTGCGTGTGAGCGGTCGGCCGCAGCGGTCAGCTGAGCGGTCGGCTGAGCGGTCGGCCACAGCCGCTCGAGGCCATCGTTCCCCACTCGTCGGGCGACGGCGTTCGAGTTGTGCACCGCCGGGAGTGGGGTGCCGTGGAAGGATGCTCGACCGTGGACGGCGTCGAGGGATCCGACCGATCCGGCGAGCCGGTCCCACCCGACGCGCCAGGCCCGAGCGGCACGAGCGATTCCGACGCGGCAACCCGATCGAGCACCCCGGGCCTGGCGCTCGCGACCGTCGGAGCCGTGACCGGCGGGCTGTGCGTGTGCTTCGCACTCCCGCCGTGGGGGTGGTGGCCACTCGCTCCGGTCGGCATCGCGCTGTTCATCGCCGTGCTGGGCGGCCGTCCCGTCGGTCAGCGCGCCGCGCTCGGCTGGCTCGTGGGCGTGACCTGGTTCGGCCCGTCGACGCTGTGGATGGCGCAGCTGACCCTGCCCGGCTACGTGGTCGGCGTGCTCGTCGTGTGGGGCGGGTTGATGGCCGGCGTCGCCGCGCTGACGCCGGGCGACCGCCGCCGGACCGTGGTGCTGCCGGCGCTGCTCGTGCTGTTCGAGTGGTTCCACGTGCACGCTCCCTTCGGCGGCATCCCCCTGTCGCTGCTGGCCACGACGCAAGCCGACGGACCGCTGCTGGCCGTCGCCCGGCTGGGCGGGTTCCTGCTGGTGGGCATGGCCGCGTCAGCCCTGGGGGCTGCGATGCACCTGGCCGCCACACGACGGTTCCGTGCCGCCGGGATCGTGCTCGCAGCCGTCGCCGCCATCGTGGCCATCGGAACGGCGTGGCCCATCGGCGACCCTGTCGACGCGGTGACGGTGGCGGCCGTGCAGGGCGGCGGACCTCAGGGCACGCGCTACTCGAGCGCGGAGGCGCCGGTGGTGTTCCAGCGGCACCTCGACGCCACCCGGTCGATCGAGCCCGACGAGGGCGTCGACGTCATCGTGTGGCCGGAGAACGTCGTCAACGTCGGCCACCCCTTCGACGGCAGTCCCGAGCTCGCCCAGATGACGCTCCAGGCGGAGCGACTGAACGCTCCGATCATCGCCGGGATCGTCGAGAGCGTCGATGCGGACCGGTTCGTGAACTACGTGGTCGTCGTGCACCCCGACGGCAGGGTGACCGACCGCTACGACAAGAAGCGGCGAGTGCCGTTCGGCGAGTACGTCCCGATGCGATGGCTGTTCGAGCCGATCGCCGGCGCTGCGCTGCCGCCCAGGGACCAGATCCCCGGCGACGGCACGGCGGTGGTGCGGACCGGCCACGGGAAGATGGCCGTCGCCATCAGCTGGGAGATTTTCTTCGGGCGTCGGGTCCGGGAAGGTGTACAGGCCGGCGGCCAGGTGGTCCTCAACCCGACGAACGGGTCGAGCTACTGGCTCACCCAGGTGCAGACCCAGCAGGTGGCCTCGTCGCAGTTGCGGGCCGTCGAGTCGGGCCGGTGGGTCGTGCAGGTCGCACCGACGGGGTTCAGCGCGTTCGTCGATCCCGACGGCGGCGTGCACGACCGGACCGAGGTGAGCGAGCAGAAGGTGATCGTCGCCACGATCGACCGTCTGGATGCGACCACCCCGGCGCAGGCCACCGGAGACCTGGTCGCAGTGCTGTCGGCGCTCGGAGCGCTCGGCTGGGTGGCCGTGGCGAGCCGTCGACATCGCGACACCCGCTTGTCGGGTCAGGAACCGGGCGCACACCCCGGAACCTGACCCGAGGAGCGCAGAACGAAGCGCGGAGCGAACACGGGACGAACGGCGCTCGTCCGGTCGGGCAGAACCCACTACACCTCGACGAGCACCGTGACCGGGCCGTCGTTGACCAGCTCCACGGCCATGTCGGTGCGGAACCGTCCGGTCTCGACCGTCGCGCCGAGCGAGCGCAACTCGGCGACGACTCGGTCGACGAGCGGCTC
>JAPXRJ010000061.1:0-14434 GCA_033813615.1 Microthrixaceae bacterium | reverse complement strand
CGCTGCTGGTCGCACTCGGTGATGTCCGCGCTGTCCCGATCGTGTTCGTCTGGTTCTTCGGTCTGCTCGCCCTCGTCGCCGTGCTCAACGGGATCGTCGTCGCCGGACGCCAGGCCCGTCACGAGCTCGGCGTGGTCCGGAGCCTGGGGTTCACCGGCGCGCAGGTGATGACGGCGCTCGTGGTGGCGGCCGTGACGATCTCGGTGACCTCGCTGCTCGTCGGGGTCCCGGTCGGACTGCTCCTGGGTGCGGCCACGTGGGTTCGGGTGGCGGAGGCCGTCCACGTCCTGCCGTCCGTGTCGGTGCCCGTTGCCGCGGTCATCGCGACGGTGCCGGCGATGGCGGCGGTGTCGGTGCTCGGAGCGCTGTGGTCGGCCAGGTGGGTGTCGACTCGCCGTCCGGCCGACGTGCTGCGCGTCGAGTAGCCCGAGCGAGAGCGGTCGGTCCGTCGCTGCTCGTCAGTCCGCGTGTCGCCAGGGCGGCGGTCCCACGTCGATCCTCGACATCGGTGAGCCGGTCTCGCCGAAGCGGTCGGTCCCAGCTCGCCAGTCATCCGCGGCCCGATCGATCTCGCTCCTGTCCCGGGCGACGAAGTTCCACCACATGTGGATCGGCCACTCGAACGGCGTTCCACCGAGCAGCATCGCCGTGGAGTCCGACACCGCCGTGATGGCCAGCTCGTCCGCGCCGGCGTCGACGATGCCGACCTCACCGGGCACCAGCGGTGTCGCACCATCGCCGAGCTCGAGGGCCCCGTCGAGCACGATCACGGCGTGCTCGTGCTCCACCAGGAGCGGGAGCACCGTGCTGCCGGGACGCAGCACGAGCTGCACGCCGTGGTGGTCGGTGTCGGCGCGGGCAGGAGAGCGGACCCCCATGGTCTCGCCGACGAGCACGGTGCCGGTCCCGATGCCGAGGTCGAACGATGGGAGCTCTGCGTGGTGCTCGAACGCGGCCTCGCCGTCGCGGGTGGCGTCGGGGAGCGCGACCCACATCTGGATGCCGTGGAGGACCGCACCGCCGGGGGTCCGTCCCTCTTCGGCATGCGCGATCCCATGTCCGGCGGTCATGAGGTTGAGCTGACCCGGCCGTATCGACTGCTCGGAACCCAGGCTGTCGCGGTGCAGCAGCTCGCCGTCGAGCAACCAGGTCACAGTCTGGAGCCCGATGTGGGGGTGGGGGCCGATTCCTCCCGGACCGTCGTCGCCGGCACCATCAGGCGTCTTCGACGGACCGATGTGATCAGCGAAGCACCACGCGCCGATCGTCCGTCGCTCCCGCCGGGGCAGCGCTCGTCGAACGGTGGCCATCCCCACCTTGGCGTCGCGGCTGGGTTCGATGTGCAACATGTGCTGGCATGCTCCCATGCGGTTCGGGGAGGTGGCGGCCACGTCGGCGCACGTCGCGTCGGTGCGAGCCCGCAACATCAAGCGCGATGCGCTGGCCCACGTGCTCCGCCGAGCGACACCAGTCGAGCTGCCAGCCGTCATCGGCTTCCTCACGGGCCAGCTGCGACAGGGGCGGATCGGCGTCGGATGGCGGACGTTGGTGTCCGCGGAGGACGCGACGGCGTCTCCGCCATCGGTCGCGACGCTGGAGGTGGCCGACGTCGACGCGGCGTTCTCCTCTCTGGCGGCGCTGCAGGGGCCGGGCTCCACGACGCGACGCCGACAGGTGCTGATCGGGCTCCTGGATGTGGCCACGGCGGAGGAGCGACGGTTGCTGAAAGCGTTGATCAGCGGGGAGCTCCGCCAGGGAGCCTCGGGCGGCGTCATGGCCGACGCGCTGGCGACCGCCGCGTCGGTGCCGGTGTCAGCGGTTCGCCGGGCGACCATGTTCGGCGGTCGGCTCGACGACGTCGCCGTGGCGGCGATGGCCGGTGGACGGGACGCGCTGGACCGGATCGGGCTCGTGGTAGGGCGGCCGCTGCAGCCGATGCTGGCGTCCACGTCGCCCTCGGTGCCGGTGGCGGTGGAGGAGCTCGGACGGGCGTCGGTGGAGTGGAAGCTCGACGGCATCCGGGTCCAGGTGCACCGTCACGGCGGCGAGGTCAGGGTGTGGAGCCGCAACCTCAACGACATCACCGAGCAGGTCCCCGCCGTGGTGGACGTCGTTGCGGCACTTCCGGTCGAGCAGGTCGTGCTCGACGGAGAGGCGCTCGCGGTGGACGCGGCCGGTCGACCCGCCGCGTTCCAGGACACGGCCTCGGGTCGTCGGGCGGACGCGACGGCGCTGCTGCGGCCCTACTTCTTCGATCTCCTTCACCTGGACGGTCGCGACCTCGTCGACGAGCCGCTGCACGTCCGACGTTCGGAGCTCGAACGGATCGCGGCTCCGTGGGCGGTGCCGTCGCTGGAGACGGACGCGGCCTCGGTAGGGGAGTCGTTCCTGAGCGACGCGTTGGCCGCCGGTCACGAAGGTGTCGTGGTCAAGTCGGTGGCGTCACCGTACGATGCCGGCCGTCGGGGCAAGGCCTGGCGGAAGGTCAAGCCGGTGCACACACTGGACCTCGTGGTGCTGGCCGTCGAGTGGGGTCACGGTCGCCGCAGCGGGCTGCTGTCGAACGTGCACCTGGGGGCACGGGACGACGCGGTCGCGGACGGTCCCGATGACCCCGGTCGGTTCGTGATGGTCGGCAAGACGTTCAAGGGGATGACCGACGACCTGCTCCGATGGCAGACGGAGCGCTTCCAGGACCTCTCGATCGACGACGCGGCGGCACGTCGGTGCTCCGACGATCCGGATCTCGGACCCGGCGTGGTGGCGGTGCGACCGGTGCAGGTGGTGGAGATCGCCGTCGACGGGATCCAACGATCGACGAGATACTGGGCCGGAGTCGCGCTCCGCTTCGCCCGGGTCGTGCGCTACCGCGACGACAAGGGCCCGGCCGATGCCGACACGATCGATCACGTCCGATCGCTCGGGTCCGGTTGACTGGAGCGGTGACCCGCCTCTTCCTGGCCGTGTGGCCGCCCGACGACCTGGTCTCGGAGCTGATGTCGCTGCGCCGCAAGGACCAGCGCGGCGTGAGGTTCATCCCACCGGAGCGGTGGCACGTGACGCTGCGGTTCTTCGGCGAGGCCGACATCGACGACGTCGAGGCGGCGGTCGATGCCATCGAGCTCCCGCCCGCAATCGCCACGATCGGACCCGCGGTCGACGTGCTCGGGGAACGGGTGCTGGTGATCCCGGTCGCCGGCCTGGACACGTTGGCCGACGAGGTGACCCGGGGCACGCGGCACCTCGGTGAGCCACCGTCGCGCCGGCCGTTCGCCGGTCACATCACGCTCGCTCGCGTGCAGCGTGCTGTCCGGATGCCACCGGCGCTGGGGGCGCTGGTGGAGGGGACCTTCGAGGTGGACGAGTTGGCGCTGGTGCGAAGCCGGTTGGATCCCGATGGGGCGCAGTACGAGACCATCGCAACTTGGACCGTGCCCACGGAGCGCTCGCTCGACTGACCTCGCGTGGATTCGATCGGTGACCGCCGCGCCGCGCGGTGGCGTCGGGCGGGGGCTCCATCGGCGACGATGGTTCCGTGGAGCCGTCGCCGATCGACCCGAAGCCCACCCGCCGATCGGTCGTCGCCCGCGCCACGCTCACCCGCAACCGGATCGTGTGGGAGCAGGTGAACGCGGCGTTCACCGACAGGGACGCCGTCGACCGGTGGGATGCAGCGGAGTTGCAGTGGGGGCTCTTCCGGTTCCCGGAGTCGGAGCTGGCGCTGCTCGGCGACGTCGCAGGGCGCGACGTCGTCGAGCTCGGGAGCGGCACCGCCCACGTGTCGGCCTGGCTCGCACGACGGGGGGCGCGCGTGGTGGCGGTCGACCTGAGCACCTCGCAGCTCCGGACCGCCCGTCGTTGCCAGTCGGCGTCCGGGCCGGTCTTCCCGCTGGTCGAAGCGGACGCCGAGGACCTGCCCCTCGCCAGCGCATCGTTCGACCTGGTCGTGAGCGAGCACGGAGTCGGCGCCTGGTGTGAGCCCGAGCGGTGGTTGCCCGAGGCGGCTCGGGTCCTCCGCAGCGGTGGCCGGCTCGTGTTCATGACCAACAGCGCCTTGAGCGCGCTGTGCGTGCCGGAGGACGAAGGACCTGCCGGTGACCGATTGCTGCGCGCGGTGGATGACGTGCGCACGGTCGAGTGGCCCGGTGGTGGGATCGAGCACCACCCGAGTCACGGCGAGTGGATCCGGCTCCTCCGGTCGTCGGGGTTCGTGCTCGACCAGCTCCTGGAGCTGTCGCCGCCGCCGGGAGCGGCCGATCCAGACTGGTACCAGATCGTCACCGCCGATTGGGCCGGGCGGTGGCCTGCCGAGGACGTGTGGGTCGCTCACCGAGGTCCCGACGATGCCACGGTGACAGGCTGAGTCGAGGTTCACCCGAACTGGGCGACGAGGCAGCGGTGTCCGCTGTCGATGCTGAGCACACGACGAGGAGGAGGTGCCATGGGGCTGTTGCGCCATCACGACGAGCAACCGGTGCGTCGGTTCGAGATGCGCGAGGAGCTGTTGGCGATCGGTGACGACTCGCTGATCCACGACGAGTCGGGTCAGGTGGCCTTCCGCGTCGACGGAAAGGTGGCTCGCGTCCGTGACACCTGGCTCCTCGAGGACGCAGCGGGCAACGAGGTGGCCGAGATCAAGGAGCGCAAGCTGACGGTGCGCGACAAGATGCACCTGGTCGTACGTGGTCGTGAAGCGACGGTCACCAAGCGCATCGTCGGGATCCGGGACCACTTCAAGGTCGAGCTGGACGGTCGACCGGATTTGTCCGCGCACGGCAACGTGGTCGATCACGAGTACGAGATCGAACAGGACGGCGCCAAGGTCGCCGAGGTCTCCAAGCGCTGGTTCCGGGTCCGGGAGTCGTACGGGGTCGAGGTCTTCGGCGACACCGACCCTGCGCTCGTCCTCTCCATCGCGGTGGCGATCGACGGGATGACGCGAGACCGCTGACGTCGGGTTCCGGGGAGGATCGTCAACTTCCCGCGGTCGATGCCGATGTAGCTCGTGTCGGAACCGCCCACCTCCGGGTGGAGTCGCGTACCGTTCGAGCTCGGGTGGGACGATCGTCCCACCCGAGTGACGAACGGGGGGATCGTGGAGCTCGACACGACGCCGGCCGACGCCGGCCGACGCCGGTCCCCGACCTTGACGGTCACACTGGCGAACTTCGCGGCCGAAGAACCCTCGGGGTGGGAGCACCTCCTGGCGCGGGCCGAGCTCTTCGACCAGGTCGGTGTCGGTCGCCTGGTCGTGTCGGACCACGTCGCGTTCGGTGAGGACCTCGACGCATATGGCCGTCCCGAGATCGGCGGCACCGCGGGCGGCCGTCAACCGACGGGGCCGGACGGCCACTGGCTCGAGCCGTTGACGACCCTGGCCGTGGTGGCGGGCAGGACGAGGCGCATCCGCCTGGGCACGAACATCCTGATCGCAGCGCTGCGTCGGCCGGTCGTGCTCGCCAAGACCGCAGCGACGCTCGACGTGCTCTCCGATGGGCGGCTCGACCTGGGGGTCGGGGTGGGATGGCAGCGCGAGGAGTACGAGGCGGCTGGTCTCGACTTCGCGGGTCGGGGTCGGCTGCTCGACGAGACCCTCGACGTGTGCCGGACGCTGTGGAGCGACCATCGGGCGGACTTCTCCGGTGAGCACCTGCACTTCGAGGGGATCCACCAGATGCCCAAGCCACGCCAGCCCGGCGGCGTGCCGATCTGGGTGAGCGGTCGGGTCAACCGGCGGGTGGTCGAGCGAGTCGGGCGCTTCGGCAGCGGCTGGATCCCGTGGGGCGATGACGCAGCAGATCCGGTGGCGGGAGCGGCCCGCATGCGCACAGCGCTCGAGGCGTCCGGCTTCGATCCGACAGGGCTGCAGATCGCAGGACGTCTCGTGGTCACCGACACGTCGCTCCCCGGACTGCGCGCCGCCATGGCCGCTGTACCTCCGCAGGTGGAGGCAGGCATCACCGACCTCCGACTCGGTCTCAGGCTCCCCGCCGACCTCAACGAGGCGGGCGATGTGCTGAACGCCGTGCTGGACGCGTTCAGTCGACGGACGCTCTGAACAGCGCGTCGGTCCGGGCGTCGGTCCGGTCGGCGGCGTTGAGGTCCGGTGGTGGACGGCGGCGAAGCGGGCGTTGTGGTGGTAGCCAGGGCCCCGTGGAGCACGGACGACTTCCCGATGGCGTGACGTTGCAGCGCAGCACCGACGTGTTCACCGATGAGTCGGTGCCCGACGGGCTTCGGCGAGCGCATCGGGTCGCCACTGGGGTCTGGGGTCGGCTGCGGGTCCTCGACGGGGCGCTTCGCTTCGTGTGGGAACCGACCGAGCCGACCGACGTGGACGGGATCGGACATGTCGACGGCGGCATCGACGTCGCCGAGCCCGTCGAGCTGGTCGCGGGTGATTCGGTGGTGATCCCGCCGGACACCCCGCACCGCGTGGAGCCCGCACCAGGTTGCCGGTTCCTGGTCGAGTTCCACCGCTGAACCGCTGAACCGCTGAACCCAGGCCGGCTCAGACCGACGGCTCGAGGCTGGTGAGCTCCAACTTGGACGTCTCGGTGAAGTTGGCGAGTCCCGACAGCGCGAGGGAGCGGTCGATGCGCACGGGCAGGTGCTCTGCAGTCCACCACGTCGTCTCGTCCCAGGATCCGGTGAGGTCGCCGCTGACGGTGAGGCGCACGGCGACCGGGGTGGCCTGCACGTCGTCGCCACCGACGACGACGGTCTCGGTCGCGCCGGTCGTCGCGGTGCCGGTGAGCGTCGCCGCGATCGACGCCGGACCGCCCGACAGCTGCAGACGGCACGACAGATCCGCGGTCGTGCCATCGGTCGCATCCTCGGGCCGCACGACATCGGGATCGCAGCTCATCGTCGCGGTGGGTGAGAGCGCACCGATCCTCTGGTGCTTGGTGTGCGACGTGAGCCGGAGCGCAGGGTCGGTGCACCAGCGGGTGTCTTCGGTGTGCTCGGCGAACAGGTTGAGGGTCCAGTCGAAGCAGCCGCCACCGGCGTCGACGGCGACGGCTGTGACCGTCGCAGGGAAGGGCCGGGTCTCGGCAGGGAGAGGCCCGAGCTTGACGACCTCTTCGCCTGTCGCGGCGAACGTGTACACACCCGGCTCCGGAGTGCCCCGTTCGCCCTCGGCCGGCGAGGTGGGCGACCCGTCGTCCGACGCGTCTCCCTGAGCGCGGTAGTCCTCGACCGCATCTTCCTCGGTCACCTGTGTGGTGCCACGAGGCCAGAGGACGTAGGTGAGCCCACCGGCGATCAGCACGACGGCCACGCCGATGCCGACGGCGACCTTGCGACCGACGGTCACGAGGTGGCTTCCGGTGCCTTGACCGCAACCACCCCGTAGGCCTGGAGGTGCGCGGCGTTGGCCCTCATGGCGCGACGCATCGCCCGAACCCGCTCACGTGCATCGCGATCGCGCAGCACGTTGCCGACGAATCGGGCCGCTCCCGCGGGTCCTTCGTCAGCCAGCAGGCGGCGCGGTTCGAGCAGGTGCAGCGGGGCGCGGAAGCGCGAGCTCACCACAAGGCCGTGGTCGGCGAGGAGGTCGTCCCAGCCGGCCACGGTCATGGGAGTGACGTTGACCTTGATCGTCGAGGTGAGGTCGGATGCCGCACGATCCCTCGTCGCGTCGTCGATGTCGTCGGGGCGGAACGCGACTTCGTGCAGCGCGAACCGGCCACCGGGACGCAGCACACGGGCCAGCTCGGCAACCACCTTCCGCTTGAGCGAGTCGGGCTGCATCGTCAGGTACGCCTCGCCGAAGACCACGTCCGCGCTCGAACTGGCCAAGCCGGTCTCCTGGGCGCTGGCGTGCACGATCCGTCGGTTCGGTCCGTCGAGGAGGTCACCGACGAGTCCGGCAGCGTCGGGATCGCGGTCGACGCCGGTGTAGCTGGCCGGTGATGCGGCGAGGATCAAGCGCGTGGTCGAGCCCAGGCCGGGGGCGACTTCGATGACGTCGTCGGTGCCGGTGATGCGGACGACGTCGAGCAGTTGATCGGTCAGCTCGCGGCCGCCCGGTCGCAGGACCTTCTTGCCGAGTCGGGCGAGCAGCCAGTGCCCTGGCATCCGGGATGCCTCGAGGGCGTCGCCGGGGAGCGCGTTCCGGTCGGTGGGAGCATCTGCGGTGGCCATGCATCAAGCATGCCAAACATCGACCGGCAACGCCCGTGAATGTGTCGGGCGACACGGTGCGACTGGCCCACGCGAGCCCCACGTTGTGGGGGCGCCCTCATCGGACAAGAATCGGGCGACAGATGCCGGGAGGGCGGAATCGCGGTGGGTTGGACGGAGTGGGGGTGACTGCATGTCCCGGTCGGTGACGGCCACGTTCGTGTTCACGGATCTGGTCGATTCGACCGCGACGGCGGCGCGCCTCGGTCCGGAGGTGGCCGAGGAGTTGCGTCAGACGCATTTCCGGCTGCTGCGGGGTGCGGTGACGGCGTCGGGCGGATCCGAGGTGAAGAACCTGGGTGACGGTCTGATGGTGATGTACTCGTCGCCGAGTCGGGCCTTGTCGGGTGCGGTGGGCATGGCGCAGGCGATCGATCATCACAACCGTTCCGCCGACGAGCCGCTGGGGGTTCGCGTCGGCGTGAGCGCGGGCGAGGCGGTCGAGGAGGACGGCGACTTCTTCGGTGATCCGGTCGTGGAAGCGGCGCGGTTGTGCGCGGTGGCGCAGGGGGGTCAGATCCTCGTGGCTGAGCTGGTGCGGTTGATGGTTGGCCGTCACGCGACCCAGACCTTCGTCGAGCGGGGTCCGTTGGAGCTCAAGGGCCTGCCTGAGCCGGTGGATGTGGTGGAGGTCCTCTGGGAGCCGGCCACCGTCGAGGGGTCGGTGCCGCTACCGGGTCGTCTGGTCGGAGCGGCGTCGAACGCACTGTTCGGGTTCTTCGGTCGGACCTCAGAGCTCGACGCGCTCAACGGGGTTCGTAAGCGTGCAGCGGTGAACGGACAGTGCCAGGCGGTGTTCGTCTCGGGTGAGGCCGGGATGGGCAAGACGTCGTTGGTGGCGCAGGCGACGCGCGTTGCGCATGCCGAGGGGTCGGTGGTGTTGTTCGGGCATTCCGATGAGGGTCTCGGTGGCCTACCAGCCGTGGATGGAGGTCATTGCGGCGCTCGTCGGCGACATCGAGTTGGCGGTGCTGGCCGGGATGCGGTCCGCGCAGCGTGCCGCGCTGGCGCGGCTGGTTCCTGAGGTCGGAGGTGACGGTGACCGGGTCGGCGACCCCGACACCGAACGCCTTCTGCTCCTGGAGGGGATCGTGGAGCTGCTCGCTGCGGTGTCGGCGCGTGAGCCGGTGATGGTCGTGCTCGACGACCTGCACTGGGCCGACACCGCGAGCCTCCAGGTGCTGCGCCACGTCATCGCGTCGCCCGCATCGAGCCGGCTCACGATCGCGATCACCTACCGCGACACGGATCTCGGTCGTGGCGACACCCTCACGCAGCTGCTCGCCGATCTGCACCGCGAAGCCAACGTCACCCGCCTTGCTCTGCACGGTCTGGAGGACACCGACATCTTGGAGCTGTTGGCGGCGGCGGCGGGCCACGACCTCGATGATGACGGCGTCGGTCTCGCCCATGCGTTGCGCCGGGAGACCGACGGGAACCCGTTCTTCACCGGTGAGCTGCTCCGCCATCTCGGCGAGTCGGGCGGGATCGTGCTCAACGAGGAGGGCCGGTGGGTCCTCACGGACGAGCTCGATGAGCTCGGCCTGCCGAGCAGCGTCCGCGACGTGGTTGGCCGGCGTGTCGAGCGACTCGGTGACGAACCGTTGAGGGCGTTGACGTTGGCGTCGGTGATCGGCCGCGAGTTCGATGTCGATCTCCTCACCGTGCTCACCGGCATCGGCGAGGATCAGTTGTTGGACCACCTCGACGCAGCCGTCACCGCAGCGCTCCTCACCGAGAGTGAGACCGCCGGGCGCTACCGATTCACCCACGCCCTCACCCAACACAGCCTCTACGACGAGCTCAGCGCCACCCGCCGCCAACGCGCCCACCAGCGCGTGGCCGAAGCCCTCGAAGAACAGGCGACCAGCGAGGATGCGACGACGCTCTCCGAGCTCGCCCGCCATTGGGTCGCCGCCACCCGACCCGCCGACATCGACAAGGCCCTCGACTACGTCCAGCGCGCCGGTGACGCCGCACTCGCCGCACTCGCCGCTGAGGACGCCGTCCGCTGGTACCAACAGGCCCTCGACCTCCTCGCCCAACGAGCCACGCCAGACGATGGCCGACGCGCCCGGCTGCTCGCCGCGCTCGGCACCGCGCAACGCCAGGCCGGCCTGGCCGACTACCGAACCACGCTGCTGCGCGCCTCCCAGCTCGCCCACGACATCGGCGATACTGACGTGCTCGTCGAGGCGTCGCTTGCCTTCACTGATCGGTACGCAGGGTTCTTCGGTGACAATGACACCAAGCCGTTCATACAGGCCGCGCTCGACCGGGTGGGCAACGACCCGACTCCGACCCGCGCCCGGCTCCTCGCCGCACTCGCCGCCGCGCACGACAACTCTCGGGAGTGGCGGCCCCGTCGAGACCTCGCCTTCCGAGCTCTCGACGTGGCTCGCCAGAATCTCGACGACACCGCCGCCTTCGTCGACGTGCTCGACATCACCTGCCTGAACCTCGCATCCCCCGATCACCGCGACCAGCTTGTGCGCGAGGTCGAACGCGCCGTCCGAATGTCCGACGAGATCGGCGACCCGGTCCTGCGTGCCCGTATCAGGATCCAACTGACGTGGGCTCGGTATCAGCAGGTCGACCTGGCTGGGGCGGACACGGTCTTCGGTGAGCTCGAAGCCCTCACAGCGATGATCGGCTTGCCCTATCAACGCTGGCAAGTCGCGATGCTGGCGACCGGTCGGCTGCTGCTCGCAGGGCAGGCTGCCCATGCCGACGCGGCCAACGAACATGCGTTGGAGCTCGGCCTTGCTGTGGCTTCACCCGACGCGTTCGGTGCCTACGGCGGCTACCTCTTCATGATCCGCCAGCACCAAGGCCGAGTGGCCGAGATCGCCGACCTCCTCATCGACGCCGCCCGAGACAACCCGTCCATCGCCGTGCTGCGCGCTGCCGTCGCCTCCTTGCTCAGCCAGCTCGGACGCACCGACGAAGCACACGAGCGCTTGACCGCCGAAATGAGTAGCGATCTCGACTTTCCTTTCGATCACACCTGGCTGGCGTCGATGTCCGACCTCTGCGACACCGCCGCGACCACCGGAAGCCATGCTGCCGCTCGCACGCTCATCGACCGAGTCGCGCCGTTCGCCGGCCACGTCATCGAACCTTCGCCCGCGCTGGTGGGCGGCGCGATCGCACGACCGCTCGCCCGCTGCGCCACACTGCTCGGCGACCACGACCGGGCCGAGGAGTGGTTCGCGACCGCACACGACATCCACGCTCGACTCCAGGCTCCGTACTGGCTGACGCTCGGCCAGCTCGACCACGCGGAGCTCTGCCTCGTCCGCGGCGCCGAGGGCGACCACCAACGCGCCCGGCAGCTCGTCACCACGGCCGCCGCAACCGCGACGCAGTACGGCTGCGCCGGTCTCACCCGCCGAGCGGACGCGTTCCTCGCCGATCTCTGACCCGGATGCTGGTTCGACCCCGAGAGTGGCGGCAAGCTGCCCAGGCGACCGCCGCCGACAGCGGCGCTGCGTTCGACCCGTGCCAAGTATGCAGTTCACCTCATATGAGGTAGGGTGCATCCCGTGGAGGTCCGCTACCACCCGCTGTTCGAGCGATGGCTCGCGGAGCTCGCAGAAGCCGACGAGGAGATACTCGGGGAGGTGATGGCCCTGCTGACAGCACTGGAGACGCACGGACGAGACCTCGACGACGAGCGCCGCGAGGAGTCCCACCCCGTCGTCACCTCCCGCTACGACATTCACGCCCTCCGGCGCACCCCACCCTCCGAGGCAGCGCCCTACGCCGACCGACCGCCAGTGCTCCGCATCCTCTACGCCGTCTGCGAACCTCGGACCGAGGCGAGGTCACCCTCGTCCTCCTCGGAGGCGACAAGACGGCTCTGGGCAACAACTGGTATCCGGCGAACCTCACCGAGGCCGAAGCCCGTCTCGACCAGCACGCACGCCAGCATCCCGACACCACGCCCATTGTGAAGCGAGGGAACCGATGACCACCCGCACCATCCACACCGACACCGCCAAGGTTGCCGACACCACGATCACCGATCAGGAGTGGGCCGACGCGGCCAACGCTCACGAGCGGTTCAAGGCACTCCTCGAGACCAAGCCCCGGGCCAAGGCCCGCTACGACGCCGTCCTTGCCGAGATCAACAGCCGCCAGGCCACCCTCCGCCGGCTCCGCGAAGCACGGGCACTGACCCAGTCGACGGTGGCCGAGCTGCTCGACATGGACCAGTCCGAGGTCTCCCGCCTCGAGCGCCGCAGCGACATGCTCCTGTCCACCCTCAAGCGCTTCGTCGCCGCTACCGGCGGAGAGATGCACATCGTGGTCACGTACCCGGACGGCGGCCCCGTCGAGCTGCTCGTCGAGGACGGGTGATGGCGGGCCGAACGGCCGCCGAGCCGACCGAAAGGGCCATTCGCTTCTACGAAGAAGTCGCTGACCACCTGCAAGAGACGATCGCGGCGCCTCGCGCTGGTAACCAGTAGCCGCCCTCGCCACCGGTCAGATCAACCGCCGCCGAACGAGACGTCAGGCATCCCTCGCAGGATCTCCAGCCGGTTCGGCGGCGCGTCGGGGTCGAGGAAGTCGGGAATCGTTGCCTCGGTGCGCCGAGGACGGCGCAGGAATTCGACCGGCCACTCCGCAATGTGCCGCTCCCGAACGTGCACATACTGGCCTGGAGCGGGCTCGTCGAGGTACTCCTCCTGCACGACCAGCGCGAGCGGCTCCTCGGCCCCTGCTGTCGACTCGGAGAACTGCTCCGCTTCGGCATAGGTGGCGTCCGTTCCAGGTATCGCTTGCAGCCGTCGGGCGATCGCCCCAGGTAGACCTTGATCCGGTAGGCGTCGCCGCCTCGGTGTTGCAGGTGCCCTCGCATGAGGACCTCCCTCTCGTGCGGAGACCCGTCGGGATTGCCGACGGATTGCCAAGAGGGGTCCAGTTCGAGGCGATGCTCAGGTCACGAACCCGATGACCTGCACAGTTTGGCGCGCTCGGAGGGAATCGAACCCCCAACCTTCTGATCCGTAGTCAGATGCTCTATCCAATTGAGCTACGAGCGCTGGTTGGAACCGACAGATCCTAGACGGCGGCGACGGGCCCACCAAAGGCGGAACCGTCCATCCACCCGCTCCGGCCGCGGGACGCGACGATGGCCGGACCCGCGGGCCCGGCCATCGCCATCGGTGGAGCGTCCCGAAGGAGCGCCCACAGAGGTCAGACTCGCCTGGAGCAGACCGGCCAGTTGCGGGGACCGCCGGTCGCCCACAGGGCACGGGCCATGCGATCCTGGTCGTACGGCGCCGCCGACGCGGGATCGGTGCCTCGCAGGTGCGGGTAGTGCTTCGAAGCCACCGAGTTCCACGTGCTCCGACTGAACTGGTAAGCGCCGCGGTAGCTGCCTGACTTGCTGACGGCTCCGTAGTTGCCGCGGGACTCGCAGTGGCGAAGCCGCTGCAGTCCGGCGTCACTGATGGCGTTCGCGAAGCGGTCGCCACCGGTCGCGGCCTGCTGGGTCCGGATGTGGGCCAGCACCGCCGCCTGCTCTTCGGGCGTGCACGCGGCCAGCGCGAACCCGCCGACGACGAGCAACAGCACGAGCGCGCGCGTCAAGGACTTCTTGGTCATGGGTGTTTCCTCCAAACGAGCGCCCCGCGAGTCGGGGCGCGTTCGAGATCAGGGGAAGTGGGAGATTCCCTGCGGGCTGTGCACGGTTCTCACCAGCGGGCCCCTGTCGGGACCACATCGCGCACGCCGGCAGCAGGGCCACCGCTCTTGGTCGATAGGTGACAGTTGTACGACAGATCGTCACCTGACTGCAATATGTCAGATGGCACGTCTCGGAGTGGGCACGTCGAAGTCACCCGTCCGGACGCGACACGGGCGCCGGCGGAAGCCGACGCCCGAGTGGCGGAGAGGGTGGGATTCGAACCCACGGTGAGGTTGCCCCCACACCTCCTTAGCAGGGAGGCCCGATCGACCTGACTCCGGCACCTCTCCAGATCGGCGGTCACTGTACCGGTTGGCGCCTGACGCACCACAGGACCGAACACGAAGTCGGATCTGCAGGGGACCAGGGAAGCTCAGTAACCGCCGTCGTCGAGCACCACCCGGCCACGGAAGAAGTAGTACACGCCGGCGGTGTAGAGCAGCACGAACGGCAGGCCGATGACGGCGATCACCGTCATCACCCGCAACGTCGGTTCGGCCGATGCTGCGTTGTGGATGGTGAGGTCGTAGCTCGGGTCGATCGACGACGGCA
>JAPXRJ010000060.1:0-14450 GCA_033813615.1 Microthrixaceae bacterium | reverse complement strand
GCCCTCACGACGTGCTACTCGCTGTTCCTCAAGCAGGTGGCGATCCTCGACCTGGTCATCCTGTCAGCGGGTTTCATCCTGCGCCTGCTCGGCGGAGCGTATGCCGCCGGCGTCGAGGTGTCGGAGTGGTTCCTGTTGGTCTCGCTGTTCGGCTCGATGTTCATCGCGTCGGCCAAGCGCTACGCCGAGAAGCGCGAGCTGGGGGACCAGGCGGCTGACCTGCGTCCGACTCTCGGCGAGTACAGCTTCGAGTTCCTGGCGATGGTGCGGACCGCGGCGGTCGCCGCGGTGACGATGTCGTACTGCCTGTGGGCGGTGGAGCGGGCACAGGTCCTCGGTGGGTCGGCCACACCGTGGATCCAGCTGTCGATCATCCCGTTCCTGATCGCGATCCTCCGCTATGCGATGCTCGTCGATCAGGGCCACGGGTCCGCGCCCGAAGAGGTCTTGGCCGAGGACCGCATGATGCAGGTCATGGGCGTGGTGCTCGTCGGGTTGCTCTTCGCAGGGCTGTACCTGTGACCGGCAGTGCTTCTCCCGCCCGTACGGAGTTGCTGCGGGGCTGGGGTCGGACCACGCCGGCCCGATCGCAGGTGCTGGCCGTCGAGTCGGAGGCAGAGGTCGTCGCCGCCGTCCGCGGCGTCGGCGCCGAAGGCGTCGTGGCCCGCGGACTGGGGCGTTCGTACGGCGATCCGGCTCAGAACGCGGGCGGGCTCGTGCTCGACGGTCCAGCGCGATCCGGGCTCATCGACCTCGACCTGCACACCGGGGTCGCTCGGATCCTGGCGGGGACCAGTCTGGACGACCTCATGAGCTGGCTCGTACCGCTGGGATGGTTCGTACCCGTGACGCCCGGGACCCGCATCGTCACCGTCGGTGGAGCGATCGCGTCGGACATCCACGGCAAGAACCACCACAGGTCGGGTTCGTGGTGCAACCACGTGCTCAGCATGCGCCTCGTCGACGGCACCGGCGAGGTCCGTGAGCTCAGCCCGACCCAGGACGCGGACCTGTTCTGGGCGACCGCCGGTGGCATGGGCCTGACCGGGATCATCCTCGATGCCACCGTGCAGCTGCTGTCGGTCGGCTCCAGCCGGATCCTGGTCGACTCGGACCGCGCTCCCGACCTCGACGCCGTGATGGCGATGATGGTCGACGGCGATGACGACTACGACTACTCGGTCGCGTGGATCGACGTGATGGCCAAGGGCCGGCACCTCGGCCGCTCGGTGCTCGACCGGGGGCGCTTCGCCACACGCGATGAGCTCCTCGCTGCCGGCATCGAGCGGCCATCGGAGTACGCGCCGCACATGCTGCCGTCGCTGCCCGACGTGTTCCCGTCGGGGTTGGTCAACCGGCTGTCGGTGAAGGCGTTCAACGAGCTCTGGTTCCGCAAGGCACCGGTGCGTCGCCGCGACGCCCTCATGGGCATCGAAGCGTTCTTCCACCCGCTCGACATGGTCGCCGACTGGAACCGGGTGTACGGCCAGCGGGGCTTCATGCAGTGGCAGTACGTGGTCCCCGACGACGCGGGCGACTTCGTCCGCCGCTCCCTCGAGCGGATCTCCGGCGCCGGGCTCCCGTCGTTCCTGTCGGTGCTCAAGCGGATGGGTCCGGGCAATCCCGGCCATCTGAGCTTCCCGATCTCGGGCTGGACGCTCACGATCGACATCCCGATCGCCGCCGGCCTGGAGCACATCTTCGATGAGCTCGACCGTGAGGTCGCGGATCTGGGAGGCCGCCTGTACCTGGCAAAGGACAGCCGTCTGGACCCGGGACTGGTCGCAGCGATGTACCCGCGGATCGACGAGTGGCGCGGGATCCGGGGGGCGGCCGACCCGGATCGACGGTTCCGCAGCGACCTGGGTCGCCGGCTCGGCCTGATCTGAGGGCCGAAACGACGACCTCGTTCCTGGATCGGCGCGGACTTGCGCGCGGACCCAGGAACGAGGGGAGCCAAGTCTGGGTGGATCAGCCGCCGACGTCGGCCTTGTACTGGTCGAGGGCGTTCTGGAAGTCGGTGTCGGCCTTGCTGATGGCGTCATCGACGCCGACGCCGTTGAAGGCGACGCTGTCGAGCGACTCCCGCGTGATGGCACGGAACTCGTTGAAGGGACCGATGACGGGTCCGGGGAAGTCCGCGTTGAGGTTCTTGAGGCCCTGGTAGGCGGTGTTCAGCCACTTGCCCTTGGTGGTCGTGGTGAACTCCTTCTGCAGCGTCGGGTCGTCCTGCGCTGACTTCAGCACCGGCAGGTAGCTGCCCTGCAGCGTCCACGTGACCTGGTTCGGGGTCTGCAGGAAGTACTTCACGAACTCCCAGGCACCCGGGACGCCGGTGGCGTCGTCGGTCTTGACCAGGTACCACGCGGAACCGCCGATCTGGCCCTGGCCGGCCTCCTCGAGGCCCGGCTGCAGCGCCACGTCGATGTCGAGCCCCGTGTTGATCGTGGCGTCCACGCCCACGTCGCTCAGCTGATCGGCCGACACCGATCCCTCGAGCAGGGCGGCGACGGTGCTGATCGCGGTCGAGGTCTGGATGAGCATCGCCGAGGTCTTGGCGTTGATGGCCAGGTACTCGTCGACGCCGGTCACCGAGCTGGGCACCGCGGTGGCGAGCCCGTCGTCGATCATCGACTTGAACCACTGGTAGATCTCGGTGGTGTCGGGCTGGTCGAGCTCGGACTCGGTGCCCAGCCCGGACCGGCCGTTGTCGTTGTTGACCAGCGGCTTGCCGGCACCGGTCAGCCAGTTCTCGACGAACCAGGAGTCGACCTTGATCACGACCGGGGTCTTGACCCCCGGGACGTTGGCCGCCTTGATCTTCTCTGCCGTGGCCCGCAGCTCGTCGATCGTGGTCGGGAAGGTGGTCGTGTCGACGCCGGCCTGGGCCAGGATCGCCTTGTTCACGTAGAGCACCGGCATGGACACGCTGAACGCGCCGGGCCAGAGCACCTTGTCGACCGTGTAGGCCGAGGTGACCGACGCCAGGACGTCGTCGTAGGTCGTGTCGGAGTCGGGGTCGGCCTTGCGGCACGAATCCGCCGGCACCACGACGCCGGAGTCGATCATGAACTGGGTGGTCGTGTCCTCGGTGAGCACCAGGTCGGGCAGCGACGCCGGGTTGGCCAGTGCGTCCTGGAACTTCTTGAGCAGCTCCTCGTACGTGCCCTGCGCCTGGAGCTCGACCTTGACCTTGCTCTGGCTGGAGTTGAAGCCATCGGCGATCTGCTGCAGCGTCGAGGCCTGCAGGCCCTGGTAGGCGTGCCACACGGTCACCGCGACCGGCGCGGTGGCGGACGTGACGTCGTCGACCGGGCAGTCGTCCGCGTTCACCACGCCGGATCCGTCGCCACTGGAGTCGCCCCCGGAGTCGCCGTGCGACGAGTCGTCGCCGCCACAGGCACCGGCGACGAGCGCGAGTGCGGCGATGATGCCGACGAGCCACCACGCTCGCCCTCGTCGGGCGTGCGCCGGTCGGTGCTTGGAGCTGTCTCGGCCCATGGGAGGCACTCGCTTTCTGAGGGGGTCGCGCCGTTGGAGGATCGCGTCGTCAGAGACGCTAGGTCAGCCCTTCACCGCACCGGCGGTCAGGCCGCGAACGATCTGGCGTTGGAACAGGATCAGGAGCACGACCAACGGCAGAGCGGCGAGCACTGCAGCGGCGAAGCCGATGTTCAGCTGGTCGACCCGGTCGTTGGCGATGCTGCGCAGGGCCACCTGCACGGTCTGCCAGCCGTCCTCGGTGGTGGCGAACCGCGGCCAGACGTACTGGTTCCAGGCGCCGAGGAACGAGATGACGACGAAGCTGCCGATGATCGGCCGCGTGAGCGGCACCGCGACACGGAACAGGAATCGCAGGTGGCCGTAGCCGTCGAGGGTGGCAGCGTCGCGGAGGTCGCCGGGGATGCCCAGGAACCCTTGTCGGATCAGGAAGATGCCGAACGCGGTGGCCAGGAACGGCAGCGTCAGGCCCGGCACCGAGTTGATCGCTCCGATGTCGCGCATGGTCTGGAGGTTGGCGATCAGGGTGACTTCGATCGGCAGCAGCAGCGTGGCGATGACGATCGCGAACAGGACGCGCTTGAAGGGGAACTCGAGGAAGGCGAACGCGTACGCGGCGAGGACCGACGTCAACAGCTGAGCGAGCACGATCACGAGAGTGACGACGAACGACAACGTCATCGACCGACCCAGGTCGCCTTCGGTGAACGCCTTGGAGAACGCGTCGAGCTCGAGGCCGACCGGGTGCAGCGGCTGGCCCGCAGCGACGTACTCGAGCGGGTTGGAGACCGCCCGCAGCAGGAGCATGTAGACGGGGAACAGCACCAGCACCGACAACGCCGTGAGCAGGACGTACCACCCTGCGGCGGACCAGCGCGAGCCGCTGTCGGTCGCCCCAGGCCCTTGAGTCGCGTCAGGACCTTGGGTCGCGGCCTGTCCCTCAGTCGCCATAGTGCACCCGTCGCGACAGGAGTGAGTACTGCACCAGGGCGACCGCCCCGGTCAGGAAGAACAAGCCGATCGACAGCCCGGCCCGTTCGTGCAGCGCCCGGATGCCCTTGGGATCAGCGATCTTGAACAGGAGCGTCTCGGTGGCGCCGGCGGGCCCGCCGCCGGTCAGCACCTCGATCTGCGCGTAGGCCTGCAGCGCGCTGATCACCAAGACGATGGCCAGGAACAGCAACGCGGGAGAGATCAACGGGACGGTGATGCGGAAGAAGCGGCGGATGGGACCGAAGCCGTCGAGGGTGGCGGCTTCGTTCAGCTCGTCGGGGACGGCCTGCAGCGCTGCGAGCACGATGATGAAGGTGAGGCCCAGGTTCTGCCACACCGAGCTGAGCGACACGGAGAACATGGCTGACTGCGGCTGGTTCAGGCTGAGCCAGCTCACGTTCTTGAAGTACCCGACCTGCGGGTTGACCAGCGTGAAGAACACGACCGACGCCACGGCGACCGAGGACGCCACCGTCGATGAGAAGATGGCCTGGAAGACCTTGATGCCCTTGAGGCGACGGTGCGCCGCCACCGCGAGCAGCACGCCGAGCAGCAGGCCGATCGGCACGCTGTAGAGCATGAACTGCGCCGAGTGCGTGAGGCCGGAGGTGAACTCGCTGCTGGTGAGCGTGTCGGACAGCTGGCTGAAGCCGACCCAGGTGGGCGCCTTGTTGAGGAACCGCGGCTGGCGGTGCATCGAGTCGAAGAACAGCTTGTACAGCGGGTAGTAGGCGAAGACGGCGAACACCAGGAGCGCCGGCAGCAGGAACAGGTAGCCCAGCAGCGCGTCGCGCGCCCGGGCGCCGCGTGAGCGGGTGCGTGAACCGAGGGGTACAGCGATCGGCTCGCCGTCGTCGACCAGCACCTCGGTCACGGGCAGGTCGGTCAATTGATCCGCTCGGTCGTGTTCGGGTCGAAAAGGTGCACGCCGACCGGATCGGCGACGAGGGCGACCTGCTCGCCGACGACGGCCGCGGGCGTGTCGGTCAGTTGGCGGACGACGAGCATGGATTCTCCGACACGGACCACTACGTGGCGCTCGTGGCCGAGCATCTCGACGTTCTCCACCGTCCCACGCAGCGCGGCCGGACCTTCGCCGATCTGCAGGTGCTCGGACCGCACGCCGACGACGACGTGCGTGCCCTCGGTGGCGGCGCCTGCCGAGGCGGCCTGGAGCGCACCGTGGCCGGTGGTGACCACCGGCTCCTCGCCGACGAAGGTCAGCGTGCCCTCCAGGGTGTTCATCGGCGGGCTGCCGACGAAGCCGGCGACGAACAGGTTGGCCGGCCGGTCATAGACCGCCTGAGGGGGGCCGACCTGCTGGAGGCGACCGCGGTTGATGATCGCGATCCGGTCGGCCATGGTCATCGCCTCGACCTGGTCGTGGGTGACGTAGACGATCGTCGTGCCCAGCCGGCGGTGCAGTTCGACGAGCTCCAGTCGGGTCTGGGTGCGCAGCTTGGCATCCAGGTTGGACAGCGGCTCGTCCATGAGGAACACCTCGGGACGCCGAACGATCGCTCGGGCCAGCGCGACGCGCTGGCGTTGTCCACCCGACAGCTCGCCGGGCTTGCGGTCCAGGTACTCGGTCAGGTCGAGTGCTCGAGCGGCTTCGTCGACCCGCCTGTTGCGCTCCGCGGCGTCGACCTTGGCCGCCTTGTTGGCGACGAGCGGTGACTCGATGTTCTTGCGAACGGTCATGTGCGGGTAGAGCGCGTAGCTCTGGAAGACCATCGCGATGTCGCGCTCGCGGGGCGGGACGTGGTTGACGACCTGGTCCCCGATGCTGAGCATCCCCGACGTGATCTCCTCCAGCCCTGCGATCATCCGCAGAGCGGTGGACTTGCCGCACCCCGATGGCCCGAGCAGGACCATGAACTCCCCGTCCACGATCTCCAGGGTGAGGGAGTCGACGGCCGTGACCTGTCCGTACGCCTTGGTCACCTGGGCGAATGTGACGCCGCTCATCCGCGGCACACTACGCGCCACGACGCCCCCGGCGGAGCACCGGGGCAGTGGCGGCGATTCGGGAGAGCACCTCGTCGATCCGATCGGCGGTGGCATCCGCTCCGCTCGAGCGCAGCATCGCCAGTGCCACGTCGGTGGAGCGGAACGACTCGACCATCCAGCGGGCGAACATGGTGTGGTCCATCCAGTCGGCTTCGAGAGGGTCGAGCTCGGGCACCGCCATCCGGCCGATCGCCGCGGCTCGATGGAGATCTCGCCAGTCGGCGTCGTCGGCGAGCTCGAGGATGGAGTCGACGACCTCGTCGGTCGTGGGTTCGCCGCCACGACGCGGCCGGCCGGAGCGACCGGGATCCAGGTGCGTCGTGGCGGCCTGCGACCACGTCGGTGCAGGTGATGGCAGACCCAGCACCCGGTGCAGCCACATGCGGCCGACGAGCTCGGTCAGAGGTGGCGGCGAACCGGGGGACGGAAGCCGGATCGCCCGGTGCATCGCGTCCACCATCACCCCGCTCGGCGCGCCGACCACGGGTTGCGGGGGTTCGTCGCCGTGGCGCACCCGGGCGTGCACGTCGCCGAGGGCGGTCACGAGTGCATCCACCCTGGTGGGAGCCGAACCACCCGCGGCGCCGCCATCGGTTCCGGCATCGCCGTCGCTGGAGCACCGGCCGATGAACGACGCGGCGATGAGCGAGCACCCCGTCGGGACGTCGAGCCCGAAGAGCCCGGCGCCCGCACAGCGTGGGTCGGCCGGCAGCTCGCGCACGCCGAGCGTCATGTGGCCGGGCCGGTCGGGCTGGACGATCACCAGCGACCCGGTGTCGAGCCCGCCGAGCACGGTGAGGAGCCCGTCGATGTGATCGGGGGTGAGCTCGGCGCCGGGGGCGACGAGCAGCGGGCCCGGCGGGCGAACGTGGCGCCGCGAGGGTGTGGGATGGTCGCGGCGTGAGCCGCGCGGACGAGAGCTGGACGACATGGGGTCCCTCCGCCGGTGCTCGTCGGACGACGTGGACACCGGTGACGTGCACCGCGATCGGTGCTGTGAAGGGACCCGGAGTTCGGGGGGTCCGACCCGTCGCCCGAGGGCGACCCGATCAGTGTGGCACGGACCGGTGACAGCCGTCGGCGGAGCGTGCGGCGACCGGCCAGCGTCGGAGCACGAGCTGGCGCGCCAGGCGGGCGTCGGACGCCACGTAGTCGCGGACCGTCGCCCGGTCGAGCAGGTGCAGCCGGGACCGGTCGACCTCGACCGGTGTCAGCCCGACCAGCTTGGACAGCGGCTTGAGCCCGCAGGGCAGCCCGAGCGAGCGACCGACATCCGCTCGGTACAGGCGGTAGCCGTCGAGGTGATCGTGGCAGTGCCATCTGCCGCGCACTGCGCCGGGATCGGCCGACATCGACGGGTCGACCCACAGCTCGAGGCCCAGCGCGATGCCGTGCAGCGCAGCCCGGTGGTCGAGGAACGGCAGATCGAAGCCTGCGCCGTTCCAGGTCACCACGATGCCGGGCGCGAGCCTGGCGAGCAGCTGGTCGGTGCGGCGCAGGATGGATGCCTCGTCACCGAGCACGACGTGATCACCGTCGGCGGTCGCCACGGCGACGGCGACGACGGCCGACACCGCCGGGTCCAGCCCGTCGACCGATGTGTCGGTCTCGATGTCCAGTCCGTAGACGGGTGCGCTCACGTGGGGGAGCGTACGTGTCGACCCTGACAGCGATGACGGGCAGGCGGGCCCCGCCCGTCAGCACTGTCGTTGGAGAATCAGGGGCAGAGTGAGATGTCGGTGCATGTGGCCGTCGGTGGGGCTGTGATCCGCCAGCTCGTGGTGAAGTCGACGCCGCCGTTGAGGATGAGCTGGATGCTCGATCCGTCGGCCGTCCCGGCCACGCTCCCGGAGACGGGACCGCCCACCGTTGCGTTGCTGCCAGCGGTCACCGACACGCTACGAGGGCCGATCACCGGTGGGAGCGGGATCTCGGGCGGGATCGGCGGCGGCAGGAACACCGGCTGGGTCACGAAGTCGGTGCCCACCGTTCCGGTCCAGCCGTTCGTCCCCGGTGTCCGGACGAGGTCGACGCAGAGCTCGTTGTCGGCGAACACCTCGGGAACCAAGGTGGGTCCGATGACCGGCACCGCCAGCACCGCAGGACGGAAGTCCATTGACGAGCCACAGCCGTGGACGGCGTCGAGTCGCCCCTCAGGGGTGATGTCGAACGTCCACCCTCCGTGCAGGACCGGACGGTTCACGACGGTGAACGCTCCGTTCGACAGCGAGACGTCGAAGGTCGGTGCGTCCGCTGCCGCGACCTGGGTGGTGGCGGTCGCGGACTTCGACGCGCCGCCGGGATCCACGTCGTTGCTGTTGACGATGCTGGCGGTCGCGGTCACCGGTCCCGTGGCGGTGGCCACGTCGACGGTGACCCAGAACCTCGACGGCAGAGCGCTGATCAGCCCCGCCGTCACAGAGATCCCGGTGTTGCGTGAGCACGTCACGACCTGACCAGCAGTGCTGCAACTCCACTGACGGCCGCTGGGGATGGGTGGGTTGGAGATGGGATCGTTGCCGACCCCGCGGTAGGTGACACCGGCGGGGAGGTTGAGCGTCACTACCGGGCTGCCCGCCGATGTCGCGGTGCCGACGTTGTCCACGGCGAAGTTGTACTGGTTGCCGCTGAGGCCGTTGCCCTCGGTGAAGAACAGGGTCGAGGTCCGCTCCGGGCCGTTCATCGTGAGTCCGACATCAGGTCCGGGAGGCATCGCAGCGAAGGTGGTCGTCGTCGAGACCGGAACCAGCTTGGCCGAGTTCACCGTCCCGGTGACCGTGTACGGCACTCCGCTCTGGTCGGGTCGGACACGCAGGTCGATGGACGGCACCGGAACCGGCAGCACGGCACCGGCGAGACCGGCCAGCAGGTTCAGCCGCAACGGCGCGCTCAGGCTGGCGTCGAGAGTGCATCGGAGTCGCCCGGGCACCGCCGGCACGTTGATGCAGCTCGATCCGCTGCGCGTGCCCAGGAACGTGAGGCCGTCGGGGACGTCGACCGTTGCCGTCACCGGCCCGATCGTCCCGGCTGCACGCGGGTCGATCTGCAGCGGCAGCGTCATCTCGGCGCCGGAGACGGCCCGGGCGGGCGTGTCCCAGCTCGCGTTCACGGTGGGGATGTTCGTGGTGTAGCTCAGCGGGGGCTCGTTGGGCGGCGCCGGCGTGGGCGAGTAGTCCGCTGCGGTGAGCCCCAGGCTGAAGGTCAGTCCGTTGGCGAGCGCTCCGGTGATCCCCCCGGCGTCGAGGCTCGGGATCCTCAGGTCGAGCGCCATGCCCTGCAGGTTGCGCCACGGTATGGAGCCGAACCCGTACAACGCACCGCGCCACTGCACCGTGATCGGACCACCGTCGGGGAGCCGCGGGTCCCACACGCTGACCGGTCCACTGAACAAGGTGAAGGTGCCGCGGACGAGGTCGGCCTGGACCCTGGTCGTCCCGACGGTCGCGTCGATCACCAGGTGGTCCGCACCGCCCAATCCGCCGGAGGCGGCAGGTGTGATCGAGACATCGCCCGAGGCGATGGTCCCGCCGCTGCGCAGCGTCAGCGCTCCGGCCATCTGGATGAAGAGCTGGTCGCCCGTCACCGGCGGGGTCACCGTGACCTCGCCCACCATCTGGTCGTTCGCCGGGTTCGCGTCTCCGACGGAGCTCACCGTCGCGTAGATCTGCGCGACGTAGGTCGGATCCGCGACCGACGCGCTGACCTGCACCGCCGGCAGCTGGGTGCCCGGAGCGACGTCCGCGTCGGTGATGCGGCACGTGGCCTCTTGTGCGGTCGTGGTGCAGCTCCATCCGATCCCTGTTGCAGCGGTCACCGCCTGGCCGGGAGGCACCACGACGGTCACTGCGACCTCGCCGGTGGTCGCCTCGGTGCCGCGGCTCGCGACGGTTACCGCGTAGGTCGTCGTCGATCCGATGATGGCGCTGACGCCGTCGGGGACCGTCACCGCAAGGTCTCGACCCGTCGTCGGTTCGGGTGTCGGCGTGCACGCCGCCATGACCGAACCGACCATGACCAGGCCGGCGAGCGACGCGAAGAGACGCGCCACGGGTCGGCCCCGTCGTCGGGCCCGGACCCGCGATCGTGGATCCCTGCCTTCGCCCATGTCTCCCATGACGACCCTCCCCTTGGTGCACCCGAGATCAGGGCCGATGGCCACCGTCCCGGTCACGCGTCGCCGCACTCTCGCCGCTGATCGACTGAACGTCAATCAGGTTGGCCGAGGTACGGTCCGGCGTGGTCGAACATCGACAGACCGACAGCGGGCCGGGCTGTGTGTTCTGCGACATCGTCGCCGGGAGCGCTCCAGCCCACATCGTGTTCTCCGACGACGTGGCCGTCGCGTTCCTGGACCGGACGCCGCTGTTCGCTGGGCACACGCTCGTCGTGCCGCGGGCGCACGTCGTCACGCTGAGCGACGTGCCGGCGGATGACGTCGGTCCGTACTTCGAACGGGTGCAGCGAGCGGCTCGTGCCGTGCAGGACGGCATGGGAGCAGCGGGGACCTTCGTGGCGCAGAACAACGTCGTGTCGCAGTCGGTGCCGCACCTGCACGTCCACGTCGTGCCTCGGAACCCCAAGGACGGGCTCAAGGGGTTCTTCTGGCCTCGGACCCGCTACCGCGACGACGCGGCGATGGCCGACGTCGCGGCACGGATAGGTGCCGCGTGGGTCAGTCGGGCGGCGCAATAGGCTGCATCGTCCCCGACCGGAGTCGAGCCACGCGTGTCCCGCCACCTGATCACCAGCGCCCTGCCGTACATCAACGGGGTCAAGCACCTCGGCAACCTGGTCGGCTCGATGCTGCCGGCCGACGTGTACGCACGGTACCTCCGGGCTGCGGAGCACGAGGTGCTGTTCATCTGCGCGACCGACGAGCACGGCACGCCGGCCGAGCTCGCTGCCGCAGAGGCCGGCCTCGACGTCGCCGAGTTCTGCGCGGAGCAGCACGAGATCCAGAAGGACCTGTGCGAGCGGTTCGATCTGAGCTTCGACCACTTCGGGCGCACGTCGCGCCCGGCGAACCACCGCTTGACCGACCACTTCGCCCGGCGGCTCAAGGATCAGGGCTTCACCGACGTCCGGGCCACCGAGCAGGTCTACTCGGTGGCCGACGGGCGGTTCCTCCCGGATCGCTACGTCGTGGGCACCTGTCCCAACTGCGGCTATGACCGTGCTCGCGGCGACCAGTGCGAGAACTGCGGCAAGCAGCTCGAGCCGACCGACCTGATCGAGCCCCGCAGCGCCGTGTCGGGCTCCACCGACCTGGAGGTTCGCTCGAGCTTCCACGTGTTCTTGCTGCAGTCGCAGCTCGCGGAGCGCATCCGTGCCTGGATCGACACCAAGGACGACTGGCCGCAGCTCACCCGGTCGATCGCGTACAAGTGGCTCGACGAAGGGCTCGAGGACCGCGGCATCACCAGGGACCTGGCGTGGGGGATCCCTGTGGATCCCGACGACTTCCCGCAGCTCGCCGGCAAGGTCTGGTACGTGTGGTTCGACGCCCCGATCGGCTACCTGGGTGCCACCAGGGAGTGGGCCGACCTGCAGGTCGGCCCCGAGGACGCAGCCGCGCTGTTCGAACGCTGGTGGCGCAACGACCGTGGCGCGGCCGACGTGACCTACACCGAGTTCATGGGCAAGGACAACGTGCCCTTCCACACCCTGAGCTTCCCGGCGACGATCCTGGGCTCGGGCGAGGACTGGAAGCTCGTCGACCGCCTCAAGTCGTTCAACTGGCTGACCTACTACGGCGGCAAGTTCTCCACCTCGGAGCATCGCGGCGTGTTCATGTCCGACGCTCTGGAGCTGCTGCCCGCCGACTACTGGCGCTGGTACCTGATGGCCAACGCCCCCGAGTCCGACGACACCAGCTTCACCTGGGAGCTGTTCGGGGACTCGGTCAACAAGGACCTCGTCGGTACGTTCGGCAACTTCGTCAACCGGACCGTGACCCAGGTGGTGCGCCACTTCGGGGAGGTGGTCCCAGTCGGCGGCGAACCCGGCGAGGACGAGGCGGCGCTCGCCGAACGGGTGGACGCGAGGTTGACCGAGTACACCGGCCACCTCGACGCGCTCGAGTTCCGCAAGGCCGCCGCGGCGCTGCGGGCGCTGTGGGCGGAGGGCAACGTCTACCTGGAGCAGACCGAGCCGTGGAAGACGATCAAGGTCGACCGGGACCGCACCGCCTGCACGTTGCGGACCGCGCTCGCGCTGGTCCTGGTGCACTCCGTGGCCTCGACGCCGTTCGTGCCGGCCACGTCGGATCGGCTCCGGATGGCGTTCCCCGACGTCGCACGCGTGCCGCTGTGCCTCGACGGCGGCCTGGGCCAGGCCGCCTCCGATGTGCTCCCGGCCGGTTCGATGCTGGTCCCGCCGCCCCTGTTGTTCCGCAAGCTCGATGCCGAGGAGCTCTCGGGGTGGCAGGCTCGCTTCGGGGGACCGGGGGAGTGACCCTTCGCCCACCCGCGGACGGGGAGACGCCACCTCGGGCCGCCGACGCGCAAGGATGAGCGGGTGAGATCGTTCCTGGGCCGCATCGGGTCCAAGACGCTGCGGGTGGCCATGTTGTTCGGCCTGCTCCTGATCAGCGGCACCGCCCTCGGGTTGGCCGCTGCGTACCCGTTGACGTTCTTCAACTACGACGACTCGTCCGCGGTCCGCCTGGACCAGGCCCGTCTGGCTGGACAGGTCGACGTCGAACAGGCGGTGGTGAGCCAGGACGACCTTCCCAAGGGGTGGGAGCCGGGCGACGCGAACCTGGCCGGGTTCGGGGTGCTCAACAGCACCTTCTGCGGAGAGACGGTCGCGCCGCCCACCCCGCTGTCGGAGGTGCACTCCGCCGTCTTCACCGACCCGACCAACGACACGCTCCTCATCGCCCAGGCGTTGCACGTCGACAGGTGGCAGTCGGCCAAGACCTACGTCAACGACGTGCAGGACGCGCTGTCGGAGTGCTCGCAGTTCTACCGGGACGGCCCGGCCGGCCAGGTGCGGCTCGACATCAAGGACGCATCGGAGTCCCCGCCGATCGCGGACGACTTCGTGGCGGCCACCTACGTCGACTCGAACGGCGACGGAACGCAGGAGTGGGCGATCTTCGCCGTCGGCGACGTGGTCATCGGCATCCTGCACTCCGGCCCGACCCGACCCGACCCGCCGTTCATGAACGACGTGATCGAACGAGTGCTCGCCCGCATCGACCCGTCGGACTTCGCCCCCGGCGGCATCGCCCCGACGACGATCGTCGCCGGCGACGGCTCGACACCCTCCACGCTCGACAGCGGCTCCGCGGACGAGACCGAGACCGGCGGCTCCGAGTCCGACCAACCGGTGGACCAGCCTGCATCGGTGCCGACCACGTCGATCGTCACGAGCGGCGGCGGCGACTGACCGGGTCCCCTCCCGACCCGACGAGCGGTCCTGGGACAGCAGGGCGGGTCGCTCAGAGTTGGTCGACGATGAGGCGGAACGGCTCGGCCAGCCCGGTGCCGGCCCAACTCCCGGCGACCTCCAGGCGCTCACGCTCACGCCGTCGCCACTCGTCGAGCGGATCCGCACCCGGCGGCTCCGAGTCCACCTTGTAGAGGTGGGTGGTCGCGATCTGGCTGGCGAAGCACTCGAGCGCCCGCAGCCGGATCAGGTGGCACTCCTCGTCGACCGACTCGGCGTGGTTCGCGACGTCGGGTTCGAACAGCAGGAGCGCGTCGGGTCGGTGCGGTGACAGCCCGCGGTCGAGCTGGTCGCGGTGGAAGCCGGGATCGCGCGCCGCGACGATGCCCTCCACGCACAGCCGTCCGGCGGCCTGGTGATCCGGATGGAGTCGGTACCGCTTCCACGGGTCGTGGCCGATCACCACCTGGGGTCGGAGGCGTCGTATGACCTCCGCCACCTCGGCGCGGGTCTCGGTCGTGACGTCCAGCTCGCCGTCGACGAGGTCGAGGAAG